>NZ_JAYDZY010000026.1:0-2508 GCF_035607575.1 Georgenia sp. H159 | reverse complement strand
GTCGAGCACCTGGGCGACGGCGACGTGGTGGGCCTCGACAATCAACTCCTGGGTGGTCGCGTCGGCGACGCCCCACAGCACGGAGACCGACTTGGGCACGGAGAAGGTCAGGTCGAACCCGGCGGTCGCGGTCTGCGGCCCGCGGGCGGCTTGCTCGGCCTGGATGCGAGTCACTTCGGTGTCGAACTCTTCGGCAGGCAGGGCCCGGTCGATGCGAGAGATCAACGCGGCGGTGCGCTCGGCCACGGTCGGGTACTCCCGGAAGGGCTGGCCGAGGCTCTCTCCGGTGATCGGGTCGTTGCCGCGTCCCAGAAGCCCCTGAAGATGCTCGGGCGTCACTGTCATGCCGGGACGCAGCTCACCGGTCCCGAAGTACGCAACCCCTTTGCCCATCCACACACCGGGCGGGGTGCCCGCCTCCGTGAAATACCGCGTAAACCCGGTCGCCTGGGCAACTTCTCCGTCGCCTTGCACGACCGAGCGGAGCAGGTAGCCGTAGCCGCTACCCGCCGAGACCACACGCATCGAGACCGTCACACCAGCCAGGTGCGCCTCGGGTGCCAGAGGTGTGAAGACCACGGAGGCCACCGCGCTCAGGGCTGCCGGTGGGGGGCTCCTGCGGTCGGTTCGGCCACGGGGCGGGTTCCGACAAGGGAGGGCTCGAACCCGCTAGCGACGTCGTGCGGTGACAACGCGACGCCACGGCGGTCGCCGCACACCTGGTCATCAGACGAGCTCGCTGCTGCTCGTTGCCACCCGGCCGGGCTGGTTCAGATCGCAGCAGAAGGGTGGTGAACGGGCCCATGGATCTGCAAGAATCCACACGTCGGCCTCCGCGCGAGGTCGTCCGCACACACAGGGCGCGCGAGAAGAACTCGAACAAGGGCGTCGAGGGCATGCACCGTGGGGGTCGGGGTAGAGTAACAGCGGCGACAATCCTGGTGTTCGTCGTCACCTCCGCATGCTCGGACTCGCCCGAACCGGCAGCCACGCCGACTCCGACAGTAGCGACCTCCACGTCGCCCACACCGTCGCCGAGCCCGTCACCAACTCCCGCCTCCGACTCAGAGACCGCGGCGAAGAACGCTGAGGCAGCGGTACGGGAGTACTACCGGGTAGTCGATGAGCTTCGTGGAAATCCGAACGCGGATCTCTCCATCCTCGATGACGTCGCGGTCAGCGTCGCCCTGGTGTCGCGTCAGCGACAATTCGAGCGCGAGCGCGCCGATGGGTGGCACCAGACCGGCGAGACTAGGGTCGTCGAGCTCGAAGCCAAGAGCGTCAACCTCGAGAACACCGACAGCGCAGGCAAGACGGTACCGGTGGTCCAGTTCGATGTCTGCATCGATGTCGGCGATGTCGATATCGTCGATGCGGACGGCAGCTCCGTCGTTGCCGATGAACGGCCTACCCGTGGATGGGAACGGCACACCGTCGCGAATCACGAATGGGAGGACGACCCAGCCGGTGGGTGGCGAGTGTCGACTAGCCAGACTCTGGAGCAGCAGCCATGCGACTCCGCCGACTGACGCGTGCCGTCGCCATACTTCTCGCCTTGCCGTGCCTCTTCGCGTTTTCTATCGGAGCTACTGAGGCCGCACCTGAGTGCCTCCAGGTGGATCTCGTCACGGGAGTCTGCATTATCTCGGTTGAGGTACCGGCGGCTCCTCCCTCCGCCGAAGACATCTCCGATGAGCGGGGACCGGTTGATACCGGCCCGGACTTGCCGTGTTGGCAGGACCCTTCCGCTTACACGAGGCTTGATCCGCAGCCCGTAGCTGGTGACCCCCTCTGGGGAGGGCGTGATCCGGCTGACGGTGGGGCGATCTACCACTGCCATATCCCCGACCCAGAGTCGCTCATCAGCAACATCTTCATCTGGCTCGCAGAGCCACCTGCAGCGGTAGCACCGGTGCCCTCCCCACGGGAACTTGCGCAGACCGCGGTGGACTCGATGGATCTAGAGGCGATTCGAATCGGGATCGTGCCCGAGCCGGGTGCCGGATCTCTGGGTCTGGTGGGCATGCCGGTGTGGATGTGGGCGGCGGAGCCCGGCCCGAGCACGGTTGGCCCCATCTCGGCTTCGGCGTCGGCCGGCGGCATCACGGTCACCGCGACCGCACAAGTCGACACGATCACTTGGGACATGGGCGACGGCAACACGGTCGTGTGCCACGGCGCCGGCACGGCGTACCACGCGAGCTACGGACGGCAGCAGTCACCGGACTGCGGCCACGTCTACAGGACGACGTCCGCCGGCGAGCCAGGTGACAAGTTCACCGTCACGGCGACCTCGGACTGGGTCATCACCTGGGAAGGCGCAGGGCAGACCGGGACTATCCGGATGGACGGACTCTCCCAGTCGGTGCAGGTCGCGGTCGGGGAAGCGCAGGTGCTCGTGACCTCGTAGGCGAGCACCGCGATGAAAGTGGGGGGAAATGACTAGCACAACGACACGGCCCGAGGAGACGACGGGCGAGCGGACCTCACCGCCCGGCGCACCGCCAC
>NZ_JAYDZY010000025.1:0-5500 GCF_035607575.1 Georgenia sp. H159 | reverse complement strand
GAAACACGTATGGGCCGCAACGGTTGTTGCGGCCCATAGGTGAATGGGTGTTCGGCGGTGTCCTACTCTCCCACGTAGTCTCCCACGCAGTACCATCGGCGCTGAGGGGCTTAGCTTCCGGGTTCGGAATGGGACCGGGCGTTTCCCCCTCGCTATGACCGCCGTAACTCTATGGAGTTCTCACCATTCGCCGTCCCACACCTGGTGTGGGGGGTGGGTGGCTCCAGAACCGTACAGTGGACGCGTCATCACATGGTCTTGTTGTTGTGGTGAAGTTGTTGGCCAATTAGTACCGGTCAGCTCCACGGGTTGTCCCCGCTTCCACGTCCGGCCTATCAACCCAGTGTTCTGCTGGGGGCCTTCCCACCTCGAGGGTGGTGGAAACCTCATCTTGAAGCAGGCTTCCCGCTTAGATGCTTTCAGCGGTTATCCCTTCCGAACGTAGCCAACCAGCCGTGCTCCTGGCGGAACAACTGGCACACCAGAGGTTCGTCCGTCCCGGTCCTCTCGTACTAGGGACAGGCCTTCTCAAGTTTCCTGCGCGCGCAGCGGATAGGGACCGAACTGTCTCACGACGTTCTAAACCCAGCTCGCGTACCGCTTTAATGGGCGAACAGCCCAACCCTTGGGACCTACTCCAGCCCCAGGATGCGACGAGCCGACATCGAGGTGCCAAACCATGCCGTCGATATGGACTCTTGGGCAAGATCAGCCTGTTATCCCCGGGGTACCTTTTATCCGTTGAGCGACGGCGCTTCCACAAGCCACCGCCGGATCACTAGTTCCGACTTTCGTCCCTGCTCGACCTGTCAGTCTCACAGTCAAGCTCCCTTGTGCACTTACACTCGCCACCTGATTGCCAACCAGGCTGAGGGAACCTTTGAGCGCCTCCGTTACATTTTAGGAGGCAACCGCCCCAGTTAAACTACCCACCAGGCACTGTCCCTGGTCCGGATTACGGACCGAAGTTAGATGTTCAGAACGACCAGAGTGGTATTTCAACGATGACTCCACAACCACTGGCGTGGCTGCTTCACAGTCTCCCACCTATCCTACACAAGCCGTCCCGAACACCAATACCAAGCTATAGTAAAGGTCCCGGGGTCTTTCCGTCCTGCTGCGCGTAACGAGCATCTTTACTCGTAGTGCAATTTCGCCGAGTTCACGGTTGAGACAGCGGAGAAGTCGTTACGCCATTCGTGCAGGTCGGAACTTACCCGACAAGGAATTTCGCTACCTTAGGATGGTTATAGTTACCACCGCCGTTTACTGGGGCTTAAATTCTGAGCTTCGCCCACCAAAGGTGAGCTGACCCGTCCTCTTAACCTTCCAGCACCGGGCAGGCGTCAGTCCGTATACATCGTCTTGCGACTTCGCACGGACCTGTGTTTTTAGTAAACAGTCGCTTCTCCCTGGTCTCTGCGGCCCTCAAAGGCTAGCCAGCAAGTGGCTTCACCCCTCAGGCCCCCCTTCTCCCGAAGTTACGGGGGTATTTTGCCGAGTTCCTTAACCGTGATTCTCTCGATCGCCTTGGTATACTCTACCTGACCACCTGAGTCGGTTTAGGGTACGGGCGGCTAACACCTCGCGTCGAGGCTTTTCTTGGCAGCATAGGATCACCCTGCTTCCCGCGTTCGCGGTCACCATCAGGTCTGAGGCTGTATGAGGCCCGGATTTGCCTGGACCTCGCCCTGCTCCCTTGGACGTGCATAGCCATAAAGCACGCGGTGGCTACCTGTCTGCGTCACCCCTGTTAATACGCTTACCTACTACCGGATCGGGTCCCGCGCGCAACTGCCACCGATCCCGAAGGAACGTGTGGCGGTCTTGGGCGGTTAGCATCACCGGGCTCGGTATGGGCGGTGTTTCGCCGGTACGGGAATATCAACCCGTTGTCCATCGACTACGCCTGTCGGCCTCGCCTTAGGTCCCGACTTACCCAGGGCGGATTAACCTGGCCCTGGAACCCTTGGTCATTCGGCGGACGGGTTTCTCACCCGTCTTTCGCTACTCATGCCTGCATTCTCACTCGTGTGGGATCCACCACTGGGTCACCCCGCAGCTTCACCTCCCACACGACGCTCCCCTACCCATCAACACCCCTGAACACCCACCACGAGGGCGGACGCTGGGGACATGTGCTGATGCCACGGCTTCGGCGGTGTGCTTGAGCCCCGCTGAATTGTCGGCGCAGAATCACTTGACCAGTGAGCTATTACGCACTCTTTCAAGGGTGGCTGCTTCTAAGCCAACCTCCTGGTTGTCTGTGCAACTCCACATCCTTTCCCACTTAGCACACGCTTAGGGGCCTTAGCCGGTGGTCTGGGCTGTTTCCCTCTCGACAACGAAGCTTATCCCTCGCCGTCTCACTGCTGCGCTTACACTTACCGGCATTCGGAGTTTGGCTGACGTCAGTAACCTGTTGGGGCCCATTAGCCATCCAGTGCTCTACCTCCGGCAAGAAACACGCAACGCTGCACCTAAATGCATTTCGGGGAGAACCAGCTATCACGAAGTTTGATTGGCCTTTCACCCCTAGCCACAGGTCATCCCCTCAGTTTTCAACCTAAGTGGGTTCGGTCCTCCACGCGGTCTTACCCGCGCTTCAACCTGCCCATGGCTAGATCACTTCGCTTCGGGTCTAGAACACGCGACTCAAACGCCCTATTCGGACTCGCTTTCGCTACGGCTTCCCCACACGGGTTAACCTCGCCACATGCCACTAACTCGCAGGCTCATTCTTCAAAAGGCACGCCGTCACCCCAGCTAAGGAGGCTCCGACGGGTTGTAAGCATCCGGTTTCAGGTACTATTTCACTCCCCTCCCGGGGTACTTTTCACCTTTCCCTCACGGTACTTGTCCGCTATCGGTCACTAGGTAGTATTTAGGCTTAGCAAGTGGTCTTGCCAGATTCACACGGGATTTCACGGGCCCCGTGCTACTCGGGATCCCCACCGGGAGGCGCCGCCATTTCGTCTACGGGGGTCTCACCCACTGTGCCCGGCCTTCCCAGACCGTTCGACTATGACAACGCTTTATCACTCCCCACCCGGCCGGCAGGCCAGGTTGGCGGGTCCCACAACCCCGAAGGTGCAACGACTGCCGTCTATCACACACCCCCGGTTTAGCCTCATCCGCTTTCGCTCGCCACTACTCACGGAATATCTCTTCCTGTGGGTACTGAGATGTTTCACTTCCCCACGTTCCCTCCACACGCCCTATACATTCAGGCGCGGGTAACTGGGCATGACCCCAGCTGGGTTTCCCCATTCGGACATCCTCGGATCACGGTTCGTTAGCCAACTCCCCGAGGCTTATCGCAGGCCACCACGTCCTTCTTCGGCTCCTAGTGCCAAGGCATCCACCGAATGCTCTTAAAAACTTGACCACAAAAGATCAAAGATGCTCGCGTCCACTGTACAGTTCTCAAGCAACCCACCGACCAACCCCGACCCGTCCCCACAAGGAAACGGACCGGCAGAAAGCGGCCACCAGAGGCACCCACACCACACCCACCCCCAAACCAGGGGCCGGTGCCGCGTGCCTGTGTCCTCAGGACCCAACAGCATGCCAAGCAATGACGTTCCACCCATGAGCAACCACCGAGAGCGCGTACGGCCCCCGCGTGGCCACCTGACACCACCGGGAACCCCGACGAAGCGGGCGATGGTGTGGTGAGCTCCTTAGAAAGGAGGTGATCCAGCCGCACCTTCCGGTACGGCTACCTTGTTACGACTTCGTCCTAATCGCCAGTCCCACCTTCGACAGCTCCCTCCCACAAGGGGTTGGGCCACCGGCTTCGGGTGTTACCGACTTTCATGACGTGACGGGCGGTGTGTACAAGGCCCGAGAACGTATTCACCGCAGCGTTGCTGATCTGCGATTACTAGCGACTCCGACTTCATGGGGTCGAGTTGCAGACCCCAATCCGAACTGAGACCGGCTTTTTGGGATTCGCTCCACCTCGCGGTATCGCAGCCCTTTGTACCGGCCATTGTAGCATGCGTGAAGCCCAAGACATAAGGGGCATGATGATTTGACGTCATCCCCACCTTCCTCCGAGTTGACCCCGGCAGTCTCCTATGAGTCCCCACCATTACGTGCTGGCAACACAGGACAAGGGTTGCGCTCGTTGCGGGACTTAACCCAACATCTCACGACACGAGCTGACGACAACCATGCACCACCTGTACACCGACCTTACGGGGAGCACATCTCTGCACTTTTCCGGTGTATGTCAAGCCTTGGTAAGGTTCTTCGCGTTGCATCGAATTAATCCGCATGCTCCGCCGCTTGTGCGGGCCCCCGTCAATTCCTTTGAGTTTTAGCCTTGCGGCCGTACTCCCCAGGCGGGGCACTTAATGCGTTAGCTGCGGCACGGAACCCGTGGAATGGATCCCACACCTAGTGCCCAACGTTTACGGCATGGACTACCAGGGTATCTAATCCTGTTCGCTCCCCATGCTTTCGCTCCTCAGCGTCAGTAACGGCCCAGAGACCTGCCTTCGCCATCGGTGTTCCTCCTGATATCTGCGCATTCCACCGCTACACCAGGAATTCCAGTCTCCCCTACCGCACTCTAGTCTGCCCGTACCCACTGCAGGCGCAAGGTTAAGCCTTGCGTTTTCACAGCAGACGCGACAAACCGCCTACGAGCTCTTTACGCCCAATAATTCCGGACAACGCTTGCGCCCTACGTATTACCGCGGCTGCTGGCACGTAGTTAGCCGGCGCTTCTTCTGCAGGTACCGTCACCCGAAGGCTTCTTCCCTACTGAAAGAGGTTTACAACCCGAAGGCCGTCATCCCTCACGCGGCGTCGCTGCATCAGGCTTGCGCCCATTGTGCAATATTCCCCACTGCTGCCTCCCGTAGGAGTCTGGGCCGTGTCTCAGTCCCAGTGTGGCCGGTCACCCTCTCAGGCCGGCTACCCGTCGTCGCCTTGGTAGGCCATTACCCCACCAACAAGCTGATAGGCCGCGAGTCCATCCCTCACCGATAAATCTTTCCACACACACCCATGCGGGCACGCGTAAATATCCGGTATTAGCACCGATTTCTCGGAGTTATCCCGAAGTCAGGGGCAGGTTACTCACGTGTTACTCACCCGTTCGCCACTAATCCACCCAGCAAGCTGGGCATCATCGTTCGACTTGCATGTGTTAAGCACGCCGCCAGCGTTCGTCCTGAGCCAGGATCAAACTCTCCGTAAATGTCTAGCGCCACCCCAAAAAGGGGTAACAACCATACGAAGAACACCCACCACCAACCGGCAGTGAGCAATCCAAGCAAACACCCACCCCGCAGAAACGAGGAACCACGAAGCAGGCATAAACAAACAAAACCCCAGACACCCACCAACCCCCCACCACACAAGGCAGAAGAAAGCAAGCAGACACCCAGGATCAAATGGCATCAAAAACTTGGCACACTGTTGAGTTCTCAAGAAACAGACACACACCGCCAGAACCAGCCCACCAGGACCAGCCCCGGACCGGGGC
>NZ_JAYDZY010000024.1:0-12336 GCF_035607575.1 Georgenia sp. H159 | reverse complement strand
AGGGTGTTGGTGGTGCCGGCGTCCGGACCCGGTGGACCTGGGCTGGCGGGTCGGGGTGACCTGTCCGCCGGGGTTGCAGGCGGTGCGGGTGGTGATGTCGGCTTGCCCCTCGCCCACATCCTCGTTGTCAGGCGGTCGGGGCGTTGGTCAGCTTCTTCATCACCTCGCCGAAGATCTGCTCGACCTCGGGGTCTGGGCGGCCGACGCCGCCACCTGCGACCCAACCGCCGTCGACGACCAGGTTCGCGCCGGTCACGTAGTCGGCCTCGTCCGAGCAGAGGTACACCGCTGCCATGGCGATGTCCTCGGGCCGGCCGATCCGCGGGTTGAGAAGCGCGCGTTCGACAGACGCGCGCCCGCCGGCCTCCAACAGCGGTCGCGTCGCGGGGGTGTCGATGAATCCCGGGGAGACGGTGTTGACGCGAACGTTCCACGGCGACAACTCGACGGCGAGATTGGCCGTGAGGCGCAGGACGGCGGCCTTGGCCACGTTGTGAACGAGATTGCCCGCAACGTTTCCCGGCATCGCCGAGCCGACCATCGCGGCGACCGAGCCGGTGTTGAGGATGGTTCCGCGGCCCTTGCGTTTGAAGACCGGCAAGGCCTTCTGGATCGCCAGGAACAAGATGGTGACCTCGTTGGTCATGTCGAAGTCCCAGTCCGCACGGGTCAAGGACTCGATGGTGCCGCCGCGGACGCCGGAGGCGTTGTTGTAGAGGATGTCGAAGTCGCCGTACTGCTCGACGGCGAAGTCGATCCAGCGCTGCACCGCGGCTTCGTCGCCCAGATTCAGTGGCTGCATCGAGACCATCTCACCGCCCCGCGCCCGAACGAGCTCGACAGTCTCCTCGGCCAGCTCCGCCTTGAGATCACAGCCCACAACCTTGGCGCCTTCAGCGGTGAAGGCGAGAGCGGCGGCCCGTCCCTGTCCGTCTGCCGTGCCGGTGATGAGGGCTACCTTGCCCTCCAGTCGTCCTGCCATGGAGATACTCCTCTTCGAGTAATGAACGGAAAGTGCGCGACCCGATAGCCGGGCCGTGCCGTCAGCGCCCGCTCTCGGTCGCGGCGCTGAGCGGAGGGTGTGCACCTGTTTGCCCAGGCGCAGGTGAGCGAACTCAAATGTTGACCACCAACGTCGCGGACGGCCTCTGGACCGTGCCCCGATATGGCAAGAGCGCCAGGGGTCGTCGAGGGCCATGAGCCACGTCGCCCAGGCATGGCAATGGGGAGCGCGTCGCTCACGACAGGGTGAACAACGGGCCGACAAGGACCAAGCCGAGATCGTCGCCGAGATGGGCGAAGAGCGCGAACATGACCAGTGCCGCACCGGCGAGGGCCATGTCCTTGAGGAACTGGGTCTGCTCCATGGCTTTGGCTCCGGGGTCTGCCTCGGCCCAGAATCCGTGCATGATGAAGGCTGTCGGTACGAGGAAGGCCACCAGCAGCAGGGCGCCCACGTCGGGCCAGATCCCCAGGGCGACCATGAGCGCGCCGACGATAATCTGCAGTCCCGTCAGCGGGACCATCAGGTTGGCGGCCGGCACTCCCTTACCTGTGGCGTAGCCGGCCATCATCTGCCGCTGGGCGAGGTGACCGTAGCCTGAACCGAGGAAGAGCAGGGCGAAGAGCACCCTGCCGATGAGTACAAGGACGTCCACGTCACCCTCCGAGGGTCACCGCTTACGATGTGTAAGTAAGTGAGGTATAGCAGTATCATCGGTGCACGTCAATCACGCTCGACTCGAGCAGACGTGGGGGTCGAGGTGGCTTACGAGGAGATCGGCCAGGCGGGCGAGAGCCGCGCACGCTACTGCCCATCGTTCCACCAGGCCGTTGAGCTCCTCGGTAGGCGTTGGAACGGTGTCATCCTTCACGCGCTGATGGCTCACATCGAGCGCTTCAGCGAGATCCGCGCCGCGATCCCCGGGTTGTCTGACCGCCTGCTGGCCGAGAGGCTCCGAGAGCTGGAAGGTGCAGGACTCCTCTCGCGCACATGTCCCGTCGCCACAGGCGCCCCGCGATACGTGCTGACGGCGAAGGGGCGAGCCCTGGGCCCAGCGGTCGACGCAATTTCCTGTTGGGCAGCAGAGTGGGGTCAGGTATCCGACTAGCCGCGGTCTCTCACGCGGCAAGGTGACCCGGAGTTGCGAATGCGTCCTGAGCGGCTCTGGGTTCGTCCGACTGGGGCGAGGGCCCACAGGTGCCGGGCCCGGCGGGTTGTACAGTCTCAGGAGGAGGTGGCGTACGTGCCTGACCTGGAGATGATGCGGGCGTATTGGGCGCAGAGGGCCCGGCCGCACCCCGAGGGAGCGGTCCTACCGGTGCACCAGGAGCGGTGCCTCGGCTGCGGGCCCGACAACCCCCACGGCCATCGACTCCAGGTCCGTCGCCGTGGTGACGAAGTGGTCGCCGAGCACACGTTCGGCGATCGCCACGCGGGAGCTCCCGGGGTCGTCCACGGTGGCGCGGTCGCCACCGTCTTCGATGACTTGTTTGGATTCCTGCCTTACCTGCTGGGGACGCCGGCGGTGACCCGCCAGCTCGCCGTGGAGTACCTGACTCCGGTACGCGTGGGGGTCGCCTACCGGCTGGAGGCGAGCGTGATGAGGCGGGAGGACCGCAAGTTCTTCGTTGCTGGGACGCTGCGCGACCTCGACGGGCGCGCCGTGGCCTCATCGACGGCAGTCTTCCTCACTGTAGAAATCGAGCACTTCGCGCGACACGGCTCCGGCAGTGCACCGCAGGTGACCCCTCAGGGTCGATGACGCGCGGACGGGGGTCTGACCGCCGAGGAGGGGGCCTGGCGAGCCGCGGGTGTCGTCATTCCCGCCCGTTTCCCGTGGTGCGATGACGGTCAATCCTGGTGGCCTGCTCGGCGGTGTGTCGCTCCATCTATGCCTTGCGCGACGGCGGTGAGGAGCGTGGCCTGACTGTGAGGCGGGGACGGCGGTCTTCTGGGTCGCGGCGGCTTCGGCATTCGCCTACCCGGGCGCCGAGGCATTGCCGTCGGAGTTACCGGAAGTCGTCCCCGGTTCCCCGGGTGCTGGATCAACGAGCGTTTCGCGGCGGAGATAATGCTTGCCCTGGGCGGTGCCGGTTGTGCCCTGGAGACCAGGACCCGCCGGTCAGCGACGTCGAGGCTCAGGCACCTGACGGCCGCCGGGCGCCTGTCAGGTGCCTGAGCCAGGCCGTCGTAGTTCTCAGGAAGACTGTACCTCGGCACGGTGGTGTGGGCGGGCGCGCCGGGTGCGCGCCCGGTCGAGGAGGTCGTAGAGCACCGGGACCAGCACGAGGGTGAGCAGGGTGGACGTCGTCAGCCCGCCGATGACCACCAGGGCGAGTGGCTGGGAGATGAACACGCTGCCACCGGTGAGCCCGAGGGACATCGGTATGAGGGCGCCGATCGTGGCCGCGGCCGTCATGAGGATCGGTCGCAGGCGGTAGCGGGCGCCCTCGATGACGGCCTCGGTACCCGGTAGGCCCCGGCGCCGGTGCTGGTTGACGAGGTCGATCAGGACGATGGCGTTGGTGACCACGATCCCGACCAGCATGAGCAGCCCGATCAGTGCCGGCACGCCGAGTGGTGTCCCGGTGGCGAGCAGCATACCCAGCGCGCCGGTCGCGGCGAACGGCACGGAGACCAGCAGGATCAGCGGCTGGGTCAGGGACCTGAAGGTCGCGACCATGACGAGGTAGACGATCGCGATCGAGGCCAGCAGCGCCAGGCCGAGGTCGGCGAAGGCGTCCTGCTGTTCGGCGCTGATTCCGGCGATCTCGGCTTGGGCCCGGTCGGGCAGCGCCAGGGCGTCCAGCTTCTCCTGGAGGCGGGCGGTGACTCCACCGAGGTTCTGGTCGGTGGACGTGGCGGTGACGCTCGCGGTGCGGACTCCGTCCTGGCGGGTCAGGGAGGTGGCCTGCTCGACCTCGGTGACCTCCGCGACCTGGCCCAGCGGTACCACGCCGCTGGCCGTGGGCACCGGGGCGGCGCGCAGGGCGGCAACGTCCGCCGGGGCCTCGCCCAGCCGCAGCACCACGTCCAACGTCTCCCCCTCGATGCCGGCCTGGCCCACGGGCGCTCCGCGGAGCATGCCGGCCAGCGCCTGGCCGATCGCGGCCTCGCTGGTGCCCGCGGCGGCCGCGGCCTCGCGGTCGACCTCCACCGTCACCGCCGGGGTGTCGGAGGCGAGGTTGTTGACCACGTCGGTCAGTCCGTCGACCTCGTCCATCGCCTGCTGGACGGCGCCAGCCGCCTCTCGCAGCGCTTCGTCGTCGTCCGCCCGCACGAGGACCTCCACCGGGGGCAGCGCGAATCCGGCCTGCGCCGCCGTGACCGTCACGTTCCCGACGTCGCTGAGCTCGGCCAGTCTCTCGCGCAGCTCGCGCTGGATCTGGTCGGGTTCGGCGTCGGACTCGGCGGTGATGGAGAACGTCGCCGTGTTCGAACCGCCGGCGCCACCGAGGAACGCGGCCTCGATACCACCGCCCGAGCCGACGGTGACCTGATAGGTCTCCACGCCGTCCAGATCGGCGATGACCTCCTCGATCTGGCGCGCCGCCTCGTTCGTCGCCTCCAGTGAGGTGCCCGGAGGAAGCTCCTGGCTGACTGCGACGGTGTCCTGGCCCGCGTCCCCGATGAAGTTCGTCTCCAACCGTGAGGACAACCCGACGGTTCCGGCCAGCACCACGGCGGCGGCAACGAGCGTCAGCACCGGGTGGCGCAGACACGCGCGCAGAACCGGCACGTACGAACGCTGAAGCAGGCCTGAGCGCTCCCGCTCCTCGGCCCGGTCGCGGTGCGCGCCCGTCCCGGCACGCTCACCGGTGCCGCGCAGGAACCAGTAGGCCAGGACCGGGACGATCGTCAGGGACACCAGCAGCGAGGCCAGCAACGCGATGGCCACGGTGAAGGCGAAGGGCCGGAAAAGCTCGCCGACCTGGCCGCCGACGATGCCCAGCGGCACGAACACTGCAGCGGTCGTGATGGTCGACGAGGTCACCGCTCCGGCGACTTCGCGGACGGCCGCGAGTATCGCCGCGGACTTCTCCTCACCGTAGCCCAGGTGCCGCTTGATGTTCTCGATGACGACGATGGAGTCGTCGACCACCCGGCCGACGGCGACGGTCAGCGCACCCAGGGTCAGGATGTTCAGGGTGTACCCGCCGACGGAGAGCCCGATCATCGCGATCAGCAGGGACAGCGGGATGGACACGGCGGTGACCAACGTCGAGCGCAGCGACAGCAAGAACAGCATGATCACCAGGACGGCGAACACAAGCCCGAGCAGGCCCTCGGTGCTGAGATCCTCGATGGACTGCTCGATGAAGGGCGCCTGGTCGAAGACCACGTCCACCCCAGCACCATCGCCCAGCGACTCCTCCCACTCGGGGATGAGGTCGCGAACCGCCTCGGAGATGCTGACCACGTTCCCGTCCGGCGACTTCGTGATCGCGACAGCCACGCTCTCCTCGCCGTTGGTGCGCGCGTAGGACGTGGCATCGACGGGTTCGATCTGCACCGTCGCGACATCGCCCAGGGTCGCTGGCTGCCCACTGGGCGGGCCCGGTAGGGGCAGGGCGACGATGTCGTCCACGGTGCTCAGCCGCTCACCGACGACAACGCTCAGGCGGCGCCCGTCGTCGCGGACTGTGCCCGCCGGGACGACGACGCCGTTGGCCTCCAGCGTCGCGGTGATGGCCTCCATCCCCACCCCGGAGGCGACCAGCGCGGCCGGGTCCGGGGTGATCAGGACCTGCACCTCCCTGGTCCCGGAGAGCGTGGCCTCCCGCACACCTTCCACGGCGCGCAACTGCGGCAGTACCTCATCCTCGAGGTGCGCCACAAGTTCCCGCTCGCCCGCCTCCGGGGCCGCCACGGCCAGCTGCACGACCGGGAGCTGGTCGATGCTGCCGGCCACGACCGTGGGTGCGGAGCCGGCCGGCAGGGTCGAGGCCACCCGGTTCACCGCCTGCTGCAACTCCTGTTCGGCGTCGTCCATGTCGGTTCCGTATGCCAGCTCCACGGTCACCATCGACAGCCCGTTGGTGCTGGACGACGTCGTCCCCTCCAAGCCCTCGATACCGGCCACCGCGTTCTCGACCACCGTGGTGACCTGCTGCTCAACCACGTCCGGCGCCGCGCCGGGCTGAGGGGTCACCACGACCGCGACCGGAATCTCCAGCGACGGGATCAACTCCTGCCGCAGCGACGTGGCGGAGAAGACGCCCGCGACGATGATCATCGCCGTCAGGAGCGCCACAATCGCGCGGTTTGCGAGGCTGAGCCGAGCGAGGCCGACCATGTCCACTCCAGGTATGTTGGGATTCCCGAGACACTAAGGATGACACGAAGCATATGGCCATCACCGACGAGAGCGGACGCGGCGAGGTGATCGCCGCCATCGAAGAGCACGAGCGGGCCCTCGTGCGGCTCTACTCACGCACCCGGGTGAGCCCTCTGCTCGAGACCGCCCTGACAATGCAACAGCTCAAGGCGCTCCTGCACCTGAGCGCGGAGGGGCCCGTGGTCAGCCATCGACTCGCCGACTCCCTCGGCATCACCCCCGCCAGCGTCACGGGACTGGTCGACCGCCTCGTCGAACGCGGACTGGTGCACCGGGCGGAGGACCCCCAGGACCGCAGGACCCGCCTCGTCGAGCTCACAGCCGATGGCCTCACCACCGTCGACCGCCTCCTGACAGCCGGCGCCGAGCACCGACGCGACCTGCTCTCACGGCTGGACATCGAGGCCCTGCACGCCGTGGCGACCGCCTTCGCGGCACTGCACCGCGCCGCGGAACAAGCCCTGAGCGAGGACACCGCAGGCTGACCTACACTCGGTAAGGACTCACCGCCACACCTCGACGCGCACCCCGTATGCCCGCCCCGCCCCAGGATCGGCGTCCACGGCCACACAGGGCCGCGTTGCGCCACCGTGCGCACGGCGCACGGCCACGCCAGCGTGGTGCACCGGTAGACGCCCCGCCGGGCATGGTCAGCCACGATTTCGTCTCCATGCCGGGTTCCTGACGAGCCCCGATCCTCCACCGGCTGGCCCACGCGGCCAGTTCTCGCAGTACGAGCTCTCGCGCCGGTGCGGCGTATCAGTCGGCCTCCCAGCAGGTGCGGGCGCTCACTGAGCAGGCGGTCGGACAGCCCCGATCTCGTTTGATGCGGCGCTCCCCGGCGAGAAGTTCCAGGATGATGGACCCGGTCCAACGGCCGCCGATCAGTTCCGTCGCCCGCTGCGGGCGGGGCACTGGACCGCCGGGCATTCACCGCCTCCCCCGCGCCGCGGACGGTCCAGGGGGGCATCGCGTGACCCGGTGGCCCCACCAGGGGGCTAGTCTCGTGACCCGTTCGGGCTTACCATTCATAAGTGCGGGTGGGTGCGCTGGCACCCCGGGGCTGAACGGAGCGGATGGCGGGATGGAAGTATTCGTTCTCGTTGAACGGATCTCGTGCGTGCCACTGTTCCTCGCGTCCGAACCGCGGGATCTGACCCGCACCTCGATGGTGGTCGCCTATGCCGGCTCGCTCGGTGCGCCCAGGTCGATCGTGCCGGCGGCGGTGGTCGGCAGTGGGCTACCGATCGTGACTGCTCGGGGTGGAGGGAGGTCTCGGGGCGCTGTTCCTGACGGTCCTCCTACCTCCCACCGCACTGGTCATCCACGACCCGCGGGGGCCGCCGACGCGCAGGCCCGGGTGGTGGAGCAGACGCAGCTGCTCAAGAACCCAGCACGGGCCGGCGCCGCCCTCATGGTCCTGGGGCTGTTCACCGGTGCCGGGCACGACCTGCGGCTCGCCCTGGCCGGTCCCTTGTTGGATCTGGGTTAGCGGCCCGAAAAGGAGAGGCAATGACACGCTCCGGACTGCTCGAGGCCGGCACCCTCGCGCCCGACTTCACCCTTCCCGACCAGACCGGCGACGCCGTCCGGCTCTCAACTCTGCTCGCCGACGGGCCGCTCGTGCTCTTCTTCTACCCTGCGGCGATGAGTCCCGGCTGCACCGCCCAGAGCTGCCACTTCCGCGACCTCGCCGCAGAATTCGCCGCCGCTGGGGCGCGCGTCGTGGGGATCAGCCGAGACAGCGTGGACCAGCAGGGCCGGTTCGACCGTGCCAATCGGCTTGGATATCCGCTGCTGGCCGACGTGACCGGTGAGGTGTGCCGCGCCTTCGGGGTGACTCGCGCGCAGGGCGACCTGCTACCGCTGCGCCGCTCGACCTTCGTCATCGCCCCAGACCGGCGGATCCTGGCGGTGATCCACAGCGAGCTACGGATGGAGGCCCACGCTGATCGAGCGCTAGATGCTCTGCGGCGTCGCGCCGAATCGGCCGACTGATCCACAGACCTTCCGGGGTAACACACCCCGGCGGGCCCGGCCGGACTGCCCACCATGGACCTGGCACGCGCTTCCTACAGCCCCACCATGCGCATGCCGGCATCGTTGTACCGGTTCCCGCGGACCGGGACGGTGGCGGCGAGAGCGTCGAGCTCGGCGACCTCGTCCGCGCTCAGCGGGACCGTTGTGGCGGCGGCGTTCTCGGCGACCCGCCCGCTCGGCGCGGCGGCTCGTGAGCGCGCCCTCGCCGAGCGAGCGGCGCAAGGACGCCTGCGCGGTGCACTGGCTCGCTTGGTCGGGGCGAGGACCGAGGAGCGCGCCTGGCGGATCGGAGCCGACGGTGAGGAGGCGGTCGCGGCGCAGCTCGCCAAGCTCGGACCTGAGTGGCGGGTCCTCCACGCGGTTCGTGTGGGGCAACGTGGCTCGGACATCGATCACGTCGCCATCGGTCCGGCCGGCGTGTTCACCGTCAACGCGAAGCACCACCCCAACGCCTCGGTCTGGGTCGGCGGTGACACGTTCATGGTCAACGGCCGACGCCTGCCCTACGTGCGGAACAGCCGACACGAGGCGCGACGGGCAGGCCGCCGGCTGACGGCGCAGGTCGGCTTCCCTGTGACGGCGACCGGCGTGATCGCGGTGATGGGCGCTACAAGGGCTTCACGGTCAAGCAGCAACCCGAGGACGGTGCCGTCATCGTGGTGCAGCGCCGACGCATCGGCCAACACCTTCTGAAGGCGCCCTCGCGTCTGTCCGCGCGCGAGATCGACGCGATCTTCGACGTCGGCCGTCGATCGACGACCTGGCGACAAGACCCTGGAGGACGGCGGCCTGCGGACAACCCCGATCAGATCGAGCGGAAGCTGGGTCGAGCGCTCGAAGTGGGCGGCTTGGCTGCGAATCTGATACCCGTGGCGCAGGCACGAGGCCGCGTCACCATCACACATACGCAGCCGCTGGGCCGTCGGATCCCCGGATGAATCAGCCAGCTTCGGAGATCAGCGGCAGCAGCTGAACCCTCGTCAGGCGGTCCGGCCCCATCGAGAACACGGCGTTACCCTCGCCGCTGATGGTGCCCTCAATGGCGTCCAGGTTGTCGAGGAGATCGGCTTCCATTCGTGCAACGTCGAGCAGGTAGCCCCGGAGGATCACGACAGAGGGGTCAGTTGCCTGCTGTACAGCGAGGTACTTCGTGAGTCTCTTGTCAGCTGTCAGAAGCACCGCGTCGTTCTGCCGGCACCACTCGAAGATGTCTTCGTCAGCCGTACGTTCCATTCCCAGTTCGGCGTGTCAAGGGACAGCGGGACCTCCCCGTGGGCGGACAGGAGACCTCCCTGTAGGCGGACAGTTCATCTCCCTGTCCGCGGACAGTTGATCTCCCTGGGGTGCTCAGTTCAAGGGGACCACCCCGCGTCCGGCGGTGGCCTCGGCGAGCCGGAGTGAGGTGCCCTCGGTGATGATGACGTGGGCGTGGTGCAGGAGCCGGTCGACGGCGGCGGTGGCCAGGGTCTTGGGCATGATGGTGTCGAACCCGGCGGGGTGGATGTTGCTCGTCACGGCCAGGCTGCGGCGTTCGTAGGTGGCGTCGACGAGGCGGTAGAAGGCCTCGGCGGCGGCCTGCCTGGAGGGCAGCATGCCGATGTCGTCGACGACGATGAGCTCGGCGCGGGCGATGCGGGCGATGACCTTGCTGACCGAGCCGTCGACGGCGGCCTTGCCGATCGCGGCGTTGAGGGACTCGAGGGTGAACCACGAGACGCGCATGCCGGCGTCGATGACCTTGTGGGCCAGGGCCTCAACGAAGTGGGTCTTGCCGGTGCCTGATGGTCCGGAGATGGCGAGGTTCTCGGTGCGGTGGACCCACTCCAGGGTGGCCAGCGCCGACTGGGTCGGGACCGGGATGGAGGAGTCGTCCTCGCGCCAGGAGTCGAACGTCTTCCCGGCGGGGAGCCCGGCGGCCTTGCGGCGCATGGCCCGGGTGGCCTCGTCGCGGCCGCGGGCCTCCTCGGCGAGCAGGACGCACAGGACCTCGGTGGGGTCCCAGCGTTGGGCCTTGGCCGTGGCGAGGACCTCGGGGGCGGCGGCGCGCAGGTAGGGCATGCGCATGCGCTTGAGGACCGCGGTGAGGTCCTCGGGCAGCGCCGGCGCCGCCGGCATCGCGGTCCTCGTCGTGGTGGTGGTCATCGGGTGGTCTCCTTGCTGGTGGTGAAGCCGGCCCAGGTGGCGGTGCCGGGCTGGGCGGAGTGCGTTTCGTCGGCCATGACGAGATCGCCGGTAGGGGCAGTGGTGGCTTGGTGGGCGACGATGGCGGTGAGGTCTTCCTCGCCGAAGCGCCCTGCGGCCGCAGCTGCCGTCAGGGCCGCCGCGACAGCCGGGGTGCCGACCAGGGCGGCGAGCTCGAGGGCGGCGGCCATCTTGGCCCGGATGCGTGTCGCTCCGGCGGCCGAGGCGGCGACCAGCCAGTCGCGGGCCCCGTCGCCCAGGGCGAGGAACTCGTGCTCGGCGGCGCTGCGAGCCCGCGGCCGCGGCGGCTTGGGCGCCCCGTCGGGGTCCTGAGGATGGTCGGGGTAGTGGGCCAGGTCGATCCGCGGAGTGCCCGGGGTGGAGAGCCGGTGGCGAGCGACCTCGATGAGTCCGCGACGCTCCCCGGCCCACTGGGGACGGCGGGGCAGGGTGTCGAGGTCGGCGACCAGGACGAGCTCGTTGCCGGCGACGCGGGCCCAGACCTCGGCGCCGACCAGGCCGGGCGGGGTGGAGTAGCGCACCGAGCCGTAGCGCACCGTCTGATCGGTGTTCACCGTCCTGGTCTCGCCCAGAGCGAGGGTGTGTGGGGCGGCCGGCAGCACGTGCAGCCGGCGGCGCTCTTCGGCCAGCGCTTCGGCCGGGATGCGCGCGGACTCGCGGTGGAGGCGGCTGTTGACCTTGGCGCAGAACTCCTCACACGCTTCCTCCAGCTCGGCGAACGAGCCGTACTCGGGTCGCAGGTTGGCCTCGGTGGGCACCACGTCGGCCTTCGCCAGCCGGACGGTGGACTCAGTGCCGCCCTTGGACTCGGGGTCGAAGGGGACACAGGTGTGGACCTGGGTGCCGTAGTGCCGCCCTGCCGCCACGATCTGCGGGTGGCGCACCGCGACGCCTGCGACGTGGTCGATGCTCACCGTCTGGCGTTGTCGGTCAGCACGTAGGTCGGCGCCCCACCGATCCGCCGCAGGGTCTGGTCGAGGCAGGCGATCAGCGTGGGCAGGGTCTGGTCCCACACCGGGATCACCACGCGGAAGCGTGACCAGGCCAGCCACGCGCAGAACAGCAGCGTGCGCCGCATCGCGCCGTCGGGGCCGGGCACCTTCGGTCCCTCGCCCCAGTCGAACTGCAGCCACAGCCCCGGCTCGGTGATCCACGGCCGATACATCCGCCGGTTCCCCGCCCGCCACGCCGCCTTCGCCTCCGCGACCGCTCGGCGCGTGGTGCGCTCAGTGCCGGTGAACCCCATGCCGACGAGCCGCTCGTGGATGACGTCGGCGCGGACCTTGCCAGCACTGCGCTCCACCCACTCCTCGACCTTCGGCAAGTACCCGTCGATCATCCGCGGCCGCCGCGAGGTACCGGTCACCGGGCGGCCAGCGTCGCGGGCAGCGACATAGCGCCGCACAGTCTTGGCATCCACCCCGGCCAGCCGCGCGGCCGAGTGCGCACTCTCTGTTGCATCGAACGCTTCGAGAATCTCCATGATCTCCCTGTCACACTTCTTCATGCGTCCCTCCGGTGGAACCTGCTCAAGGTGTCGAGAACCTCGAGCAAACCCCGGAGGGACGCCTTCATCGGGACCGACACGGGCCGATCCCACGGGCCACAGACAGGGAGATCAGCTGTCCGTCAGCAGGGAGGCTCGTGTCCGCCTACAGGGAGGTTGGCATGTCCGCTAGCACGGCGGTGTGCTGCGCTTCCCGCCCAGCGGTGGTGAGCCGGGCAGCGAGTGATCGCGGGATGTTCTGATCGA
>NZ_JAYDZY010000023.1:0-15201 GCF_035607575.1 Georgenia sp. H159 | reverse complement strand
TGGCGCCTGGACTTGCTGGTCGGCCCGGCGGGCTCCGGTAAGTCCACTGCGATGGCCGCCCTTCTCGGTGCCTGGACTGCCCAGCACGGGCCCCGGTCCGTGGTCGGCATGGCGCCGTCGGCCGCCGCCGCGCAGGTGCTCGCCGAAGACCTTGGCATCGGCTGCGACAACACAGCCAAGTGGGTCCACGACCACCGGCGCGGCAAAGCGGACTTCCGCACGGGGCAGCTCGTCATCCTCGACGAGGCCACCCTCGCCTCCACCCGCACCCTGGACGACATCGCCACCCGCGCGGCCGAGGTCGGCGCGAAGGTCGTCCTCGTCGGGGACCCGGCCCAGCTCCAGTCCGTCGACGCCGGCGGAGCGTTCTCCATGCTCGTCGAGGCCCGCGACGGCCACCTCGCACAGCTGGTCGAGGTGCGACGCTTCGTCCACGAGTGGGAGAAGGACGCGTCCCTCGCGCTGCGTGACGGCGACGTCGCTGCGATCGACGCGTACGAGAGCAACGGCCGCATCCTCGAGGGCACCACCGAGGCCATGATCGACGCCGCGTACGAGGCATGGCAGGAGGACCTGCGCGTCGGGCATTCGGCCATCCTCGTCACCGAGGCCGCCGAATCCGTGCGGCACCTCAACGAGCGTGCCCGTGCCGAACGCATCGAGTCGGGCCTCACGTCCACGCGGCGGGACGTCCCGCTGCGCGATGACGCCCGCGCGTCGGCCGGTGATGTGATCATCACGCGCCGCAACGACCGTCGACTGCGCCCCAGCCCAGACACGTGGGTCCGCAACGGCGACCGCTGGACCGTCACCCACGTCGGAAGCGACGGGAGGCTCGACGTGCACCGAGTCGGCGACCCCAGCGGGGCGAGTGTGACGCTCCCGGCCGGGTACGTCGGCCGGCACGTCGACCTCGGCTACGCCGTCACCGCCCACCGCGCCCAGGGCATCACCGTCGACACCGCGCACGTCGTCGTCTCCCCGTCGACCACCCGCGAAAACCTGTACGTATCCATGACCCGCGGCCGACGCGCCAACACCGCCTACGTCGCCCTCGACAAGCCCGACCCACTGCACGCCACCCCGGCCGACGCCGACACCTCCGCGCGCACCGTCCTCTTCGGCGTCCTTAACCACTCCGGACTCGAGCTGACCGCGCACCAGACCACCACCGCCGAGCAGGAGCGGTGGACCGGAATCAGGCAGGTCGCAGCCGAGTACGAGACCATCGCCGGCATCGCCCAACGCGACCGCTGGACTCGGCTCGTCACCGACGCGCTTGTCAGCGCGGGCGCGCTCACGACCGCCGAAGCCGACCGGGCCATCAAGTCCGAAGCCTTCAACGTCTTGATGGCCGAGCTGCGCCGCGCCGAGGCCAACCGCCACAACGTCGACACACTGCTGCCGCGCCTGGTCTCCCAGCGCACGCTGCTCGACGCCGACGACGTCGCCGCCGTCCTCACCGCCCGCCTCGCCCGAGCCACAGCACGACCCGCACCCGGCGTGACGCCAGATCTCATCGCCGGACTCATCCCGGCCGTCATCGGCCCGCTGCCCGCCGACGCAGCTCGCGCGCTGGCCGAACGCCGCGAGCTCATCGAGCACCGCGCCCGCACGCTCACCGCGGCTGCGGTCCGCGAACAGGCGGCGTGGCTGTCTCGTGATGGTGAGCGACCGCTCGGTGCTGGCGATCGCGAACGCTGGCTCGACGAGCTGGCGGTCGTTGCGGCCTATCGTGACCGGTACGGCATCACCGGCCCCGCGCCGCTCGGCGCCTCGACCCAAACACTCGTCCAAGAACGCGACCGGCGCCGCGCCGCGGAAGCCCTCCGCCGTGCCGAGGCCACCGGCCAGGTCCGCAGGGGCGCAGCGGGCCGTTCGCGCGCGCACACGCGCAGTCTCTAGGACGCCCCAGGCCTCTGCCGGAATCGCGCGCATGGAACCCAGCGTGGACGGAAGTACCCAACGACGGGGCCACTGGCTAGGAATCTGTGGATAACGCCGTCGTGCCGGTCATCCCGCCGAGCGAGCGCGCCGTCACCCCGGCGCGAGGGTCGGGGTGATGAGCGGTTGACGACGAAACTGCTCGTCTCGTCGCCCCCGCGCACGCGGGGCGAACGGAGCCGACAACGGCCGTCCACAGGCGCGAGTTGTCCACAACCTCACCGTCTACCGACGCAACGGCGGAACCGGTAGCGCCACCCTTCACCGCGAGGGGGCTGGCTCATCCCCAGCCGGCCATGAGCGAGAGGCGGCATCGTGCTCTTCTACCTCATCTTCCGGTTCTGGTTCGCGCTCGCGCTCCACGTCTACGCCTTCTTCCATGCATGGATGCCGACCAGCCACCTGGTCCGCTGGGTCAACACCGACCGCGGGATCAAGTGGGGCCTTCCCATCGGTGTCGCTCTCACACCCCTGTACTACCTGGCGATGACCTGGAGCGGAGGGCACCTTCACGTCGACAGCTCCGGCTGGTGGTGGGTGCCGACGCTGTGGGGCGCGATGAACACGATCAAGTTCGCACACGTCGCAATCCGCAGCCCGTTCGTCTGGGTTCGCCGGACGCTACGCCAACCCACCGCGCGCCAGTTCGAGGCATACCGGCGGTGGCCCGCGCAGGCGCCAACGGTGCCGCACGCCACACCAATCCGTCGGGAACAGGGCCGTCGGCATGCCCGCGATCGAAGGGGGAACTCGCCGTGACTCTGTGCACCTGGCAGACCGAAGCCATGGCTGAGCGCGGCGGCGAGCCCATCCTGCGTGTTGACGGCGCACGAAGACTAGGCAGTTTCGGCGGTCGAACTCGCGACGTGCCCGTCCCCTCAGACTCCTACGCGATGCTCGGGGAGCTGCGCGCCACCATCGACTCTCTCGAGGAGGCCTGCCGGCGCCTCGGCGTCTGGCACACCACGGTTGAGGACGGAGTCCACTACGCATGGGAGGACGACCGCGGTGACGGTGCCACCGGCACCGTCACCGCCGCGATCGAGGTGGAGACCGCCGCCGGGGCTCTCAACGCAGCCTCAGGTGCACTCAGCCGGGGCGCACTCCGCGAACGGCGTGGTCCGCTGGTACGACAGTCCTCGCTAGCCAGACCGGCTCGCCCGGTTGAACTTCGAGGCGCACGAACGTGAGCAGAAACGGCGCCTCTTCGCGCCGGTCAACGGACAGAACTCCAACCCGCACTGCTCGCAAGCCACGACGGTTCGAGCCGCTGTCGGGCCCCCTTCCCGGTGCTTGCTCGCCGCATCGCCTCCAGACGCGCCGGCGAGAACTCACTCCCCGCCATTAGACGCGCTGCAGTGGCCCTCGCCGGGTCCCGGTTCTGCACGAACAAGCTCTTGCAGGAGAGTTGCTGCCGTGCACTGTCCGCGATGGTCCGTCTCGTGGTCTCGGCGACCAGCCCCGCCGGCCCAGCCCGTGCGCGGCGCGGTACTCCTTCGCTGTGAGCCCGTGTGCCTTGTAGGCGTGCAGGCCGAGATGGGTGAAGCGGTGCCCCGCACTCCTGACACAGCAAGCCATCGGCATCCTCGTCGAGGACGCCGTATCGGCCGTGGCCGTCCACATCGCCGACCTGCATCCACGCATGGTCTCCGATTGAGATGCGTGGCGTCGAGAGCCGGCGGCTGGATGGCGCGGCACGCCAGGGGAGCCAGGGTCGATCAACCGTGTGGCTGTAGGGGGTGGGTGCAATGCTCTACTCATGACGGAGCAGTGGCCCCCGCCAGGTGCGGCGTTCGTGTACCGGTTCGATCACGATTTTGAGCACCTCTCATACTCTGCCGAAGTGACCGTGATCTCGCGACCCCATAACGCCGACCTGGATGCCGCCACGTTTCGGTATGGCCGTCTTGGCGGCGATACTGCCGCCGACCTCAGTTTTCGAGCTTCTCTCTACGAGAGAATTGGTGCCGTTACGGTCGCTGGCGGTCACGCCGAAGCTGCGATGAAGCGAGTGATCCTGAGCGCCGAGGGCAAAGGACAACAGTTCGAGCATGTCGACCTGAACTGGACGGGATTGGTGAAGCGGCTCCGTAGGGTGGTGGATAGCGGCCATGCTCTCTCGGAGCCGCTCAGCGTGATCCTCGACTGGGCAGAGCGCGTCAACGTCAAGGGACGGCGTGACGATGTCGTTCACGCCTACTGGTGGCACTGGACCGGTGTCGGCGTCACTCGGTCCCGGTTTACCCGGGATGGTCGGAGTTACACCATTACCGGACCGCTGGAGGACCTACGTCAGCTCGATCGGGACAGTGCACTCATATTCGAGTATGCCCGGCGGTTGGACGACTTGGTGGTATCCACGCGGCCGCAGGCGAGGTTAGTTGCCCCACCGTCAGCTTTTGCCCGTTGGCATCCGGCTGAGTCATGAGTATCGCCAGCGCTTTCCTCGTCGGGTGACCCGCGGCTGAGCTGGCGGCTCAATCTGCCCACCGCGGGATTGTGAACCAGTGCCCGCGCCACCGCTGCGCGCTGAGCCTGGCCGCCAGAGACCTCACTCACCCTCCGGCTGGCGACGTCGTCCACTCCGAGGCTTTCTAACAGTTCGAGAGCGCGTTCCCGTGCGTGCCGGCGGGGCACTCCCGTCAGCCGCAGCGGGAGCTCGGTGTTCTCTACGACGGTGAGCTCAGGGACGAGATCCCCGAACTGGAACACGAAACCCAGTCGGCGCAAGCGCAGGTCGGATCGTTCTCCATCGGGTAGGTCGTCGACCCGTTCGCCGCCGAGCTCAACTGTCCCGGAGTCAGGTCGCAGGAGCCCGGCCACCCCTATGTTCTGCGACCGTTTGTGAGACGCTTTCGGGGTGACGCACAACCTCGTCGGCCTCGCCCGCGTGTCCACCAACGCTCAGGATGCCCAACTGCAGCGCGACGCCCTCCAAGCGGCCGGCTGTATCAAGATCTTCGACGAGAAGATCAGCAGCCGATCGAGCCATCGTCCAGGGCTAGCCGCGGCGCTGGACTACATGCGCGACGGCATGGACACCCTGGCGGTGTGGAAGCTCGACCGGCTGGGCCGGTCGACCAAAGACATCCTCACGGTCGCCGACGACCTCAGTGACCGGGGTATCGGTCTACGCGTCCTCACGGGGACGCTGGCCGGCACCTACAGCCCGACGGGGGAAGGGAAGTTCTTCTTCACGATGATGGCCGCCTTCGCCGAGCTCGAGCGCGACCTGATTCGCGAACGCACCATGGCGGGCCTGGCGGCCGCCCGAGCGCAGGGTCGCGCCGGTGGCCGGCCCCGGGTGATGGACCCCGACAAGCTCGCGATAGCTCGCGCCCGTCGCGCCAACGGAGAGAGTCACACCGAGATTGCACGAGCGCTCGGTGTCTCGCGAGCGACCGTGTACCGGTACCTGCCTTCCGTGCAGCTCAGCGAATGATGGGGACGGCCTGGTAGTGCTCATCGTGCATGTCTTGTTCCCACGGACAGGACGTTCGACCGGCTCCACTGGCCTCGCGTCCCGCTTCAAGATGCCGTCTCGACGGTCGCCTGGTCCACCCATCGGGCTAGCACACTGAACGCGGCGAGCTGCTCCAGTGCAAGATGCTCATCAGTGACCCCCGCCCCCTGGTGCATGCCGGGATTGCGGATCGCAGCGTATAGCCCTTCGGCGAAGGCTCGCGCACCGCGGTGCAGGTTCTTGTAGGTATCGCTACCGTCGTCTTTCGCTAGACGAAGTCGCGGCGCACCCGGCTTAGCGGCGTCGAGCGAGAATGCCTCGTTGAAGAGTTTAGTTTCCGAGACGTCTACCCGCCCAAGTTTTGCTTGGGTTTCTGTGTTGACACGGATAGCAGCTTGCATCACGGCTTGGTGGTAGTAGCCGGTGCGCCAGAAAGATGCACCGCTCTCCCATGCCCAGGGGTGCAGCTTGCTAGCGTCCATCTCGGGAGCGTCGTTGCCGAGCCTCTGAGCGAGCTCTTCGCGGCGTTCGAGCGCGGTCTTTGCCCGCGAGGCCTGGCCCCGCAGCCACCTGTACTCCTTGTCCCTCTCTGGGCGCTCCGTCTTCCATTGAGGAAGAACGCGGTCAAGGATCTGCTCGACCACGTGGGCTCGGGCGTCAGCCTCGGTGCTTGGGCCCCGCATGACAGTGCCGAGGTAGACCATTCCTGAGCCTGGACGATTGGGGCTTACCTGGGCGGTCACGCTGAGGAATGCTTCGATCTCGCTGATAGCCCACGCCGTGTCGAGTTTGCTCATGGATGCATCCTGCCAGGGGGCTGCCACCGAAGGGCTTGTGTTGCCTGGCGTCACTGCTGCTCAAGGTTGACGAGGCCTGCCCGGGCTAGCGAAAGTCGTAGTCCTCGTCTTGGCCGCTTGACAGCCAGATGTCCTCCGCGTCCGACGAACTGATGTATTCACTCGCCGGCCCGTCATCACCCTCATAGTGGTCAGCGCCGATCATGCAGCGGCACTCCTCGGCCCACGCGTCATCCGATCCGTCGGCGACGGGGGTGAGCTTCGAGTGCTTCGGGCCGGTGGGCATAGGTTGATGCTAGTCATGCTCGTGACCCTTTCCCCGGGCATCGCTCCAGCATGATCCTCAGCGTCCCCGGGGGTTAGAAAGGCCTCGCGGTCGCGGTGGTCATGGTCGGCGCTGTGCTTGGCCCTCTTGCACGAGGTGGAGCGTCTCGTGCTCTGGGGATCAGTACACCGTGAGAACCGTCTTCTCAGTAGGGTGGGAGAGCAGGGGAGGGGCCCGTCATGGCTGAGAAGTTCGACATCGAGGAGCGCTGGCCCGAGCTGTTCGCTCAGCTGGATGAGCGCGAGCGGTGGGCGGTGCGGCAGTCGCTAGCGTCGGCCTGGCACGCCGGCTGGATCCCGAACCGGGAGGACGTGGAGAACGTGACCGACCACGCCCGCGGTGCGATCGACGTTGAGGAGTATCGCCGTCGTGCGCACGCCGCAGCGCGTCGGGGCGTGGCGACCGATGGTCGCTGATGGCGACCCGATTTGATTCGTGGGAGGCCTACTTCTACCCGCCGCCGGATCACCGGACGCTGCGCAACCTGTTCGACGAGCGTGACCCTTTCATCTTGGCGCGCTTGGAGTACGCCGAGACCGGTCAACGGGAACGTGAGCTGCGCCTGGGTGAGGTGGTGGTTCCCCAGACGTACGACGCCGCTCACTTGCGTGCGATCCATCGGCACCTGTTCCAGGACGTCTATGAGTGGGCCGGGGAGTACCGCACCGTCGACATGTCGAAGGGACAGCACACCTTCGCCAGCGTCCATATCCACCCGAGCGAGGTCGAGTTTGCGCTGGACCGGGCGAGCGAAGTCGTGCGTTCGACCGACTGGCAGCGCGCCGACCGAGCGCAGTTCGCGCAGGGGATGGCTGAGGTGTTCGCGTGGACGAACGCCGCTCACCCATTCCGGGACGGTAATGGACGCACGGCCAAGCTGTTCCTGGCCCAGGTCGCTGAGCAGTCCCGCTTTGACCTCGATCTCGCTAGCGTCGACCCCCGTGCCTGGAATTTGATGTCGGCCGCCACGATGCCACGCCGGGGGGAGGGCAAGATCCGCCCTGACGTCATGGCCGATTGGTTCAAGGATCTGATCGTCGAGCGTCCGGAGCGCGTGACGCCGGTCAGCGCGACTCCGCAGTCGGCCGAGCGTCTGGCGGCGGCGCGCAAGCAGTTCGAGCAGCGACGCCACCAACGCCCGGACGTCCACGGTGAGTCCTACGGGACTGACTCACCGCGACGCCCCGGGCCGCAGCTGTAACCCCACCACGGGTCAACGATGCGCCGTCCCGGACGCTGAGCCTTCACACCGTCGAACCTGCGAGACCTCGCTCCGCCGGTTCGTTGTGGGCTCCCGTATGAACGTCGCTCTCTTGAGCGGTGGCCTCGGTGCTCTGGTCCATGCCGGCGCGTAGCCGGCGGACCTCCTTGGTGCCGATCTCCAGTAGCGCGGCGATGCGGGCCTGGGACTCACCCAGTCGAGCAGGCTCTTCACCGCCGTGCGCATGCGCTCCTCGACCTCCTCGAGCTTCTCGGCGACCTCGGCGTAGTTGGCAGCCGCGGTGAAGTAGTCCGCTGCTGCGTCCTCGATCTTGCGGTCGCGTTGCTCGCGCTCGGCGTCCACGCGCAGCCGTGCCTTGCGTGCCCGCTCCCTGGCATCTACCTGCTTCGTCGTCCTTGCCATCGCTGGTCATCCCCCGTACTCAACTTGTCTAACTCCCGCGTCCTAACCCTCCCACGCTATCGCCCGCGGTTTGCTGCCAGCCACCCCTACAGACAAGACCAAAGAGCCCGTACACACCTCTTGCACTTCCGGTGGGTGCGCTACGCTGGCCCCAGTTCCGCGGCCAGCGACGGGAGGGAGCCGGTCATGATGACCGTGCATGTCCTGCACGCCGGCGACGGCTACACCTACCTCACACGGCAGGTCGCCACCGGCGACCAGCAGCGGGCAGCAGGGGAGTCCCTGGCGGACTACTACGCCCACGAGGGCAACCCACCGGGCCGGTGGGTCGGGACCGGCATGGCCGGCGTCGATGTCACGGGACGGGTGTCCGAAGCGCAGATGCGTGCCCTGTTCGGGGAGGGGCTCCACCCGGACGCGGACCGGATCATCAGCGAGGCAATGGCGCGCGGAGCCAACCCGGAGCTGGCCGTGGAGGTCGCGCGGCTGGGCCGGCGGTTCCCGCGGTTCGCGGCGGTGGAGAGCGACCAGGAGTGGCGCTCGGCGATCACCGCGGCGTACACGCAGTTCAAGGTCGACCACGACCGTCCGCCGCAGGCTGGAGTGGAGCGTGACCTCATTCGGTGGCAGGTCGCCGGCGAGCTCTTGAGCGAACGGCTCGGCCGCGAATCGCGTGATGAGGAGCGCTCCACGTTCCTCGCGGCGCAGGGCAAGCAACAGCGCCAGCCCGTCGCGGGATACGACCTGGTGTTCACGCCGGTGAAGTCGGTGAGCACGCTGTGGGCCCTTGGCGGGCAGGACGTGCGCCGGGAAGTCGCCGCCGCGCACGAGGCCGCGTGGCAGGGAGCGTTCGCGTGGGTCGAGCAGGAAGCCGGGGTGACCCGGGTGGGCAAGGGCGGGGCCGCTCAGGTCGACGCCCGCGGACTGATGGCCGCGGCGTTCGACCACGCCGACTCACGCACCGGGGACCCCAACCTGCACACCCACGTCGCGGTGTCGAACAAGGTGCAGGGCACCGACGGGCGCTGGCGCGCGCTCGATGCCCGCGTGCTGCACGCGCTCGGTGTTGCCGCCTCGGAGCGGTACAACACCCTGGTCGAGGACGAGTTGCGCCGGCGGCTCGGTGTGGAGTTCGTCGAGGAGTCCCGCGGGCCTGGCAAGCAGCCCGTGCGTGAGGTCGCGGGCATCGACAAGCGAGTACGCGAGGTGTTCTCCTCACGTCGCGCGGCGATCGAGGACACCTACGACGAGCTCCTTGCCCAGTACCGGTCCGAGCACGGCCACGAGCCCCCCAAGCGCATCCAGCTGCGCCTGGCGCAGCAGGCCACCCTGGAGACCAGAGAGGGCAAGGAGAAGGGTGTCACGCTCACCGAACGGCGGCAGCAGTGGCGAAGCAGTGCCGCCGCGGTGCTCGGCGGGCAGGAGGCCGTTGATGCCATGGTCGCCGCCGCGGTGCCTGGTCGCGGCGGCGTCGGTGAGAGTGAGGGCGAGCAGGTCGACGTCGACCAGCTCGCCGCTCAGGTCGTGCGCGAGGTGGAGACCAAGCGCGCCACCTGGGGGCCGTGGCACCTCATGGCCGAGGCGATGCGTCAGGTCCGCCGGCACCCCGCCGGCGGTGACGTCGCCGGCCTGGCCGAGCGCGTCGCTCACCGGGCACAGGCCCTGTCGATCCGGCTAGACCCTCCCGAGCTCAACCCGGTGCCGGCGCCGCTCCGGCGCGCCGATGGCGAGTCCGTCTACACCGTGCACGGGGCCCGCAGCTACACCAGCCGGGCGGTGCTCGACGCGGAAGCCGACCTGGTCCAGGCCGCGCTCCGGACCGGCGGGCTGCGCGTCGACGACAGGCACCTCGAGGACGCGGTCGCTGCCGTCGAGGCCCGCACCGGGCGGACGCTGGACGAGGGGCAGCGGACGCTGGCGGCGCACTTCGCCGGGTCGGGCCGCGAGCTCGCGGCCGGGATCGGGCCAGCCGGCGCGGGCAAGACCACCGCCATGGCCGCCTTCGCCCGCGCAGTGGAGAAAGCCGGCGGACGGGTGCTGGCCCTGGCACCTTCGGCGGCCGCGGCCGCCGTGCTCGGCGAGGAGCTCGGCGTCAGCGGGGAGACGCTCCACAAGCTCATCGACGCCCACCGGCGCGGGCAGATTCCCGAGAGCCTGCGGGTGGACGCGCGCACGGTGCTGCTGGTGGACGAGGCCGGCATGGCCGGCACGCCCCAGCTCGCCGCGGTGCTCGCCTTGGCGCGCGAGTACGGCGCGAGCGTGCGGCTGCTCGGTGACCCGCAACAGCTCGCCGCCGTGGAGGCCGGGGGAGTGCTGCGGCTGATCGACGAGCGGGTGGGCGCCGCCCACCTGCGCGAGGTCCACCGCTTCACCGACCCAGCCGAGGCCGCGGCCTCGCTGCAGCTGCGTGACGGAGACCGCGGCGGCGCGCAGTTCTACCTCGAGCGGGGCCGAGTGCGCGGCGGCACGCGCGAGGCGATGCTCGAGGAGGTCTACGCGGCCTGGCGAGACGACGTCGAGACTGGCAAGGACTCGGTCATGGTCGCCGGCTCGAATGACGACGCACTGGCGCTGTCGACCCAGGCCCGGCGGGACCTCGTGGCAGCGGGACGGGGCGAGCCCGGCGGGGTGCAGCTCGCCGACGGCAGCCAGGCCGGCCGCGGGGACCGGATCGTTACCCGCCGCAACGAGCGGCGCCTGGCCACCGCGGCGGGCCGGGACTTCGTCAAGAACGGTGACGTGTGGACCGTGCTCGCCCGGGCCGAGGACGGGCGGCTGCGCGTGCGCCACGCCCGGCACGGCGGCACCCTGACACTGCCTGCCGAGTACGTCGCCGAGCACGTCCAGCTCGCCTACGCCGCGACCGTGCATCGGGTCCAGGGGATGACCGTGGACACCTCCCACGCGCTCATCGACGCCGAGGCCAGCGACCGCCAGGCGCTGTACACCGCCGTCACCCGGGGCCGGGAGAACAACCGGGTCTATCTCGTGACCGAGACCTCGGTCGGGGCAGATGGTCACGACGAGACCAAGCCCGCCGACTCGCCGGCCGACGCACTGCGCCGGATCATCGGCCGCGACGGCGCCGCGGTGTCCGCGACCAGCGCCCAGGAACAGGCCTGGCAGGACGCCCACAGCCTCGCCCGTCTGGTCCCTGAGGTCGAGGACGCCGTCGACCGGTACCGCATCGGGGCCGGTCCGGAGCCCGTGTCCTGGTGGCGAGCCCCGACAGCCGGGGCGGGAGACCCGCTGCCCGAGGTCGACTCGCAGGTCGAGCCGTGGACCCAGCGTCACGTCGAGCTGATCGAGCAGCGGCTGGACTACCTCACCGACCAGGTCGCCGACGGGCACGCGCCCTGGGCCCGAGACTTGCCGCGGCCGGTGGCACCTGAGTCGGTGGAGGAGTGGCTCACCGCGGCGCGCGTCGTCGCCGGCTACCGGGACCGCTGGTCGATCACCACCACCGACCCTCTCGGCCCGCACCTGGAAGAAGGCGCCGAGGGGAACGACTACCGCGCCGCGGGCGCGGCGCTGGCCACGATGGGGGCCACCAGCGACGACCAGCGGGTCCCCGTCTCGGCACCGGAGCGTGAGCACGGCCGCGAACTGACGCCCGCGGAGCGGCTGGCCCAAGCCCGCGAGAAGCTCTCTCGGCGACAACAGCAGGACCGTCAACGTCGGCAGGAGCCGCCGACGCGCGGTGCCCCGAGCCGCGGCGGCCCGCAGCTGTGACTCTGCTGCTGAGCCAACGGGATCACGGTTCTGCGGATTTGTGGCCCGATTTTCAGTGGCTTTTTCGCTGCTTCGACCGTAGTGTTTTGGCATGAGAGCCGATGTTGTTGCTGCGCACGCCGATGCCACCAGGCTCGACATCCACGACCTGGTGCGGATTCTCAACGAGGACGTGGGCACCACGGTCGTGCAGGCGATGACCGGCACCAAGGACCGGGGCCAGCCCGCCAGGTGGGCGCGGCCCGACGGTCCCGAGCCACGGCTCAAGACCGTCAACCAGCTCCGGCTGGGCTACCGCGTCTGGCACCTCCTCGAGCAGGAAGAGGGTCCCGACGTTGCCCTCGCCTGGCTCGTGGGCGCCAACCCGCGGCTCGGGGAGACGACCCCCGTCTCCGCGGTGCGCGACCTCAAGAGCGCTGAGGTCATCGGCGCCGCGCTGGCGTTCATCGACGGATCCCCGGCGGCGTGAGCGCCGCTCCACGCTCCCGGGTCTGTCCCCGCACCGGATTCTACCTCGTGCCGGCACGCGGGCAGGACGGGTGGCGCGTCGCCCAAGAGCGCTACACCCGCTCCGGCGGGATCGTCGCCGTGCGCGTCAACCAGCACGTCGGACCGCTGCCCGCCGAGCTGCCCGACCGTCGCGGCCGCTTCGACACCATCGGGCGCACCGTTTACTTCGCCGACCGGCCCACCACCGCGTTCGCCGAGGTCCTTCAAGACTTCCGTGCTGCCCGAGTCGCCCTGCAGGCCGACGCCGACGCCATCGGCCTCAGCGTGGAGCAGTACATCACCGAGGTAGGCGACCAGGCCGTAGCCAACGGCCGCGAACGTCCCTGGGCCGTCAGTGTCGGCTGGCAGATGAGCCGCGGCCTCCATCGCGTGGCCATGCCCGCCGAGGGCTGGTGGGTCCAGATCGACCACAAGGCCACACTGAACCGCCTGGGCCTGGACCTCGCCGAACCCCTCCGGCAGGCTGGGGTGCCGCTGCTCACCCTCAGCGGCACCACCGGTGAGAACCGCGCCGTCACCACCCTGCTCGCCCAGCACGTCCGCGGTCAGACGCTCTTCGACGGCTCCCTCCCGCTCGGCGTCCAGTTCACCTCCAAGACCGGATACGGCACCTGCTGGGCCTGGTGGGACCGGCGAGCCGACGACGGCCTCATGCCCGGAGACAACGACCCCAAGACCATCGACGACCTCAACGTCGACGGTGACGCCTTCCGCACCGTCACCACCGACTGGGAGCTCGAGGTGCTCCCCGGCGCCCCGCGCTACTGACTCCCACCAGTCCCGCCGCCGGTCGCTGGCGTCCGCGCGTTAGCGGGCGGGGTCGCTCAGTGGCGAGAGATGCGAAGGGCGACCCAGACCCTGCACCGTCGGCGCAACGCGGCTGAGGGCCCCAACTCCGCGAGACCGGTCGGCTACACGCCTCCAGGGGTGATGGAGGCGGCGGTTCTCGCTAAGGATAGGCGGCTGTGCGCCGATAGGACGTAGTAGGCGACGAACGGAGTGTTGATGGACGGGATCCTCGCCATCTCGCAGCGCATCGCGCAGATCGAGGCGACCCTCGGCTCGCTCTCCGTCCCACGCGTGCAGCCAGCCGCGGGCTCTGCCATGGCATTCTCCGAGGTCCTCGCCAGCGCCGTCGCCGACACGGCCCCGACTGTGGCTGCCGGCACCTCCAACCTCGGAGGGTCCGGGTTCCGGGTCAACGCTGACGGCGTGCCGGTCGATCTCGCGGCGTACGGCAACGGCCGCATCCCGCGTGAGGCTCTCGAACCTGTGGGCACCACCGGCCACCGACTGTGGGCGCCCGCCGCCCAGTCGTTTGAGAAGCTCCTGTCCGCGGCTGCGGCCGACGGCGTAGCCATCGGTGTCACCGACTCCTACCGTTCCTACGACGTGCAGGTCGACGTCGTGCGGCGCAAGGGCCTGTACTCGCAGGGCGGCCTGGGCGCCAAGCCGGGCACTAGCCAGCACGGCTGGGGAATGGCCGTGGACCTGGACCTGGACGCATCGGCGCAGGCATGGATGCGCACAAACGCCGCACGGTTCGGGTTTGTCGAGGACACCCCGCGCGAGCCCTGGCACTGGGCGTTCCAACCCTCCTGACGCGGGAAGACGCACCCAAGAGAGAGCAGCCGCGATGCTCACACCCTCCCCGGACGCGCATGAGGTCCAGCGAGCCTGGAACCGATCGGCACGCCGACGGTGAGAATGAACGGCATGACTGCGGTCCCTACTGACGTGAACCTGCCCCGTGTGCTCGTTGTCGACGACGAAGCCCCGCTGCCCCGACTGGTCGCCAGCTACCTGGAACGGCACGGCTTCGAGGTCCAGGTCACCGGAGACGGCAGCGACGCGATCCAGCGGGCCCGCCAGTGGCACCCGGGCGTGATCGTCCTCGACCTCGGGCTCCCCGGCGCCGACGGCATCGAGGTCTGCCGCACGGTGCGTACGTTCTCCGACTGCTACATCATTATGCTCACCGCGCGGGTGGAGGAGGTCGACAAGCTCATCGGCCTGTCGGTCGGCGCCGATGACTACGTCACCAAACCCTTCAGCCCTCGCGAGCTCGTCGCCCGGGTGCGGGCCATGCTGCGCCGCCCACGCCAGGACACCGGCCCGCACGGGGTCGGTGCGTCGTTCGGGCCACTGAGCATCGACCTTCTTGGCCGCGAGGTGTTCATCGACGGGGAGCCCGTGGCGTTGACCCGCACCGAGTTCGACGTCCTCGCGGCCCTCGCGAGCCGCCCGACCATGGCCTTCTCCCGGCGTCAGCTCATCGAGACGGTGTGGGGACCGGGCTGGGTGGGCGATGAGCACCTCGTCGACGTCCACATCGCCCACCTGCGGCGCAAGCTCGGGGATGACGCCTCCGCGCCCAAGTTCGTCAGGACGGTGCGCGGGGTGGGATACCGGATGGGCAGCGGGCAGTGAGCCTCGCACCGCGCCGCCGGTGGGGGCTCGGCGCCCGGCTCCTCGCCGCGATCGTCGCGGTCATCCTCGTGGCTGCCGGCACCGCGTGGGCGGTCGCCTTAGCCATCGGCCCGGAGATCTTCCACGACCACATGCTCATGGCCGAGCCCGCGGACTCCTCGGTGGTCTCCCACGCCGGGGAGGCCTTCACCACGGCGTGGACACTGTCGTTGTCCCTGGCGCTGCTCGCCGCCCTGCTCACCTCGGTCGTCGTCAGCGTCTTCCTCACCCGGCGCATCGCCAGGTCCCTGGAACGGGTACGGCAGGCCGCCGCCCAGGTCGCCAGCGGTGACTACGCCGCCCGCGTCCCCGAGATCCACATGGGCACCGAGTTCGA
>NZ_JAYDZY010000022.1:0-15433 GCF_035607575.1 Georgenia sp. H159 | reverse complement strand
CGGCCATATTGACGGCGACCCGCCCGTCCCGACTCACACCGCGAGCCAGAAGAGCGCCTTCTTCAGCAGTCTCCTAGACCGCGCGGCACAGCGGGAGGGAAGCAGCGGTGAACGCTTGGGCTTGTTGACCCCATAGGCGCCGGGTTTCGCATGACGCCTGGATTGCGGCTTGTTCGATGGCGGCGACGGCGCGTTCGAGCTCGTCTCGGTCGGGAGCGCTGACGGAGAGGAGGCCCACGGCGCGCAGGATGCCGTGCCCGGCGGTGAGGTCGGTTTCCTGTTGGAGGACATCGGCGTATTCGGCCGACTGGGTGGCGTCTTCGATCTGGCCCATGCGGGCGCGTTGGGCAGCGTCGGAGATGTGCTCGGTCTTCTTCTTGCGGATATCGCGTGCGGCGACGTCGGCGCGCACGGGCGTGAACAGGATAGAGAAGGTGCGCCGCACGCCGGAGGCGAGGAGCAGTGGATGAAGGAAGTCGGGATAGACCAGGGAGCGGGGCCATTCGGAGATCCACAGCACGGCGTGGTGCGCGGAGTCCGAGCGCAGGTTTCCCCAGGTTTCGGTGACGGAGACGGGGCCGGCGGTGGCCAAGTCCCGACCGAGAGCTCCGTGGCGTTCGAGGGCCGCGGCGACGACGGGGTCGTAGGCCGAGCGCAGCACCAGTGCCAGCTCGCCGGGGCCGAGCGGAGCGGAGGGTGCGAGGTCGGCGGCGCGCAGCGCGGTGGTGAGCGTGTCGACTTCTTGACGCAGGACGGCGACGGCCCCGCGCGTGCCACCTCCGGCGGCCCGGATCGCGCGGGCGGCCGCGGTGAGGTCGAGCGCGATCGAGATCGTGGTGGCGTGCCGTTCCCCGGCGGGGCCGGCGCGATCGATGAGGTCGGCGTAGGTGGTCGCGGCGAAGGAGCCGTCGTTGTGGCCGTGGGTGGTCCACCACTCACTGAGGCCCTTGCCCGAGTCGGGCAGGGTGCGTTCGAGGACCTGCAGGCAACCGAGCCGGCCGGATCGGCAGGCGGTGGCGAGCACCCGGGACCAGCCGGTGGTGCGCCGGTTCTGCTCGGCGGGGTCGAGCAGGATAAACGCCGGGTGTGAGACCTCGAGCACGGCGGTGAGGGTGGCGGCGTGCGGGTCGTGCACGTAGACGCTGCCGGTCTCGGCGTCGATCCACTGCCGCATCCGGGCAGCGTCGCCCGGGAGTGCGAGCGTCCCGGCGGGGCGAGGCTTGCCGATGCGGGCCCGGTAGTCGAGCTGGCCGGTCGCTGCGCGCTGCTGCCACCGGGCGAGGAGCGGCAACCATTCCACGAGCGGGCGCCCGGCGACCTTGACCCAGACGAGGCCCGCGCACACTCCGACGACGGGGACCGCATAGAGCAGCGCATCCCCGCCGAGGTAGAGCGTCGCGACGAAGGTTGCTGCCGCCACGGCCACCACTGCCAGCTGCGCGGTTGAGAGGCCGAGCAGCACCCCGCGCGTGGACAGGCGGGAGAACGTGACCGGCCGGAGCCCGGAGTCATCACGAGGTGTCGTCATGGCTGTTCTCCTTGAGCGACCGCGTCGTAATCAGTCACGTGGCCTGCGACGGATCGCCCGGCCCTCGGGCCGGCCTTGGCTGCCTCCGCGACGACGACGGCGCCAGCCGCCACGCCTCCTGCCCCAGCACCGGCGCCGCCCGTCGCACCGCCACCGGAAGCGCCCGCACCACCAGAAGCGCTAGCCCTGGCGCCGGTAGCGCCGCTCGAGGATCCCGGACCGCCCCGGGCGGCGGGCATGGGACCCGCTGGGGGAGCGCTTGGAGGACCGCTGCCGCCAGGGGAGGCCGACGTGCCGCCGGTGCGCCCGCCTGGGGGTGGCTGGTCGTCAAGGACCTTGGCCGGGGCCCGGCGGGGCGCGGCGCGGTGCGGGACGGGGGTGGGGCGGTCCAGGGCGCGCTTGGTCTCCTGCTCGGCGGACATGGCGTGGTACATGTCAAAGCCCATGAAGGAGATGAACTTGTACGTCAGGTAGGGCGCGAACCCGGCGACCATCATCAGCACGACCCCGGCCAATGGGTCGGCAAGGGACTGGAGGTCGGCTGATATCGGGGCTGCGACCTGGGCGGTGGCAAGCAGGAATACCACCACGACGACGAACTTGGAGACGATCAGCGCCAGCACGAACCCTCCCCACCGAGCCGCCCACCCGCGGGTGGCATCCCACGTGGCACCGGCGAACGCGATGGGCGCGAGCACGACCGCGACCAGCAGGAGGGACTTGCGCACCAGCAGTGAGATCCACACGATGAACGACGACGCGATCAGCAGCCCGGCCAGGGCGATGACGACCAGGACTGGCATGACCGGCCCACCCGCACCCGAGAGTGCGAGGCCCGCGGTGAGCGCGGAGATGCGCCCGCCCATCTCCTCGACGTTGGTCCCGGCGGAGCTCATCAGCCCCAGACACAGGCGGTCGGTGATCTCGAGCGCCGTGGCCAGCAGACCGAGCGCGACGAACGCGCCGAGGATGCCCTTGCCGAGCCCGACGACGGCGCGGGACAGGGCGGCCGGTTCGCGGCGGATCGTGGCGCCGATGAGTTGGAGGAGGAAGAAGATCAGCATCACGAAGACCGCGACGCCGAAGACGATGTTGTAAATGGCGGTGAACTGGCCGCTGGTGATGTCGACGAACGTCGTGGTCTCGAACGCCTGCCACATCATGTCGATGGTCCACGCCGCGGCGGCGACGGTGGCGTCGGCGAGCATCTGGAACGGGCTGATGATTGCGGAGGCAGCTGCCCCGCCGACCGTGCCGCAGACCGCGACGGGCAGGCCGCACACGCCCATGTCACACCGCCTGCCCGACGTCCCAGAAGAAGTTCACGAGGGTGACCGCACCGCCGCACAGGATTGCGGCGCCCAGGGCGATGAGCACGCCACTCTTTCCGCGGCCGGCGAGGTGCGGGTTGGCCGAGTTGGCGCCCATCGCCCACACGATCGCCGAGACGATCAGCGCGAGGACGGCGAGGATCAGACCGACGGTCATGACGGCACCGACGATGGTGCGTAGCTGCGTGATGCCGGGCAGGCCGTCGGTGTTCGGATTGATGTCGATCTGCGCCAGGATGACGCCGATGTCGTTGAGGTCCATGGCAGTTCTCCGTTCTGTTGGTGGGCTGGCTGACGCGCGGGTCTCACAAGGTGGCGCCGACGCCGAGGAGGTAGTTCGTCCAGGCGAGGGCGCCCCCGGCGAGGACCGCGGCGGCAAGGGTGACCCACACGCCGGTGCGGGCACGCATCGCGGTGTGCCAGTGGCCCGTGGAGGCGGTCAGCGCCCACGTGACCGCGCAGACCACCAGCGCACCGACGGCGATGACGAGCGTGATCGTCAGGAGCGCGCCGATGACCCTGGCGAGCTCGCCCGATGCGGCGACGGCGTCGAAGTTGGGCACGACGGCGGTCACGGGGTCACCGCCGGGCACGGTCCAGGTGGGGCGACGTTCGCCGAGGTGATCTCGGCGGCTGAGGCAAGCCAGCCGTCCGGGTCGACGCCGGTGTTGTTGGTGCCGCCGGGACGGATCTCGAAGTGCAGGTGCGGGCCGGTGGAGTTGCCGGTCGAGCCGACCTCGCCTATCTGCTGTCCGGCGGCGACGAGGTCACCGGTAGCGACGTGGATCCCGCCGTCGCGCAGGTGCCCGTAGGACGATCCCATGAGCTGCCCGCCGACCAGGTGCTCCAGGACGATCTGGTTCCCTCGGCCGGTGCGGTAGCCGGCGAACGCGACCTGACCGGCGGCCGTGGCGAGCACCGGGGTGCCGGTCGGTGCGGCCAGGTCGACGCCGGTGTGTACCTGCCAGATCTGCAGCACCGGGTTCAGGCGCATCCCGTAGCTGCTGGTGCGCGTCCATGTCCCGGCGGGTAGCGGGAAGACGGTCGTGGTCGCCGTCGGGAGCGTGCTGCCGACAGTTGGCGCCGACGTCCCCGGTGCGGAGCTGGCGGGCCCGGTGAGGGCGTTGAGGATCGTCTCGGCGACCGGTTCCCACGTGGCGTACCGGTCCGGGTGGGCGGAGACTTCCACCGCTTGGGCGGCGGCGCCCTTGGGCAGGGGGGCCCAGTCGGCGATGTCGAGCAGCCCGCGCGGCGAGCCGGCGTTGGGTCCGGTGGGGCCGCCGAAGAACGCTCGCGCCTGGTAGGTGGGGTCCATGAGCTCGGCGACGGTGCCCCACCCGGCGGCTGGGCGCATTTGGAAGATGCCCAGGGAGTCGTGGTCGGAGCCGTCCGCGTCGTGGGGGTAGTGCGCCGAGTCCGGGTAGGCGTCGGTGTTCGCGTACATGAGCAGGCGCGACTCGGTCAGCCCGGCCATGAGCGCCACAACCAGGCCATCGCGGCCGACGCCGTCGATCCCGGCGCCGGTCGTGATGATCGTGGCGGCGTGCGTGAGCTGAGTGTGGTTCAGCTTCACCCCTGTTCCGTCGCGGGTGGTCGCGGCGAGCTCTTGCGGAACATGCACGACGCGGCCGGCCTCAAGGCATGAGGCTGCGGTGCCGGGGGTCATGGTGGGGGCGAGCAGTGGCAACACGCCAAGCGGGACGGCGAGGACCGCGATCACCGCACCGAGCAGGAGCAGACGCTTCATCGATCCGCCCCTCCTCATCGCAGCGGCTCATCGAGCCGGGACAGGCGCAGCAGGTAGCACTGGGGGTAGGTCGGTCCGCACACGATGAAAGCGGTGAACGCTACGTCGAACCGCTCGGCGACTTCATGCCCTTCCCATGTCCCGACCCGGTGCCGCACCCCGGTCACCGTCACCGCCGTCGTCCCCGGAGTGAGCCCGTCCCCAGCGGCGGTGACGGCGTCTTGCCACTGACCCGGCACCCGGGTGTCCGTGACCTGGATCCACTGCCGGGTCTCGTACTTGGCCAGGAAGTCCCACGTCTGCACCGTGGGCAGGTAGGCGCCGAGGTCGGCGACCAGTCCCGGCGACTCGACGCCGCTGGGGTCGGCGACGACGAGGAGCCGGCCCTTGTGGTCGGCAAGGGTGTGCCGGCCGGTCGTGTCCCAGTCGAACAGTGCGCGGGACACGGCGGTGGCAAAGGTCACCGGGTTGGCGGTCGCGATTATCGGCGGCAAGCCGGGAGGCGCGAGCGCCGCGGGCGTGGCCGTGGCCACCGGGTCCGGCGTGCTTGACGCCGCCGTGGCGCGCGGCTCGACGGGCTTTGTGTGGCGGGTGGTGAGCAGTCCGTAGCCGGTGACCGCGGCCACGGCCACGGCCAGGAGCACCAGGGTGCCGAGCGCGATGCGCACCATGCGGCGCCGGTAGGTGGTGGGCGCCGGAAGGGGGAGCATGACGGGCCTCCTCACGCCGCGCCTGTGCGGCTGGCGCGCACCGCGTCGAAGAAGGTGGTGGACTCGGCCATGACCCGCTCGACCATCGCCCACTCGGCCTCGGTGAGCTTGGCCGCGACGTCGTCCGGGTCGTAGTGACCGGTCCAGCCGTCCAGGTCGGCCCAGGTCATGACCAAGGCCCGGACGGAGCGCTTGACCGGTTGGGCCGGGGTGCGGTGCGCCGAGAGCAGCTTGATGCGGCGCGGGCGGTCGCCCTTGGGGCGGGCTGCCGCCTCCTCCGGTGTCGGCTCGACGTCGACCCCGGGGTCGTCGGACGGTGTGCGTGGTCCCAACGGAGTCGCGAGGGCCGCGCAGACGGCCTCGTAGGAGGGTGCCACCGGGGCGCCGTCGTTGATCTTGTCCAGCTCGGCCTCGGCGAGGCGCCGGACCTCCAGCGGGTAGGACTCGTCGTCCACGACCTCCTGGATCTTCCCGATACGTTCCATCCGTTGGAACGATGGGGTGCCGGTCACCATCTGGGCTGCCCGGAAACGGGTGCGTGAGGCGTCACTGCGCGGTGGTGATGAGTCATCACCACCGCTCTCTTCCCCACGATCACCGGTGCCGCCGAATCGCGACGTCTCCTGACGGCGGCGGGCGTCCTCGGCGAGCACGGCCTTCAGTTCGCGGTACAGCCCGGCGGCCTCGGTCGGGGTCAGCGGCTTGTGCAGCACGTTCTCGTCCTGCTGGGCCAGGAGTCCGGAGAGGGTGTCGGAGATCCCGGCCCGGACCCACACCTTCACGCTCCGCCAGCCGAGCCTGGTGATGGCTTCCAGCCGGCGGCGACCGCACACGAGGACCCCGTCCGGGGTGACGGTAATCGGCTGCAACAGCCCAATCTTGTCAATGGACATCATCAGCGGACCCAGGTCACCCAGGTCGGACCGGTGCCGGATACCGACGGTGATCGAGTCGACCAGCCGCTCCGCAGCGAGGTACTCCTTCGACTCAGGCATGACCCGCCCCTAAGCACAACGGCGCGGAGGTGGCCAGGGCCGTGGTCACGGCCTGGTCGGAGGAGATCTCCTCGCGACGCTGGCCGACGAGCAGTCGCCACAGCAGTCCGCGGCCAAGGTCGGTGGCGGCGAGGTCGGGATGCGGCGCACCGAGCACAACGGTCAGCACCCGGGTCCACTGCTCCTGGCTCAGGTCCAGGTGCCCCCATCCCTCCGGGTGCCGGCGCAGGTACTCGAACGCCCGACGGCGCTGCCCGGCCTCCATGAGACGCGAACAGATCAGGTCCAGGGCGCCGCGGGCGACGTCCGCCGGCCACCCGCACGCGATGAAGATCCGCACAGCATCGGCGAGCGCCTCGCCTGTCGGCACGAACCCCGCCGTCATGTCGCTGGTCACTGTGGTGTCCTCGTCCTCGATGCTGGCGACCTGGAAGGCGGGGTGTTGCTCAAGGAGCAGGTTGTCGGCGAACCGCGTCACGTCGTGGACCGGGGCGTGCATGAGGTGCCGTGCGCGCTCTGCCCCGCACAGCAGGCCGTGCGCGCGGTGCTCGGCCTGCAACGTTCGCTGCACGGCCGTGGTCACCACTCCCCACGGGTCTCGCGCCCACCGGGTCGCGGGGGCAGTGAGTGCCTCATATGCAGCCGTAGCTGCGTCCTCGCCGCTCTGCCCGTACTTGCGTGCCAGGGCGCGGTATCGCTCCGCGCAGTAGCCGAGCAGCTCCTGTGCCTCCGGCCCGCTCCACCCATCGGGGCAGCGGTGCAGTTCGATGAGGATGCGCCGCAGACCGCTCGCGTGCATGAAACGGGGCGGCGCGGTCATCGGCCCAGGCCCTTCACTCGGGACGCCGCCCGGCGCGCACGCACTTGTCGCGCCGTCGCCCGCGCCGCGACGGCCGGGGCACGGACCGCCGGCCGTGTGAGGTTCGACTGGGCGGTCAGTGTGCGTTCGACAGCTTTGCCCAGCACGGGGGCCAAGAAGACCTTCGGCAGGTCCGACGGCAGCACCCATGTCACCTCCCGCTCGCCCGCCGTTGGTGATGCGGTCTCAACATCGCCAGGGGCCGGGGCGAAGCCGTGGCCGCGCACGCCAGAGCGGGACGGGTCACCGTGAATGGCGATCTCCGAGTGTCGGGGCGGCACGCCCGGAAGCGGACGCGCGGGATGGGGGTGGTCATGCTGCATGTCGTCGTGCGCGTTCATCGGGACATCGCCTCTCTGTTTGGTCGAGACACTGCATGGGCACTCAGGCGGCGCCAGCCATCCGGGTCCTCTCGACCGGTCCGGCGGAACGCCGAGCGGATCGTGGCGGCCACCTCCCGTTCGCCCAGCCCGGCTGAGCTGGCGGCCTCACCGAGCAGTCCGAGCACCGAGGCGTGATCGAAGCCGTCCTCGACCATCCGGCACGCTGCCCAGAACAGTGCGCCGTTGCGGCCGCCCTCGGGCCGGGTTGCCACCCACGCGGCCAGCCGCTCCGGTGCTGCGCCCGCACCCGGGACGGCCTGGAGCGGGCGCTCAGGCCGGGGTGGCGCGAGCAGCTTGCGAAGGGCGGTGGCATCGACCGGGGCCGGGACGCGGTGGGCGACGACCAGCAGGTCGTACTCGCACAGGACGCCCGACGCGGTGCGCACACGCGACGGTGGGGTGATGACGTACCCGCCGTCACCGCGGAAGTCGACGTGCGCCGTCGGCAATGCCCAGGACCGCTGCTCGGGTCCGTGTGGGTAGTAGGCGTGGATCCCGCCTGAGGGCGTTCGCACGAGGCATGCCCATGACGCAACGAGGCCCGCTTTCCGGGCTCGCTCGAAGCCGGCGAATCCGCTGTCGCCGTCGCGCATGTCGATATCCACGACGTCGACCCCCGAAGGCGCGCCGGTCGGCAGCCCGATATTCGCCTCCGGCCACCGCTGCCACCACGCACGCACCTGCCGTGAATCGCGCGACGCGTCGTGGAACCCGCGCTGCGTCAACGGTGCCTTCCCGTTGGGACGGCACGGGAGGACCGGTACACCCGCCTGTGCGTACGCGAGCGCCGCGAGCTCGAGCGATGGCACCGAGGATGCAATGACGATTGTCGCCGGCGCCCGGGGCGCGGATTGGGTAGCGCGGTCCATGCGCCCCACGGTGACGCCGGTGCGTTACCGAAAACGTACGGGGTACACGACCCCGTACGCACCCCGTACGCACCCCGTACGCACCGTGAGCGAGGGCATCGGCGCAGGTCAGCGTGCGTACGGGGAGAGGGATCACATTGCACCGGTGCTGGGGCGCCGACGGCGACGTCCGGCGAACGGTGTGCCCGGCCACCAGCGACGTATCAAGCTGTCGCCGAGGGCACCAGACGAGGGTGAGCCGTTCCTGGAGTCACACGAGTGACCGGTCCCGCGAGTTGCAGCCAACTGGAAGTTGCCGCCTGGGGGCAGGTCCTAGTGCTTCGGCGTTTGCGAGAGGCGTGGTGCGCCTCGGCCTCGACGGGGGATGCCGGATCGGTCGAGGCTGCTGCGCACGGCGGCCTGCGTGCGACCGGTGAGCTCGGCGACCTGGCGCAGAGATAGGCCAGCGGTGTACTGCTGGGCCACGAAGGCGTCGAAGCGGTCGCGCTGGAACCGGTTGTACCCGTTCTTGAGGTCGTACTTGAACGGCGCGAGCGGATCGAGGATCGGGCGCGACGGGTAGGGCACGAACATCACGGTAGCGGGCCTATCGGTGACGGGGGAGTACCACGGCTCATATGTGGATCATGTGATGGTGGGGCCGTGGTGCCGCGCCCGACGGACGGCGATGGCAGGGGATTCGGGGCGGGTGTCGTGGGCGCGGGCCCGCATGGTCGCCAGCACCGCGCGGGCGGAGTCGAGCCGGGGTCGGGCGGCGGCTTGTGCGGCGGGGAACTGTTCGCGCACAGCTCGCAGCGCGGCGACAATTCGCGGCGGGTCGTCCATGACCCCGTAGGGCGCCCAGCGCAGCTCGGGGCCTTCGGCCGAGGTCAGCCAGCGCCCGGAGAGCAGTTGCCGGTCGGCGGCGCGAGAAAGCGCGTCGATCACCGTGGGGGCGTGCTGGATCAGGCCGCGCAGCGCCACCAGGTCGGCGCCGCCGACGCTCCGGTCGGTGCCGAGGTAGATGGTCATCGCCCGCGTCTGCATGACGGCGCTGGCGTCTCCGGGCACGAGCGCGACGACGTCGCGCGGCTCGGGGCGGACCCGCGCGGCGAGCTCAGCGCCGATCTGGCGGGCGGTGCGCGCGGCGTCGGCAGCGAAGTGGTGTGCCTCGAGATTGCCGGCGGCGACGTCGAGCAGGTAGGCCTGGCCGGTGGCGGTGTGTGCGATGACGGCGGGGGCGATGTCGGTCGCGCGCAGCTGGGCGGGGAGACGTCGCTGGGCCTCGAGCAGGGTGGTGGGGGAGTCGACCTGGATGGGCCGGGTTGAGGTGGGCGGCAGCGCAAGGATCGGCAGGTTGGGCAGCTGGCCTGCGTGAGCGAGTGCGTCGACCTCGTTCGCGAGGAGCGAAGCGGGGCTGTACCGGGCCGCGGACAAGGCCTTGACGGTGGGACCGGCGTCGGGATCGAGCAGGCAGGCGGAGTCCAGCAGCTGGTAGTCGAGCCGTTGAAGCAGTGGCGTGAGCGCCGCGGCGTCTGCCAGCAGGCCCCACCGGTGGTCGCCGGCGTAGGTGCTCGCCTCGCCCGCCAGATCGTGGCGGGCCAGGATCGCGGCGCGAGCGGCGAGGCGCCAGGTGTGACCGGTCTCATCGAGACGTGCGGGGTCGATGGCCGTGTAGACGACGCTGGGCTTGATGGTGGGGTAGGTGAGGATGGTCCGCTCGAAGGCACGCACGGGGTCTCGGACCACGTCTTCCAGCGACGTGCGGGCGGCTGTCGAGGCGAGCAGGTCCCGCGCGGGTGGAGTTCGTCCGGTCGCCACGGTTGTGGCCTCTTGCACAAGGCGGAGGCTTTCGTGGCGGGCCAGGAGAGCGACGCCGAGGGTGGGCGCGTCGAGCCGGCGTGAGGAGCTGGTGGTGACGAGCGTGGCCAGGTGCCAGGCCAGGGCGGTGCTGTGCTGGCGGTAGGTCATGCCAGCCCGTCCCCGTTAAGCTCGGCGGCCGCCTGACCGATCAGGCTGGCCTCGTGGACGTCGCTCGCCGCCTCGGCGGCCGCGATCAGCGCGGCACGGATCTCTTGCAGGGTCGGTAGCGGCAGGTCACTGACGTCCCCGACCGGGGGGTAGGGCGGGTGGAGCCCCTCGACGGTCCAGAAGGCTGCGTTGGCCCTGAGGCCCTCGCGCAGGTCGAGTTCTTCGCCGTGACTGGCGCGGCGCTTGAGAAGCCGACGCGCAGTGGCCATCTCCTCACTCTGAGGCCGGGTCTGGAACGCGTTCATGCCGGTCCCGCTCCCGCTCCGGCGTTGGTACTGGGCAATGCCGAATCGCTGTGGACATCCCTGCTGCTGGTCCTCAGCGTCGCCGGCCCAGCCGATCCGAGCCTGTGGCGGCGAAGCTGCCGAGTGCGAATCACGGTGCTCCCTCCTATCGGTTGCCCGCGCGTCTTGGCGCTGCGGTGATCTTCTGCGTTCGTTCCGCGGGGTCGAGCGGGGGCCGGTAGTCGTCGGTGCGCTTGAAGACGCCTTCACCCCTGATTTGTGCGGCTTCGGCGTGGTTGCCTTCGAGTTCGGCGACTTTGGCGAGGTCGAGGCGGGAGATCTCGTCGTAGGGGGAGGCGCTGAGGGCGATCTCGGCGGCGCGGCGGGCGGTTGGCAGGTCGCCTTCCGTCATGGAGCGGGTGGCGACGAGGTGGGCGACGTCGATGATTGCGGCGGCGAACTCCTGGTCGAGGCGTTCGCCCTCGAACATCCACGTCCACGAGTCGGCGCGCAGGTCCGCGAAGGGCTCGCCGCGCACCAGGTGCAATGCGGCGACGAGGTCAGGCAGTCCGTGCGCGCCGCGTGCCTGGCCGCGGACCCGCAGGCGGCGGAAGAGGTCGGCGTCGAACAGTACGCCGCGCAGCGTGTATCCGGTCCAGCCGTTCTCGGTGCGCTCCCGGGTGCCTGGGGCGGTGGGCAGGTAGCTCTCGCCGGTGCGCGGGTCGGTGCCGAGGTATTTGCGCAGGTGGCTGATCTCGACGCGGGCGCGTTCGCGTGTGTATCCGAACTCATCGGCCAGGGTCGCTGGGGTGACACCGTGCGGGTGTGACCACAGGTAGGTCAGCAGCTCGATGTAGTGGTGCTTGCGCTCGGAGACCTCCTGGCTGACGCCGTGCGAGGTGGCGCGGAGCTTGCCCAGGAGCATGACGCGCGGCACGGGGCACTTGTCTCCCATTCGCCACAGCTTGAGGTCCTCATCCAGTGTCGGGTCGGCGGCGAGCACGGCTTCGGTCGTCCTCGTCGGGACGGGTGGGGCGAGGGCGGCGACGTCGTCTTCAGTTGTTGCGGCGGCCTCGGTGTATGCCGTGGCCGGCTCGGGGAGCAGCGATGTCGGTCCGCTGGGTTGGTCGGGAGCTGGCCGGTCATCGACCAGCGGCTCGCGTAGCGCTCCGGTCGCGGTGATAAAAGCCCCGTACCCCTGGGTGAGCGAGTCGTCGATGGGTGCGGGCACGTTCGTGCGCCTGCGGGTGACGCGCACGATCTCGGCGATGGACGTGGCCTCGGCCTGCGTGAGCCCGGGCGCGCGGAGGTTGATCCCGAGGGCGGGTACCCGCAGGCGACCGCCGTCGACCTCGAGCACGGTGACGGACTGAGAGGGGGCGCCGGCGAGGGTGACAACGGCGACGCCTGGCCGCGTCTCGTGCGCGTGGATCGCCGCGGTGAGCTGGGCCGTGTCCTGGGCGGGGTCGGCACCGGCGGCGATGACGACGACATGCAGCTCCTCCGGGTCATAGGAGTGTGACTCGCGCGCTGATCGCGTGATGGCTTCCAGCGCGCTGGTGCCGCCTGTGGGGTAGGGCATGAGGCGGAACTCGTCGAGGTCGGCCAGTTCCTGGCCGAACCCGAGTGTGTGGACCTGGACGAGCGTCGACCAGGGGGACAGGGCGAGCTCGGCGGCGACGTGCCGACCCAGCCGCTGGGTGTCTGCGGGCGTGCCAAGGACGTTCAGGACGCCGAACCGTTCGAGGTTGAGCAGCCAGACGGTGCCCGCGTCGTCGGCTCCAACGGAGACCAGCATGGGGTAGGGCGCCAGGGAGTCCGTTTCTGGTACTTCCGCGTTGATCTGGGCGGTCCAGCGCGTGCCCCCGCCGGTCCACGGTTCGGGGAGCGTGACGTCCGCGGCCAGGTGCAGTGTCGCGGTGTCGGCGGTGAGCTCGACGGCGAGCAGCGGCGGGTACCGGGAGGGGTCGACGAAGGCTGAGGCCAGGCAGCGGAGCAGCTGGTCGAGTGCCTGCAGCCGGGGCGCGGTCGGACCGCCGACGATCCGGGTCGTCCGGTCGATCGGGGCGACTTCGCCCGGCTCGGGCGCGATGAGCATGCCCGGGGTGCGGAACCGGAGCTGTGCGCGACGGTTCGCGCGCAGGACGAGATGCAGGACGCCCGCGAGCACGGCGCCCGCCCCGGTCAGGGCGGGCAGCAGCCATCCGTTCATGGATTCGGGTGTCACGTCTTGAGCGGGCGACGGTGCCTGGGGGAGCGGCTGGCTCGGCGTCGTGGGCGCCGGGGCGAGTGGCGAGACAGTGGGAGCAGGTGTGGACGGCTGGGTTTTTTGCGTCGGCGGCGGAGCGCTGTGCGCCGGCGTGGAGGGCGGGGGTTCAGGTGGTTCGGTCGCGGCCGAGGGTGGTGTCCCGGTCATGGCATCGGCGTCGGCCTCATCGGTCTGGGTGCTGCCGGGCAGGGTCAGCTCCCAGCCAGGTCGGATGAGGTCGGGGTCCGTCAGCCGAGCGCCGTCGGGCTGCATCATGTCGTTGGACGCTTCGAAGATCTCCGGGTAGCGGTCGGCGTCGCCGAGCTCGTCGAGCGCGATCTGGGAGAGCGTGTCACCGGGCTCGACGACGACGGTGCCCGCGGAGGCCTCGACCGGCGTCGTCGTGCGCGCGTCGCCGGGCAGGAAGAGTTGCATGCCTGGGGTGATGAAGTCGGGCTCATCACCCAGGACGTCCTTGTTGAGGGCAGCGATCTCTGCCCAGCGCAGCGGGTCGCCGAGCATCGCCTCGGCGATCTTCCACAGCGTGTCTCCTCGGACCACGGTGTAAAGCGTTGTGCCCGTCGGCGCGATGCGCGGTGGTGCCGGGGCGTGGGTGGGTGCGGCGACGGACCCGGTATGGGTGATGGTCGCGGACGTCGCGGCGGCCGGCGGGGTGATCGTGTCGGAGCGCAGCGGGGCCGCGGCAGCGATGGCCGGCACTTCCGAGCCGGTGGCCGCGGCGGCGAAGGGTGCCGGCGCTGACGCGGTGGCGAAGAGCAGTGCGGCCCACGCGATCAGGGTGCGTGCCGTGTGCTGTGGCAGGGACAGCCCGGGCAGGTCGGGCGCGTGGACGTTGCGGACCGCGGCGATCAGCTCGATGAGCAGGCAGTAGACCAGGACGGCCCATACGCCCCAGCCCATGATGCCTAGTCCGACCCAGACGACGTTCCAGTCCGCGGCGTCCAGCGGCCGTGCCCACACGGGGTGGGCGGCGATGCCGGCGGGGCTCAGACCGATGAGCGTCAGCAGTGCGGGGAACCCGGCGGCGAAGGTGACCAGGGTGAGAGTGGCGAGCAGCCCGAGCAGTCGTTCCTGGAGGGACGTCATTGTTCCCGCTCTCCCAACGTGCGAATCACCTGGGCGGTGGCCTCCCCGGTGACGGTCAGGTTCGAGATCCCGACAATCCCGAGGAAGCGCGGGTCGTAGGTGTCGGTGACGGACACGTGCACGGTGTCACCGCCGGTGACGGTCACCGTCCCCTCCACGCCGGAGGCGTCGAGGTAGGCCTGCGCGGCAACGCGCGCGTGCCCGACGGCCAGGGAGGGGTAGGCGCCGGTGATGGCGGCGGCGTCGAGCTGTTGGCCACCGACGCGAGCGGCTTGCGCGGCGACGCCGCGTGCGTGCTGCTGGGCGTGGACCTGGGCGCCGAGGTCCAGGGCGATCCCGACGCAGATCATCATGACGATCGCCGACGTCGCCGCCCACACCGAGATCGAGCCACGCTCCTCACGCCCGGCTGCCGCCAGCCACCCGCACACCGCCCGCCGCACCTGGTTCATGGCGCCGCCCGGTAGGCGTCGACAACGGAGGACATGGTCGCCGAAACCGTGCGCTGGCCCGGCACGCCGGGCACCGTGAGGTCTGCCAGGTCGATCGTGCAGGAGACGGTCGCGGTGACCGTGCCAGGTACACCGACCGGCTTGTCCAGGCCGGAGGTGTCGAGGTCGATGTCGTAGCTCGCGCACCGCAGCCCTTGCGCCACGAGCGCGTAGTCGACCGTCCTCGCGGCCCGCTCTTGTGCCTCGGGGTGGGTGCGGGCGATGGACGCGGACCGGGCGGCGTCGTAGGCGACAGACTCCACGCCCTGGAGGGCGACCGCGGTGCGGCCGGCGTAGATAAGCAGACCGACGAAGAGGATGAACGCCGGGACGACGATCGCCGCCTCGAGCGACGCCGAGCCGCGTTCACCGTCCTGGTACAGGACCCTGCGGAGCCGGTTCATGGTGCCGTCGCCTTCTCCACGGGTGCTTCGGCCCGCGCGGTGATCTGCGGGGCGAAGCCGGGCAGGATGGAGATGCTGGTACCGGTCACGGTCACGCGGGCGACCGTGTCCCCGCGCTCCCCGCCGACCGAGACGTCGGTGATCGCGTGCCGGCCGATGTCGGTGACGAAGTCCGTCGCGGCGGCGATGCCAGCGCCGGCCGTGGAGTCCTTCGCCCCGGCCGCGCGGGCGCCTTCCTGGGCCGCGGCGATGGCCACGGTGTGGGCGTGGTAGTAGAGCGCGCCCTGGACGCCGAGCAGGACGATCGCGAACAGGGCGGGCAGCAGGACCACCAGCTCGATCGATACTGAGCCACGCTCGCCCAGACGACGGTGCCGGCCGGTGGCCGGGCGTACGGGTGTCATGGGGATGAGATCTGCCCGGACTGCGTCGTGACGTAGTTCGTGATCGCCGCGACGACGATGGCGACGATCGCGATGACCGCGACCGCCCACAGGACGTGCTCGATGGTGACCGACCCCCGCTCG
>NZ_JAYDZY010000021.1:0-17727 GCF_035607575.1 Georgenia sp. H159 | reverse complement strand
CGGCCATATTGACGGCGACCCGCCCGTCCCGACTCACACCGCGAGCCAGAAGAGCGCCTTCTTCAGCAGTCTCCTAGGAGGGGCCGCACGGGGGCCGAGAGAGGACCCTCGAGCACGAGGTCCCTGGGTCACCGCCGGGTCACCGCTGAGGCCCACACCCAGGCGAAGCCTTCGCGGCCGTAGTCGTCGACGTAACGAATCCACACCGCCCGCTGCGTCCAGGCCAGAGCGATGGCATCGACGCGCGCGTGGCCACGGCGGGTATGAATCCAGGCAGAGACCTCCAGCGGCTCCTCCGCGCGACGTACTGGCGCACCGTACTGTGCCGGCTCCAAGGTGATGGCCTGTTCGCTCAGCGGCACCTGGTCGATCGCCATGCAGGTAACGATACGGGACTATCGAACACCTGTACGACTCTGCTACGGCCGTCGTCCTGGTGGAGGAGGCCACGCACCTGCCGGGTGAACGCACCTCTCCCGGAGGCTCATCATGGCGGACTACGACCGCCCCGTACCCTCGGCCGACGAGACCGCCGAACACCTGCGCGCTCTGGCGCACGCCACGCGCCACTTCCACGATCCGGGCGAGACGTACTGGGTCCTGGGCGACCTGGGCGCGATCACCCGCCGCCTCCAGGACGTCCTGGCCAACGTCGCGTCCGCACACATGAACCACCGCGACCTCGCGCACACGGACGACGGCAACCAGCTCGAGGGCCGACAGCACGCGCACGACGCTGCGATGGCTCTGCGGCGGGCGTCGGTCCTGCTGGAGGACGTAGGCCGTCACGTCAACGACGCGCAGTCCCACTCGGGGCGGATCGCCTGGCACGGGGCCGTCACCCCCGCTGAGCGCGCGGCCCCCGAGCGGGAACCTCGAGGCACGGCCGCCCACCGTGGAACCAGGCGCGCTGATCGTCCTGCGTCGGGCCCGAGCGTGTGAGTGGGAGATCGTCATGTTCCTGTTTGAGCACCCGGGGTCGGGACGGTCGGCGTGAACGGCGAGCGGCTGCACACCGCGGTCCTCATCGCACCGAACGGGGAACGGCGCCGTCTGCGCAAAGCACGCCGCCGCGCCGCGGCCAAGATCGCTGCCGACGACCGCGCCGCCCGCAAGTCTGCTGTCCAGGCCCGCCGCAGAGCCGAGGCCGCTGAGCGCCGGGCAACCGTGATCCTGCCCAAGGCGGGTGAGCCCGGGCCCGCGGGCCTGCGCACGCCGGGCAGGTTCCGCCTGCCCAAGCACCAGGACACCTCAGCGACCTGGTGCAGCGCCTACCCGTTCCTCGCCGAGGGCGGCCTGGGTTCCGACGGCATGTTCGTCGGTCAAGACCTCTACTCCGGCTCCGCCTACGCCTACGACCCGTGGGTGCTGTACGCGCGGGGCCTGATCACCGCCCCCAATGTCGTCCTGGCCGGCATTGTGGGCTCTGGCAAGTCCTCCCTCGCAAAGTCACTGTGCACGCGGTCCATCCCGTTCGGGCGACGTGTCTACGTCGCCTGCGACCCGAAGGGCGAATGGACACCCGTCGCCCACGCCGTCGGTGGCCAGGCCATCGCCCTTGGCCACGGGCAGCCCACACGGCTCAACCCCCTTGACGCAGGCCACCGCCGCACCGACCTCGACGATGCCGAGTGGAGTGCACAGCTCGCAGCACGCCGCCGTGACCTGCTCGGCGCCCTCGCCGAAGCGGTGCTCGACCGGCGCCTGACCCCGCTCGAGCACACCGCGATCGATCTCGCGCTACAAGGCGTGGTCCGCTCGGCCGACGTGCCGATCCTGCCCATGGTCGTGGACAGGCTCCTGGCCCCAGACCGAGGGGACGACGTCGACGGGCGCCTGGCCGAGGATGGCCGCTTGCCCGGTCACGCGCTGCGCCGCCTCGTCGCCGGAGACCTGGCTGGCATGTTCGACGGCCCCTCAACCGTGAGGTTCGACCCGACCCTGCCGATGGTCACTCTCGACCTGTCCGCCGTCGCGGAGAACGACACGGCGATCTCCCTGCTCATGACCTGCGCCTCGGCGTGGATGGAAGCGGCGCTGCTCGACCCGGCCGGAGGGCAGCGCTGGGTCGTCTACGACGAGGCCTGGCGGCTTATGTCCCAACCGGCGCTGCTGCGGCGCATGGATGCCCAGTGGCGCCTAGCCCGCTGGTTCGGGATCGCCAACATGCTCATCTTCCACAAGCTCTCGGACATGGAGAACGTGGGCAACGCCGGGTCTGCCATGCGAGCGCTCGCGACCTCCCTTCTCGCGAACGCGGAGACCCGGGTGATCTACCGGCAAGAATCCGACCAGCTCGGTGCCACGGCCGCAGCCCTCGGCCTGACCCACACCGAACGCGCTCTCCTTCCCACACTCGATACCGGCCAGGGCCTGTGGCGCATCCGCGAACGATCCTTCGTCGTACAGCACCAGCTCCACCCCGCCGAAGCTCAGCTCTTCGACACCTCCGCCCGGCTCGCCGGCGGTGTTGACGGCCTAAACACAGTGGCGCGCTGACTCCAGGTGGGGTTGACGCCCCCACCACGTGACCCATGGCGCTATGTGGCGGGTTCTTCGGGGTCCGTCGAAGCCCTACGCTCCCGCGGACGAGGGGATGCCTGGCTGCGGGTGCGCGTCCCTTACGCCAATACGCCTACGCCGCACCCACGACGGGGGGTGGCCTCGTGCGAAATAGGGCACCCACCGGTCAAGGGAGGAGGCTGGATTCCGCGAACAGATTCGTTCCCCGCTGAGACGATGGCGCTCGTAGCTGCTGCGCCGAGCGATCGAAAGGGGACCTGTGATGGCCGAGAAGAAGAACATCCACACGGTGCCGACCGACGGTGGGTGGGTCAACCGTCGAGAGGGCGCGAAGCGCGCCTCGAGCACACACGACACGAAGGCTCAGGCGCAGGCGGCGGGCCGCGCGGCGGCCAAGAAGGATGGCGTCGAGCACCTGATCCACAAGAAAGACGGCACCATCGGCGAGCGAAACTCCTACGGCAAGGATCCCTACCCCCCGAAGGGGTGACCTAGGCGCGCGGCATCACCGGAACGCGATCCTCGCGCGGGAGACATAGCGTGCACTTCCCTAGCCCCTCCCGGCGGGCGCATCGGTTCGCTGGTTGGTGTCGCGTCAGCTGAACAAGGCGGCCCAGGCGGAGAAGTAGGGCTGCGGTACTCGAGAAGCCGACCAAGCGATGAGCGCGATGACCGCCAGACCGGCGACGACACCTGCGCGGGCCAGCGGGAAATTCACCCGGCGGAGCGCGACGTCGGCTGAGACCCAAGCCGACACAAGGACGACAACCGCGACCGCGACCACCACGAGGTGAGCGTCCGGGACGCAACTCGTGGCGGGTGGAAAGACCGCGGGACAGAACCACGGGTCGGGCGGATCCACCAAGAGCAGCACGGACGGCACGGCCGCCACCACGATGCCCACCATGGCCGCGACGGCGACAAGCGAGGAAAGGAGTCGCTCGACAGTAGGCGCTCGGGGAGGTGCGGTCGTTGTCGCCATGCTGGGACCGTATGACATCACGAGGCGCTCGATCTGCGGATCAAGATGGCAACCGAGTGCCGGCTGCAGCCATAGTCTCGCACGCGGATCGGCTTTCGGGAGCGTTACGGCCCTGGCGACCAAAAAAACTTGAGCGGCGCGTCGGCCTACAAGGGTCCAGCGGGACGTTGGTGAATTACCAAGCCTCACGTAGATGTCGCAACGGGCTCGACTCCGTCGACCCCTCCAGCCTGATGCGGGTCGTGCCGCCGCCCGCACGAACCCGAGCCAGCATCAGCCAGCTTCGGTGTCTGCTTCGGCCCACGGCACCGGAGCCCCGCCCGTCTCCCAGCCCGTCGTCCTTGTCCGGTCGGTGACGTAGCCGTGGTAACCGAGGCGGTAGAGGATCACCAGGTCGAGGTAGCGGGAGGCCAACAGCGATGCCTGCCAGATGAGCCCCTCGTGGGCGTAGAGGCCATCGAGACGCTTCGGATGCATTAGTGCGTTTCGAACTCGATAGAGAACTTTGGGGCCATCCTGGCCGTTTGCGTAGAGCGCCAGGGCGGGTTGGTTCGTAGATTCGACGTAGATGTTGATGGAGGCTGCCGTGAGGAGCCTTCGGAGGCGCTTCGGAGGATCTCCGTCGTCGACCTCGTTGGCGCGCCAGTGGAGGTGTTCCAGAGCGGCCAGGGCGGTGATGAGGCGCTGCTCAACGAATCCCGACTCCCCCGCGATGATCGCCGATGTCGTGACGAAGCCGAGCGACCTGCGTTCGTCCGGATCGAGGCACTGGCTGACGAACTGCTCGAGGAAGTGCCGGAGGTCCTGCGGTCGATGCCGGTCCCACCACTGACCGTGTGCCTTGACAAGACTGTCGACGCGCATGGCGGCCCACTCCGACCATGCGATCGCTCCGGTGTCATCGACGCCCACCGGCAGTATCGGCGCTGCCCATCTCCCGAGCGCGAACGACAGTCCGAGCTGCAGGCCTGCCACGATCTGCTCGCCCTCCTCGGCAGCGAACAGCTCACCGTCGTCTCGCTGGATGCGCATGACGTGGGTGACTGCGAAGAGCCTGTCGCGACGCGCTGCCGCGAGAGTCTCGAAAAGATCGGCTCGCTCGTCGAACGTGACCTCCCAGCCGGCAAAGGTCATCGTCGACCGGCCGTGCCACTCCCTCCAGTTCCCGTCGTCATCCTCCTGGCACAGGAGGGTCTCCGCGCCGAGCTGCGGGAGGTTCACCCAGTGTGCGGTAACCGAAGAGAGCAGCACGTCGTTGTCCGCACTGACGGTCCGATGCCCGAAGAATCCGCGCCCATCCCCGCCGGAGTACGTCTCGAGGGTCATGGGCACGCCATTGAAGTCGATGCCGAGCTCCACGGTCTGGGAACCGACTCGATGGCGCCAGGGCCGCCGGTCCTCCGGAGAAGTCTCGCTGAGATCGACCGTCCAATCGAGATGGCTCCCGGAGCGGAACCCCAGCGTGATGGTCCCTGGCCGTTCCGGCGTCGAACCGTCGGACGTCGGTAGCCGCATCGGGCCCGAGTACAGGGAGATGACGTCGGACGGCGCCTCAAAGGAGATATAGCCGAGCAGCGGAACTGCAGCCGACTCGTCGTGATCCACGTGGGTCATCGGTCGACCGCTCTTCACTCCGTCGTGCTGGTCCCCTACAGGACGCGGCTTCAGATCAGGCGCCCAGGTAATCCATCCAGACGCTACAGGTGACTAGACCACGCCGTCGGCGTATCAGAGGGCCACAGCTCCCGTGCCAGGGTCCGAGCCCCGATGGCCGATCGACGTGCGGAACGCCTCATACCTCGCAGGGTGCTGTGACCTTTGCAGCCTGAACGGACATTATGAGGTGTGATGGATGATTCCGATGAGGCGATCTGGCAGCAGGTGTTGTCGGGAGATTCGCACGCCTATGGACTGATCTGGCGTCGTCACCACGAACGCGTCTTTCGCCATCATTTGCGCCTCGGAACGCCCTCGCCCGAGGCCGAGGACCTTACAGCCGCGACCTTCCTCGAGCTGTGGCGGCGGCGCAGTGCGATCAGGTTCGTCGATGCGTCAGTGTTGCCCTGGCTGATCGTCACAGCGCACAACGTTTCCCGGAACGCAGGCCGCGCCCGTCGCCGCTATCGGGACTTCCTCGCCTCGTTACCAACTCCCACGCCAGTGTCCGACCATGCCGACGACATCGCTGCCCGGGATGATGTGCGGCTCAGCGCGATACGCGAAGCGCTGGCTACGGCGCGACCCGCCGATGCGCAGCTACTGGTGATGACCGCGGTCGAAGGCTTCACGATTCGCGAGGCCGCCTTCGTTCTGGGGCTCTCGGAATCTGCGGCCAAGATGCGGTTGTCGCGACTGCGTACGTCACTTCGAGCGGTAGTGCCCCAGCACCCAGTCACCGAAGGAGGGGCCTGATGGCCACATACTTCACTCCCGGGCGCGCCGATGCGATCGAACGCGCCTTGGTAGACCACGTGAAGCGCCGCGCCCCCCGCAGCCAGCGAAGAACGTGGGCAGCAGGCCTGCTGCTGACCGGAGCGCTTGCTGGAGCGGGCGCATCTGCCGGAGCCTTCGCCGCCACCGGCATGCTCCAGCCCGCCGACGCTCCAGTCGAGCAACCTGCGGGCCAGCCGACACCCGATCTTCCCGACCCGGTCACTGCACCCGCAGGAACAACCCCAGGGGCTCCGGTCGTCTCGCTCCTAGGGCACGAGCCGCTGTCAATCGCTGTCGATGCGGCCACCGAAGTATCACTCCTGGACCGGCCGGCCGGGGCCACACACGCCCGCGTCACGATCACTCCCACCGCGCCCGGCACGCTGCACTGGGGCACCGACCCCGACGGGAACAACCCAACCGCCACATGGACGTCTGCGGATCTCGCCGACGGTGCGCCGGGGGCGGCGTGGCAGGACTTCCCCCTCGATGCGTCGGTGGACACGCTTTACCTCGACCCCAGAGACTTCGCGGGCGTCGCAACGGTCCAGTTCGTGGCACACGTGCCCACACTTCTGGGCACCAACGGCCGCGGCGAGACCTTCGGGACCACAGGCAGCCCGGAGGGTGAACCTGACCTGATCGCGGTCGAGGCAACCAACGGCAAGTTCGGCTACGTCTATCGTGAAGAACTCGACGAAGCTACCGGCGAGACCGCGGCGCGGGACTTCACCAGCCCCGAAGACGCTCTGGAGTGGCAGGAGCGCAACCGAGGCAGAACCCACACACTTCCCGTGTACCTGGCCGACGGCACCACGCAGATCGGCGAATTCCGCCTCGAGAGTCCGTGAGTCCCACGTCATGACGCAGCGCCGTCAGATGGACGCAACGGCGCGGGCCGATCAAGGATCCTCAACTGGCCGCCGCCTCGGGCGACGGCCGCCTGGTGGCGGCGGGCACTCCGAGGGCATCGCGGTGCGCAACGTGAACGCCTGATCTGTCTGCCGAAGTAGCGCTCTCGAGACTGGGCGTGTCGTAGCCTCGCGACGTGGCTCTCTCCGGCAACGCTCAGGTAGCCCAGGCAGCGCGGCCGCGTGTCCCGCTCACCGTGCGGGTCGCCGTCGTTGTCGGCAGCGCCGTCGTCGGCTGGCTGGCGATCGCGTGGCTCGGCTCGGTGCTTTGGGACGAAGGGACCTCGCTCGCGAGGCACGCCCGTAGCGCGGTCATGGCTCTCGTGATCGCCTGCGCGCTCGTCCTCGGCGCACGCCGTCTGCTCGACCGTCGCCCCCTCGGAACGCTGGGGTTGTCCGGCGGGTGGACCGCGGTGCGGGACCTGCTCCGGGGCGCGCTGAGCTGGTTGCTGCCGGCTGCCGTGGGACTCGGGATAGCGGTGGCGGCCGGGTGGCTGCGCATCGAGATTGACGCGACGCTCACCGAGACTGTCGGCGTCGTGCTCCTGCTCGTCGTCCTCGTCCTGGTCTACGAGGCGTTCCCGGAGGAGCTCATCTTCCGCGGGTACGTCTACCGCAACCTCACCGCCGCGATGGCGCCGTGGCTCGCGGTTCTCGTGCAGTCCCTGGCGTTCGCCGCGTTCGGGACCACACTGTGGGTCGTCACCGAGGGGTGGGGAGTGCTGCTCGAGCGCCTCGTGCTGTTCTTCGGGATGGCCGTCGTCGCCGGGTGCATCCGGCTGATCTCGGGATCGGTCTGGGCCACCATCGGCTGGCACCTCGCGTTCCAGGTGGTGATGCAGCTGTTCCTCTCCAGCCAGTACCTCGAGGTGTCCGTCAGCTCGGACGGGGTGTTTATGCTGGCGACGGCGGTGGTCGCCTTCGCGACGTCGACGACGATCGCGGGCTTCCTCTGGCGCGGGCCGCAGAACTGGACCCGTCCGGAGCCGGACATCGCGCATCCCCGCTGAGCTCGGCTCGCGGCGGTGGTCAGCACCTCACACGCGACGGGAGGCGCGATGACACGCACCCGGATCCACGGCCTCTCGATATCGCTCGACGGCTTCGATTAGGGAGAGGCAAAGCCTCGAACTCCCTTGGAACTATGTCGCCCGAGGGTTCCCTGAGCGCAAGGCAGCCGGCCTCCGTCCGGACCACGACCCCCGACAGCAATGCATCCATCACGCCGTCCACCTCGGTCGAGATCGTGGCGACCCCGCCACCGGCGCGCTGCACGGACGCGCCGCCAGCTTCAGTCGAGCTGCTGCTGTCCACCACGTCCTCGGGGCTGCGGTGCCACGGCGCAGACCAGCACGGCACCAACGGTCACCGCGCGGGCTCTCATCCTCGAACCATGTCTGCCCGACCCGACCCATGTTCTTGCGGGCGATCGCAGGTCGGCCCTGCTTTCGACGGGTGTCGCTCAGCGCCGTCCGCCGACTACCGTTCCGTGTCAACGTTCGCGGGGAGGCAGTTGATGAAGCCGGCACTGATGTCCGCCAAGGAATCACGCACGCCGGCGGATCTCTGGTGGCTCGTTGTGCTCGTCGTCCTCGCGGCAGGGCTGACATGGGATTGGTCGGTCATGACATCCCTGGTGGCGTCCGTCGCCGCTGCCCTGGTGCTGGGGCTTGCCCATGTGGTCGTGATGCGCCGACGCCGGTCCCCAGTGCGTCGGTGATCACCGTCGGGGTCTCAGAGTCAGCTCCAGCCGGCAATCTAGGAACTGGCAGGGACGGGAGTTGATGAGCCGGGAGTAGCAGAGGCCCCATCGGCGCCGTAAGAGGATCCCCAAATCGACGCGCAGCATCGAAGCAACGCCCGGTGGGCCAGAGCGTGCCTTTACCCCTCGGGCGGCCAGCGCTGGCCGACGCCGGGCACACCCTTGCGCGACATGGTCGCCTCACACGAAGACCGCGACAGGTGACGCGAATTCGCTACGGCGCCTTACAGGACCTGTCAGGCTGCCGATGAGGGGGCAAGGTCCTGATGCTGGCGTCAGTGGCCACCGACACCGTCTACGAATCGTCGGAAGGAAGGTTTCGCGGTGGAACTAGCCGTCATCCTCCTCGTCGTTCTCGGGATCTGGTTCATTCGACGTCGTCGTCGGAGAACTGCCGCCACGCCGCCCCTACCGAAATCCGGTAGGCACTCCTCTCGACCGGCTGTGCCGTATTCGCAGCCGAAGCAGACGGCAGGTACGGGACGGCATCCCACCCACCCTCGGGTGAGCACCGTGCCGGTTCGGCCGCACCGCACCGCGCACGTTCGCCCGTCGACCGACGAACGTCGGATGCCGTTCGCCGAGCCCGGCAAGACAGGGCCGCTCTTCTCCTATGCCGATTACGGCGTCCGGAACGGCCATTACCGCCACGACGGTCCATTCGCCATCGTCGATGTCGAGACGACGGGATTCTCACCGGGCCGGGGCGACCGGGTCATCGAGATCGCTATCGCGCGTGTCGACGCTTCCGGCCGGATCGAGGACGAGTACTCGACTTTGATCAACCCGGTGGGTCGAGACACCGGGGCCGTCTTCATCCACCGCATCACCAACGAGATGGTCTCCAACGCACCGCTCTTCGGGGATGTCGCTGGTGACATCCTGAGTCGGCTCGAGGGCGCGGTCGTTGTGGCGCATAACGCCGCATTCGAGGAACGGTTCCTCGCCACGGAGTTCGCGCACATCGGGTTGCGCGGCACCTCCATCCCGGCCGTGTGCTCGCTGTGGCTCGGGCAGCGCACTTTTGACACCCCGAATCACAAGCTCGCGACTCTCGCGCAGCACGCAGGTATCGCCATGCCGGACGCGCACGCGGCCCTCGGCGATGTCCGGGCTGTAGCGGGTCTCCTTCCGCGGATGCTGGACCGCCATGGTTCCGCGCTCAGCTATGTGCACTCCCCGTCCTGGGGACTGCGCGGACACTTCCCGGTCGGCGCCAGGCGTCCCGTCACCCGAGCGGTCAACCTCCGTAAAGGTCAAGACGGCTGGATGGCGTCGCTCATGTCACGCCTCCCGTTGTCCGCGTCCGAGGTCGACGACGCAGCGGCAGCTGTCTACCTCGAGACTCTCGGAGATGTACTCGAGGACGGAAAGATCATCGGAGACGAAGCTAAACTGCTGGCCAGGATCGCAGGTTCCGCAGGTATGGGCGCCGCCCAGGTCGCCGGCCTCAACGAACGCTTCCTGGAGCTCATGCGGGACGTCGCACTTGCGGACGACGTCCTGACCAAGGACGAACTGCGGCAGCTTAACGGCGCTGCCGGTGCGCTCGGCGTGCCCGACTACTTTGACGATCTGTCCCCATCTGCAGCCGATGCTGCACCTGCGCCGTCGCAGGCATCGACTGCCGTCAAGACCCGGGCTGTTCGTAGATGCGGACACTGCCGAACACCAGGTCACTACCGCACTACGTGTCCCGAGCTGACCTGAGCCCGAATTCCGGACTCGAGGTGGCCCGATATCGCGCCAGCTTCCTCATAAGCCGTGCCGCTGTACCGTTGGACCATCCCCATGCGGGAAGTCGTCGAAGGCGGCCATGGGCTCAGACGGAACGCCTGAATGGCGGTTCCGCCTCTGGGGCGGCTCCGTCCACCGAATCGCGGACTTGCGGCAGAAGCGCCCTTTGTCGGCAACGATCTCGAGCTCGAGTCCCTCGGCGTTCTCGAAGCACAACGCGGTGTACCCGCTGCTGACGGCGCGAGGACACACATGGCAGAGTTGCGCCGTGGGCGATGTTGAGAGGTCAGACAAGGGGATAGAGGTTGTTGGCGCAGCGCTCGGTGCCGCCGTCGGGGCGGCCCTCGGAGGCCCGGTCGGCGCCGTCATCGGTGCCGGCGCGACCCCTCCGCTCACTGATCTTGTCGGCAAGGCGTGGGATGAGCTCCGCGGTCGTCGAGAGAACAACGCAATACAGGTGGTCGAGAAGGCGGCCTATCGGACTGAGATCAGCGTGGAGCAACTGCTGGCAACCGCGCTCGCCGACCCGAACCTGAGCCGGCTGCTCCACGGGGCCCTTCAGGCCGCTGGAGCGAGCCTGGATCAGGAGAAGGTAGAGGCCCTCGCGCGATGCCTGGCGAACGGCGTCGAAGACGTGGCGCGAGTCGACGGGGAGGCGCTCGTTGTGCGAGCACTTTCTGACCTTGACCCGGTGCACATCCGAGTCCTGGCCAAGCTCGAACGGACCGCGATGCAGCCGCGCGACATTCACCGGTTCATCTGCGGCGATATCGATGCGCGTGAGTTCCTCCTGGCCGAGGACCTTTCTGGTCCCGTGCTCGCGGTCCTCGAGCGCCACGGGCTCGCTGAGTCCCATCAGGAGATCAAGAATAGACGCGGCAGCGCCTATACCCGCGACCGTGCGCCTGAGGTCGAAACACGTTTCGAGTGCACGGAGTTTGGAAGAATGTGCCTGCGTCGCCTCGGGCACGGTACGCGGCCGTCGCGCCGCGAGTTCCTCAGCGATGTCGAAGCGGCGGGAGACTCGCCTTAGATGTGCTGACCGTCGCGCTCCGGTGTCCGCGAACCAAGGACGGCCGCTCATCGGCATGTCCGTACCTTCCGATCGAAAGCTCGTTCCGGCGGCCCGCTCGAGGAACCGGCCGCAGGCCCATCCGCGCGGGTCATGGTCCACCTCGAAGCGAAGGGCAGCAACGTTCCGCAGGCGATCCCTCACCGAGACTGCGCTACAGCACGCGCCGGACCGCTTCGCCCGTTCTGGTGCCCGGACCTTTGCATGGACCTGCGGCTCAAGGCCCTGAAAGATCTCCCGGATTTCGCACATAATCCGTGTACAGGGTTGGCAGTCGCCCTGCCCTGGTCTACCGCGGGAAGGTGAGTGCGTTGCGGACAGCCACAGGTGCATGTGCGCTCACGTCGTTGATCTTCCTCCTCGCTGGATGCGCAACCGGGCCAGCCGTTGATGAACCCCTCGCCACCAGCGAACCAACGTCTGCCGATCTACCTTCGTCCACGCCCAGCGACTCCCAGTTGGAAGTGACTTCAGTTTGCGACGCGCTCGAGTCCCGCCAGCCGGGCGAAGAGGTCCGCGTGCGCGCTGCCTTGGTCACGGAGAACGATGTCCCGTTCCTCTGCGACAGCGTCGAGGACTCCGACCCGGAACAATGTTCCGAGCCATCGGTCGAGATTATCGGCGCTCCACTTGCTGATCTAGGACTGAGGGAGCGTCGCAGCGAGCTCGCCGGTGAGGTCGACATCGTGATCACTCTCGACGACGATGTCGCCACCTTTGTCAGGACTGCCGGCGATACCTGAACGGGGCAAGCGACGGATCTGCGAACTTCAAAGCGGCTCTTCGGACTTCCGGTGGGGAGCGGGACTCGCGGCGGTAGCTGAGGGCGCATAGGGGTCGAGGTCCTCGATGATCGGTAGCGACCAAGCAACCGTTCGTCCCGAGGACCTCGACGTTGACCAACGCTACGGGGTGCAGTGATGTGCCCACCACTGATCCCTGCGTCCGCTGCGACACACTTCTGGGCATCCCCGAGCTCCATGTGGAGGCCGTCGAGCGCACCGCCGTGCTCGTGACGGTCACCGTCTCCACGCCCTGGCAGCTGATGGGCTGCCCGGACTGTGGAGTCGTGGCGCGCAGCCGCGGACGCAGGCGGCGGGAGCTGCATGACGTGCCCGGCCTCGTGCCCGTGCGCCTGATCTGGCGGCAGCGCACCTGGCGCTGCCCCGACCCTGACTGCCGGCGTGGCACGTTCGTCGAGCAGGTCCCCGCCCTCGTCGCCCCGCGCGGCTCCCTGACGAACAGAGCAGTGGGGTGGGCGATCGGGCAGCTGCGCCGCGAGCACGCCACCGTGCAGGGACTGGCCCGGCAGCTGGGGGTGGACTGGAAGACGCTGTGGCGCGCGATCAAGCCGCGCCTGGTGGAGCTGGCCGCCGATGAGTCCCGCTTCGAAGGGGTGGTCAGCCTCGGGGTCGATGAGCACATCTGGCACCACGTCGACCCCGGGTGCCGCGGCGCCAAGGAACTCACCGGCATGGTCGACCTCACCCGCGACGCCGAGGGCAAGGTCCGCGCCCGACTGCTGGACCTGGTGCCCGGGCGGTCGAAGAAGGCCTACGCCGACTGGCTCACCGACCGCAGCGACGCGTTCCGCTCGGGTGTCCAAGTCGCGGCGCTGGACCCCTTCGCCGGCTACAAGACCGCCATCGCCGACGAGCTCGCCGACGCCACCGCCGTGCTCGACGCCTTCCACGTGGTCAAGCTCGGCACCCAGGCCGTCGACGAGGTCCGCCGCCGGGTCCAACAAGAGACCCTGGGGCACCGCGGCCGCAAGGGTGACCCGCTCTATGGCATCCAGAAACTCCTGCGCGCCGGCGCGGAGAACCTCACCGACCGCCAACTCACTCGCCTGGCCACAGCGATCGAGGCCGACGAGGCCCATCAGGCCGTCTACCTCGCCTGGCGCTGCGCCCAGGACCTGCGAGCCGCCTACCGCTGCGCCGACCTCACCGCCGGCCGCGCCATGGCCGAACGCATCCTGGCGATCTTCCACACCTGCCCGGTCCCCGAGATCGCCCGCCTCGGACGGACCCTACGCCGCTGGAAGGACGCGTTCTTGGCCTACTTCACCACCGACCGCTCCAACAACGGCGGTACCGAGGCCATTAACGGCATCATCGAGCTCCACCGCCGCCTCGCCCGCGGCTACCGCAACCTCACCAACTACCGCCTCCGCATGCTCCTAGTCGCCGGAGGACTCAAAACTTGATCCCCACCGGAAGTCCGAAGAGCCTTCAAAGCCTCAAGAGTGGAAGCCCGCTTGGTAAATGCGATCACCGCAGAGCGATGCTCGAACGGCTACGGAGAGCGCCGGTGAGCCGGGCGTCTGGCTAGGCGCGACGCCATTTCCTCTCGTCTCGGCGTTCCGGCATCGTCGATGGACGGTCTAGTTTCCCTTCTACAGCATCCGCATACCACCCTAACCATCGATCGACGAATACATCAGGTTCGTCGCGGTCCAGCTCCTCGACAGGCCAGGCAAGTTGCACAGTCCCGATAACGTTAGAGAACGCGTCCGATGCTCTAGGAGGCTCCAGGGCGTAGGGCTCGATTGAGGGCCTGGTGCCAGATAGAGCAAAGTCCATGAAGGCGGTCTCGTACCAGGCGAATCTGCCCTCTTCGAATGCGTCGCAGTACCATAGAGAGTGGCTTCGCCCCTGCCACCCCCAATGGTTCACGTTGTCGTAAGCAATGGAGATCGAGGCGTACGCTGCCACAGTGAAGGGTCCACTCCAAGCTGGCGCCGGCTGTGGGCGACTCAGTCCGAGCTTCGCCTTTCCCAGATGCCCGACAAAGACCATTGCCCCTCGCCCAGCCCTCCGCTCGAGCGAGGCGGTCGGGGCGTCATCCTCGAGCATTTCGAGCATCGCGTCAGCGAAGACCTCAAACGCTCGCTCTCCATCCGCCGCGATACGCGCCAGTCGTTCGGATTGCTGCCGCGCGAGCTGAGCATCTGCATGCGCTTTCGTCCTCTCCACCGCTTGCCTATGGCTTGCCGCCGCGAGACGAGACGCGCCCGGCCCGCGAGGCTCTTGTTCCGCCTTCCCGAGGCGTGCCAAGAGGTTACTTGGAGTAGGACGAGCCGCCGGGTCCTTGTATAAGCACTCTTCCACGATCGTGCGCAGCCTCCCCGTTCCGGCCACCAAAGGCGGCGGCACTTGTGTGAGGTGCTGCTCTCTGAAGTCGGATACGTCAGGACCAGCGAACGGCCGCTGACCCGCTAGCAGCTCGTAGGCCATCACACCGAAGGCGTATATGTCAGTCGCGCTAGTCGGCCGTTCGGCGTTCCACTGCTCCGGTGCGGCGTAAGGGGGTGTCCACGAAAACTTCCGCGTATCGGGTGCTGTGGTCGCCTCCGCGTAGCGCGAAATGCCGAAGTCGGCTAGGCACCAGGCCCCATCTAGGTAAAGCACGTTCTGGGGCTTGATATCTCTATGAACTATGTGGCCTTCAATTTCCACCAACGCGGTGGCAATGTCTGACAGGACGCGCAGCACTAGACGCCTATCCATAAGCGTGCCATCGAGCGCTTGGATCTCCTGCGCGAGAGACTTCTCAGCTCGGGGCATAACCAGCACCCAGTCGTCACCGTCTTCCCCGTGATCGAGGATCGGCATGACGTTCCTGAACTCGGCTGCGGCGATGGCATCGCCAAACAGCAGCTCGCGTTCAGCGCCTGGCTCCTTACGGACGCGCTTGACGACGACAGGCCGTCCGTCGTCGGCCATCGCTTCGAAGACGTCTCCGAACCCTCCGCGATCAGCGTTCAACCGCTGCCCAACCACCCAGTTCCGTCGCTCCAAATGCAATTCCATAGTCTGCAACCTAGCGACCGCCACAGACATCTGCGCCCAGTCAGTGGCTGGACGGAGAGGTGGGTTGAGATGGGACTGACTACCCTCCGTGATGCGCAGATGCGCAGGCCTGGCTCCCAGCCGCGCCCTGGCGCCGGCAGCAAGGAGCACGGCACGTCGGGATCCGCATCCCCGCAAGCCGAACCCGCCACCGGACTCCTTCGCCCTTGTCCTTGGCGAAGGCCGACGCGCCTGGCGGAGCTCGCGTGTCAAGGGACAGTGAGAACTGCCCAGAGGCGGTCGTGAGACCTGCCCGGTGACGGTCACGAGATCTGCCCGGTGATGGCCATGGGATCTGCCCAGTGCTGGCCATCACGGGGCCGGGGTGTCAGGCCAAGGGGCTCACCCCTCGACCGGCGAGTGCCTGGGAGAGGCGGACCGACTCGCCGCTGGTCTGGCAGACGTGGGCGTGGTGGAGGAGCCGGTCGACCGTGGCGGTGGCGATGGTCTTGGGCATCAACTCGTCGAAGGCGGCGGGGTGGAGGTTGGAGCTGATCGTGACGGAGCGTTTCTCGTAGGCGGCGTCGACGAGGCGGTAGAGGCCCTCGGCGGCGTCGGTGGCGACGGGGAGCAGGCCGATGTCGTCGATGACGACGAGGTCGGCGCGTAGCACCTTCGCGATGGCCTTGGTGACGGTGTCGTCCGCGCGGTGCCGGCGCAGCAGGGCGCCGAGGTCTTCGAGGGTGAACCACGAGACCCGCAGGCCTTGCTCGACGGCTTGGTGGCCCAGGGCCTCGAGCAGGAACGTCTTCCCGGTCCCCGACGGCCCGCAGACGACGAGGTTCTCCTTGCGGTGGACCCACTCCAGGGTTCGTAGCGCGTGCTGGGTCGGGACCGGGATCGAGGACGCTGCCTCGTCCCAGGCGTCGAACGTCTTCCCGGTGGGAAAGCCTGCGGCGGTGCGGCGGGTGGCCAGGGAGGCCCGGTCGCGGCCGGCTGCCTCCTCGGTGAACAGGGCGCGCAGGACCTCGATGGGTTCCCAGCGTTGGGCCTTGGCGGTGGCGATGACTTCGGGGGCGTGGTGGCGGATGTGGGGCAGGCGCAGCCGGCGCAGCAGGGCCTCGAGGTCGCCGGGCAGCGGCGGCGCGGACGGCACCCCGAGCGTCGGCGCTGTCTTGCCCGTTGTGGCGCTCACGAGGTCATCTCCTCGCCCGCGACAGCGTCGCGGTCCTCGGGGCGCGGTGGTCTACCGAGGGCGGCCCAGCCGCTCGTGCCCTGGGTCAGGGAGCGGTCCTCCCCGGCGCGGTGGACCTCGCCATCCCCGGCGGTGGTGTGATGGTTGAGGATGGAGGGCAGGTCGGCCTCGGCGAAGCGGCCGTGGAGGGCGGCGTGGCCCAGGGCCCAGTCGACCTCGGCGGGGTCGAAGAGCTTGGCCAGGGCGACGGCCTCGGCCATCTTGACCCGCATCTTCGTCGTTCCCGCGGCGGCGGCCTCGCTCAACCAGAGCTTCGCGCCGTCGCCCAGGGCGAGGAACGCGACCTCAGCGGCGCTCCTGGGCCGTGGCTGGCGCTCCAGGGCGCCGGTCGGGGCGGGCGGGAAGTGGGCGTCGTCGAGCCGTGGGGAGCCCGGTGTGGCGCGCGGGTGGCGGGCGACCTCGACCGGCCCGGCCGTGCCGACGTGGACGATGACGACCTGCTCCTTCGTGCCGGCGCCGTAAGGACGCACCCACACCGTCTCACCCAGGAGGTGGTGCGGGACGGAGTACTGACCGGACTCGAAGGTGATCATCGGTGAGGTGGCCGGGACGACCCGGGTGACCCCGAGCGCGACCGTGTGCGGCGCCGCCGGGAGGGCATGCAACCGGGCGCGTTCCTCCTCGAGCATCTGCGCCGGTGCCCGCCTCGTGACCCGGTGGACCCGGGCGTTGACCTGCTCGCAGAACGCCTCGCACGCCGCCTCGAGATCGGCGAACGAGGCGTAGGCCTGGAGCAGGTTCGTCTCCTTCGGCACCAGGTCAGCCTTGGCGACCTTCACCGTCGACTCCGAGCCGCCCTTCGAGGCCGGGTCAGCCGGCTCGCAGGTCAGCACGGTGAGCCCGTAGTGCCGGGCGAAAGCGACCATCTGCGGGTTACGCACCGCCATCCCGGCGACGTGCTCGACCGTGACAGTCTTCTCGTTGTCGGTCAGCACATACGTCGGGGCGCCGCCGAGGCGGCGCAACGTGACGTCCAGGGCCGCGAAGACGCTCGGGGCGGTCTTGTCCCGAATCGGCAGGACCACCCGGAACCTCGACCACGCCAGCCACGCACAGAACAGCACGGTCTTGATCCCGTCGATGACCGGCCCATCACCGAAGTCGTACTGCAACCACAACCCCGGCTCGGTGACCCACGGCCGATGCACCCGGGTGTTGCCCAGCCGGTAGGACCTCTTCACTGAAGCGTCACGGGTTTGATGCCGCATCTTTCTGAGTCCAGGAGGATGAGGACATGCCCAAGAAGATCGATCCTGCG
>NZ_JAYDZY010000020.1:0-20969 GCF_035607575.1 Georgenia sp. H159 | reverse complement strand
CCGAGCGCTACCTCGCCGCCCTCGGCGAAGCCGCCGAACCCGCCACCGACGCCTCCCAGACACCCCAGGGCGCCGTCCGCGTCTGAGGGGGCGTCGCTGCGACCGGCGCGGTGGGACGACCGCGGTCACGTGCCCACCGGGGCGGTGGCCGCGGTCAGTCGTCGCAGGGCGGGGATCCCGACGGGTTCTCGGGGGAGCAGCGGGATGACCGCGCACCGCTCGCTGTGGGCGGAGGCCCGGGCGATGTCGCCCGTCTCGTTCCGCGCTCGGCGCTGCAGGAGGGGGTCGGTGGTGACCGCGGCCGCCAGCGAGCTGTTGACGACCCATGCCCACGGCTCGATGCCGGCGCGGCGCAGGTCGTGCTGGAGCTCCTCCGCCTCGAGGACGGGCGTGGTCTCGGGCAGCGTGACGATGATGACCTTGGTGAGGTCGGCATCCTGCAGGCGCATCATCGGGGTGACGAAGGACGTCGTCTCGCCCAGCTGACGCACGATGTCACGGTGGTAGGAGCCGGTGGCGTCCAGCAGGAGCAGCGTGTGCCCGGTGGGCGCGGTGTCGATGACGACGAACCGGCGGCGCGCCTCGCTGACCGCGCGGGAGAAGGCCTGGAACACGGCGATCTCCTCGGTGCAGGGGGAGCGCAGGTCCTCCTCGAGGGCGGCGCGGCCGGCGGCGTCCAGGGTTGCACCCTTGGTGCGGAGCACCGTCTCCCGGTACGCGCGGGTGGCCGCCTCGGGGTCGATGCGCGAGATCTCGAGGTGGTCCGTGGTGCCCGCGAGGGTCTCGGCCAGGTGGGCGGCAGGGTCGGTGGTGGTCAGCGTGACCGACAGTCCACGGTCGGCCAGTGCGGTGGCGACCGCCGCCGCGACCGTCGTCTTGCCCACCCCGCCCTTGCCCATGAGCATGACGAGGCCGTGGTCCTGCGTGGCGAGCTCGTCGACGAGGCGGTCCAGGCCGGAGACGGCGAGGGGCTCGGGTGCGGCCTCGGGCGGGGAGGAGACTCGCGCGCCTACCGACTCGGGCGCGAAGAGGCTATCTACGGCGTCCAGTCCGACCATGGTGCCGCCCTTGAGCTCGAGAACGTCGGTGGGCAGGTCGCGGAGGGCGGGCGGCAGGTCGCGCAGCACGGCCTGCTCACGTGTGTACAGCGCCTCGGCGAGCTCGTCCCCGCCCTGCGGCCGCGGCATGACCGCATTGACGACGACGTACTGCTCGCGCATGCCGAGGTCGGCCAGCTCGGCGCTGGTGCGCTCGATCTCCTGCACCGCCGCCCGCTGGGCACGGGTGACGAGGACCAGACGCGTGCGCGCAGGATCGGCGAGCGCGGCGACCGCGTGGGCGTACAGGGAGCGTTGGCGGTCCAGGCCCGCGAGCGGCCCGAGGCAGGACGCGTCGCCCTTCCCCTCGTTGAGGAAGTCGGTCCATGAGCCGGGCAGCTGGAGCAGGCGGATGGTGTGCCCGGTGGGTGCGGTGTCGAAGACGACGTGGTCGAACCCGGCCACAGCATCGTCGTCGGTGAGCAGACCCGTGAACTCGTTGAACGAGGCGATCTCGGTGGTGCAGGCTCCTGACAGCTGCTCCTCGATGAGCCCGACCTCGGCAGCGGGCAGCAGGGTGCGCACCGGTCCGACGATGCGTTCGCGGTAGGCGCCGGCGGCCTCGTCGGGGTCGATCTCCAGGGCCGACAGCCCGGGGACCACCGGGAGCGCGGTGATGGTGTTGCCGATGGGCACCCCGAAGACCTGCCCGACGTTGGAGGCCGGGTCGGTGCTGACGAGCAGCACGGAGCGGCCCGCGCGGGCGAGGGCGACGGCTGCGGCGCAGGCCACGGAGGTCTTGCCCACGCCTCCCTTGCCGGTGAGGAACAGGAAGCGCGGAGTTCCCGTGAGGAAGGACGGACGGCTCATGGTCGGCATCCCGTCAGCTGCAGCCGGAGCCGCCGCAGCAGCCTGTGGCGAGGCCGAGCTCGGGACGTCCGGCGGGCACCGGGGCGAGGCCGGCCCACCGGGCCAGCTGGCTGCGGTCCGGGTACCGGCCGGTCATCGCGACCGCGCCGTCGACCAGGACCAGCGGCAGCCCCTGTGACCCCGAGACCCGCAGGAACTGCACGACGGCGGGACGCTCGGCGAACGCCGTCGGCTCGCCCGCCAGGTTGAACCGGCTGACCTCGCCACCCCGGGTGCGGAGCCAGTCCACGTCGGCCGAGAAGGTCACCAGCTCCTGCGGCACGTCGGGTCCGCACACCCCGGTGCTGCAGCACAGCGCGGGCTCGAAGATCTCAATGGCACCCATCATGCGCCTCCATCGAATTGATTGTTATCGATGCGAGAAGCATAGGGCCGCGCCTGACGGCGGCAGGGGCGACCAAGGTCCCTGGTGGCGTGGCTTCGCCGGGGGTCTCAGCCGAGCGGCGTGTGGGCGGGGTCCACGCGCTCGTCCGGACGCACCGGCCCGGGCGGGGTGCCGTCGCCGAAGGGCTGGCCGCCCAGCTCCTCGCGCCCGTGCGGGGTGGTCCACCCGGAGAGGTCGGGGCCGACCGGCACGATCTGGGTGGGGTTGAGGTCGGTGTGGACGACGTAGTAGTGCTGCTTGATCTGCTCGAAGTCGATGGTGTCGCCGAACCCCGGGGTCTGGAACAGGTCGCGGGCGTAGCCCCACAGGGCCGGCATCTCGCTGAGCTTGGTGCGGTTGCACTTGAAGTGGCCGTGGTAGACGGGGTCGAAGCGGACGAGGGTGGTGAACAGCCGGACGTCCGCCTCGGTGATCGTGTCGCCGACGAGGTAGCGCTGCCCGGAGAGCCGGTCCTCGAGCCAGTCCAGCGCCGTCCACAGCCGGTCGTACGCCTTCTCGTAGGTCTCCTGCGACCCGGCGAAGCCGCAGCGGTAGACCCCGTTGTTCACCTCGGTGAACACCCGCTCGTTCACGGCGTCGATCTCCTCGCGGAGGTGCACGGGGTAGAGGTCCGGGGCGCCCTCCCGGTGGTGCTCGCGCCACTCGGCGGACATGTCCAGGGTGATCTGCGCGTAGTCGTTGGTCACCACCTGCCCGGTGGGGACGTCGACGATCGCCGGGACGGTGATGCCGCGCGGGTAGTCGGGGAAGCGGGCGAAGTAGGCCTCCTGCAGCCGTTCGATGCCGAGCACCGGGTCGCGGCCGCCGGGGTCGAGGTCGAAGGTCCACGAGCGTTCGTCGTGGGTGGGCCCGGGGAAGCCGATGGACAGCGCGTCCTCCAGTCCGAGCAGCCGGCGCACGATGATCGTCCGGTTGGCCCACGGGCAGGCGCGGGCCGCGACGAGCCGGTAGCGCCCGGGCTCCACGGGGTAGCCGTCCTCGCCGTCCCGGGTGATCCGGGTGGTGATGTAGTTCGTGTCCCGCGTGAACTCCTTGCCGGCGGACACGTAGGTCCCGGGAGTCGTGTGCTCGTCCATGTCCTCGACCGTATCCCGGAGCGCACGCGCCGGCCCGGGCGCACGCTACGCGGGCGGGCCGGGCGGGCGCAGGGCGGCGCCCAACGTCGCGGTGATCGCGGTGGAGGCGTCACCGTGCTGCATCCGGCCGGCGTCGATCTCGACCGCGGCCGCGTGGAGCACGGCGTGGAACACGGCGATGAGCCAGTCGGTCGACAGGTCGGTGCGGAACTCGCCGGCGCCCTGCGCGGCCGTGATGAACGCGCGCACCCGGTCCTCGAGGCCACCGGCATGCATCTCACGCACGGTGGCGGGGGGCAGTGCCTTCTCGGCGGCGACGATCACGCTCCCGGATCGCAGTGTGACCTGCCAGGTCGCCGCGACGAGCCGCTCGAGGGCCTCAGCGGCGTCACCGGTGAGGTCGACGGCGCCCAGGGCGTCATCCGCAGCGGCCAGGGCACGGCGGGCCACGGCCTCGACGAGAGCCGGACGGGACTTGAAGTGACCGTAGACGGTGACCCGGCCGAGTCCCGCCTCCGCCGCGATCTCACCCATGCTGGCGTCCGCGTCCCGCGCGAGGCACGTCTCCGCGGCGTCCAGGATCAGCTCGATGTTGCGTCGCGCGTCAGCGCGCAGGGGCGAGGGCTGGTCCGGCGCTGCGGTGTCCATCGGCTCTCCCTGTCGCTGACTCGTTGTCAGCGTACTGGTTCCGCGAAAGTACTTGAACACCAGTGTTCGAGATAACTACGATGAACTCGTACTGACGTGTACAAGATCTCTCTCCCTGCGCTCACCCAGAGGCGACCATGACGCGCACCGACGTCGACCACCGCAAGCGAGGCCTCACGGCCTTCCCCGGAGGCGGTCCGGCCACCCCGTGCCAGCGAGCGGGGGACACCGACCTGTGGTTCGCGGAGGGCACCGCAGACGTCGAGCTGGCCAAGTCGCTGTGCCGGCAGTGCTGGCTCCGCCGCGAGTGCCTGGCAGCGGCCGTCGAGCGGCGCGAGCCGTGGGGCGTGTGGGGTGGCGAGGTGTTCGTCGGCGGCGTCGTCGTCGCGCGGAAGCGCGGCCGCGGACGGCCTCGGACGAGTGGAGCGGCCTCATGAGCAGCCCCGTCGCGGGAGGGCAGCGGACCACGGACGACTCCGACTCCGGGCCGACTGCCCGTCCGTGGCGGTCCGCCTGGCGTCGCTACGTGCCGTGGCAGGGTCGCGCGACACGGGTCGACCGGGCACTCATCGGCGCGATCCTCGCGGTCGTCGCCCTGGGGTTCGTGCTTCGGGCGGTGAGCCCCTTCCTCATCGCCTCGCACCCGGTCGCGCTGGCGTTCCTCACCGGCGACCTCGCGGCCATCGGTGCCGCTGCCGGCTTCGCCCGGGTCGGTGAGACCGAGCTGGGGCTGGTGGTCGTCGCCGGGGCGGTGGGCATGGTGAAGCTCGACTGGCTGACCTGGTGGACCGGACGGCAGTGGGGCGCCGGCATCGTCCGCATGGTCACCGCCAGCGAGCGGGCGCAGGGCTTCGCCGAGCGTTCCAGGGAGCTGGGCCCAGGAGTCCTCGCAGCCGCGGTCGTGCTGGCCACCCTCCCCGGCGTCCCCACCGCGGTGGTCTACGCCGCCGCCGGCTGGGCCGGGATGCGGCTGTCCACCTTCCTCCTCCTCGACCTCGTCGGCGCGGTGCTCATGACCGGACTGGTCGCGGGGCTGGGCTACGGGCTGGGGCAGCGAGCGGTCGACGTCGTGCTCCTGGTCGACAGGTACGCGTCGCTGGTCAGCCTGACGATGATCGCCATGGCGGCGCTGGTGCCGCTCGTCAAGCGGCAGCGGAGGCGCGCCCGGCGACGAGCCGACCGTCCCGTGGCCTGAGCCGACGCACGCCGCCGGGTGCGGCCCCGACGTCAGGAGGTCTGCTCGCCGGCGTCCAGGAGGTACCGGGACAGCGCGAGGAGGTGCTGGAGCGACTCGGCTCGTGGCTCGTCGGGTCGGCTCCCTCTGATCCGCGTCGACGACGGATCGAGCCACGCACCGATCGTGCCGAGGACGGTGTGCCACCTCAGTCCCAGCGCGAGCCGGTAGGCCGGGCGGACGTCGGCCACGTCCGCGACGCCGGCCCGGCGCAGACCCTCCTCGTAGCCGGAGAGCACGACGTCCTCGAGCTCGGCCAAGCCCGCGGCCGGCGCCTCGCCTCGCCGTACGGAGCCCACGACGAGCGGCGCGAGGTTCACGCCCCGCGGGCCGCGTCCGACGTTCTCCCAGTCGATCGCCGCGGTGCTCGCTGGGCCGAGCGCGAACAGGTTGGAGCGGACGAGGTCGTGGTGGAGCAGGGTCTGCGGGAACGTCGCCAGGCGCCTCACCCGGGACACCGTGGTGCCGACGAGTGCCCGCGTGCGTCGGAACCCGGGATCGCCGAGGAGATCCATCAGCTCGTGCGCCGCCGGCGCGGCGCCCGCCCTCTCCAGCTCCGCGTCCGCCTCCGCCACGCGGTGCGGCTGCCCGTGCCGCTCCGCCCACGCGTCCTGTGAGTCGAAGCTCGGCGGCACCGGGCCCGCCGCGACGTCCCAGGTGGCGATGTGCCGGGCCGCGACGCCGAACCGCGCGACGGGCCACGTCCCGCCGTGCTCGTCGCTCAGCGCCTCGAGCCACAGCTCGACGTGCGCCTCGGACTCCTCCCAGGCGAGCAGTGCCGGTGCGAGCAGACCGTCGGGTCGTCCGCGGTCGGCGATCCCGTCCCGGTACACCGCGAGCTCGCGGCGCGCCGCGCGCAGCCCGGGGCCGGTGGTGTGCTTGACGACGGCGCTCCAGGGGACGTCGTCGCCGCCGCGCAGCCGAGCGGTTCCCCTCACGCGCTCGACGACGCGGCCGGGGAGGTAGGGGTCGTAGCCGACGGGGGAGCGGGTGACCAGGCGCGCGCGCTCGACCGCTCGGCCGTGGAGCGACTCGGCCACGACGCGCGGGTCGACGTGCGAGCTGAGCGGCGCCACCCGCGGGACGATACCTGGCGCTCGAGTCGGCCGGCCTCCTCAGAACCGCTCGGCGCGCTCGTGGACGCCGTGCTCGGCGGAGTAGACCTCCGCGCCGGTGATGAACACGCGCTGCACGCGGGAGAAGACGTCGAGCGGGTCGCCGGACCAGATGACGACGTCACCGTCGAGTCCCGGACGCAAGGCACCGACGCGGTCGTCCAGCCCCATCATCTGCGCCGGGTTGACGGTCAGGGCACGCAGCGCCACGTCGCGGTCCAGGCCCTCCTTGACGGCGAGCGACGCCTGGTGGACGAGGAAGTTGATGGGCACGACGGGGTGGTCGGTGGTGATCGCGACCCGCACACCGGCCGCGGCGAGGCGGGCGAGGTTGGCGATGTCCCGGTCACGCAGCTCCACCTTCGAGCGGCTGGTGAACATCGGCCCGAAGACCACGGGCACGTCCTTCTCGGCGAGGACGTCGGCGATGCGCGCACCGTCGGTGCCGTGGTTGACGACGAGCCGGTAGCCGAACTCCTCGGCGAGGCGGACCGCGGTGGCGATGTCGTCGTGCCGGTGGGTGTGCTGGTCCCAGATGAGCTCACCGGAGAGCACGGCGGCGAGCGTCTCCAGGCCGAGGTCGCGTTCGACCGGCTTGCCCTCCGCCAGGGCGTGGTCGCGCTTGGCGGCGTAGTTCTGCGCCTTGACGAAGGCGTCGCGGATGACCTTGGCGACGCCCAGCCTGGTCGAGGGCATGGTCTTCCTGTCCCCGTAGACCCGCTTGGGGTTCTCGCCCAGCGCCGACTTCACCGACACCCGCTCCCGGAAGACCTGCTCGTCGACCGTGCGCCCGCCCCAGGTCTTGATCGCGACCGACTGGCCGCCGATCGGGTTGCCGGACCCGGGCTTGACGACGGCCGCGGTCACCCCGCCGAGCAGCGCGTCGCGGAACCCCTCCTCCTCGACGTTGATCGCGTCGAGGGCGCGCAGCCCCGCGCCGTCGGGGTCGGTCATCTCGTTGACGTCCGCCCCGGCCCAGCCCTCACCCTCCTCGTGCACGCCCAGGTGGGCGTGCGCCTCGACGAGCCCGGGCAGCACCCAGGAGCCGCTCGCGTCGACGACGGGTACGCCGTCCGGAACGGAGACGTCGGTGCCGACAGCGGCGATGACGCCGTCGAGGACGAGGACGGTCGCCCCCTCGATCGGCTCACCGTCGACGGGGACGACGTAGCCGCCGGTGACGGCGACGGAAGCGGTACGGGTGCGTCGGGGCTGCGAAGTGTTCGTCATGTTCCAGTGGTATCACCTGCGCGGGGTGGCAGGCTGGGCGTAGAGGCGGCGCCGCGCCGCCGGGGAAGGAGCAGGCCATGGCCGCACGTGAGCCGGGGAGCACGACACCGGGCAGCTCCACGCCGGGCAGCTCCACTCCGGGCAGCACCACGCCGGGGAAGTCCGGGGCGGAGTCCGGCACCGGCACGCCGGCCGGTGGCCGGGACGCCGCGGAGCGTAAACGTGGGGACAGGTCCCGCAACCGCCTGGGCTGGATCGCGATCACGGTCGCCGGGCTGCTCACCGCCTGGCAGATCATCTACGCGGTCACCGTGGAGAGCGTGGAGAACATCGAGACCTACGAATCGATCGGGCTCATGCTCGTGCTCGTGCTGGCCGTCGGGTCGCTCGTCCTGGGGATCGTGGCCCTCGCCCAGCGGGTGTCGCCGCGGTGGCCGGCCGTCGCGGCGCTCGCCGTCGGGATCTACGCCTTCGTCGTTGCGATCGCGGGGTGGATCGGGCGGCTGATGTACTGACTCAGCCCCGGCCCGCTTCCTCGAGCCGGTTCCCGGCGCGCACCCGCAGCGCGATGCCGCCGAGGATCGCTGCCAGGAAGGAGCCGAGGAGCACGCCGACCCGCGCGTGGCTGCCCTCGGTCGACCCCGCGTCGAAGGCCAGCTGGGCGATGAGCAGGGAGACCGTGAACCCGACCCCCGCGAGCAGGCTCATCCCGAGCATGTCCTTGAGGTTGAGGCCCTTGCCCAGGACGAGCGGGGTGAGGGTCACGAGTAGGGCGGTGCCGCCCCAGATGCCCAGGAGCTTGCCGACGGGGAGCGCGACCGCGATGCCGACGGAGACGGGGTCGGTGACCACCCCGAGGATCCCGCCGGCGTCCACGACGTTCACCCCCGCTGCGAAGAAGGCGAAGACCGGCAGCACGAAGCCGGCGGAGATCCAGCCGACCCTGTCGGTGAAGCGGTGGGTGCGCGGCTCCGGCTCACCGGGGCGTGAGACGGCGGGGACGACCATGCCGAGCAGCACACCCGCGATGGTGGCGTGGACTCCCGAGGCGTGCATGCACGCCCACGCGACGAAGCCGATCGGGACGAGGAGCCACCACGACGTCTGCCCGCGCTGGACGAGCACGCCGAAGACCGCGACGGCGAGGAGTGCGCCGCCGAGCAGGAGGTAGTTCAGCCCGCCGGCGAAGACGACGGCGATGATGACGATGCCGATGAGGTCGTCGACGACGGCGAGGGTGAGCAGGAAGGTCCGCAGCGCTGAGGGGAACCCGCGCCCGAAGATGCCGAGCAGGGCGACGGCGAAGGCGATGTCCGTCGCGACCGGTACGGGCCAGCCCTGCCACACGCCCGCGCCGGTGACCGCCTGGACGAGGAGGTAGACGGCCACGGGGCCGGCCACGCCGAAGAAGGCGGCGATGACCGGGACGGCCGCCGTGCGCATGTCTCGCAGGGAGCCGGTGACGAACTCCTGCTTGAGCTCGAGGCCGACGACGAAGAAGAAGATGGCCAGCAGGCCGTCGGACGCCCAGGCCGACAGGCTCAGCTCCAGGTGCAGCGCGGCCGGGCCGACGGTGGTCTCCGACAGCGAGGCGTACGCGTCACGCCACGGCGAGTTCGCCCAGACCAGCGCGATGAGCGCACCGGCCAGCAGCACCATCCCGGCGAAGGTCTCGTTGCCCAGCTTCTCGCGGTAGGCGGCGAGCGGGCCGCGACGGGCGGCGGACTGGCTGGGCATGCGGCAGGGCCTTTCTTGCGGGGCGGCAGGATCGCGCCGCACGTCACTCTACGGCGCGGTCCCCGATGGTGCTGTGGCCGGGAGGGCTGGTGCCCTCCCGGCCACAGCGGGGTGCTCGTTGGTGCGGAGGTGCTACATGAGGTCCATCGTCGTGGGCAGCCACAGCGAGATCTGCGGGACGAACACGACGAGGAACAGCGCGATGAGGATCGCGACGAGGAACGGCCACAGTTTGGTGATGACCGGCTCGATCCGCAGGTTCGCGATCCGGGCCCCGACGAAGAGCACGTTGCCGACCGGTGGGGTGATCACCCCGAGCGACAGGTTCATCACGACCATGGCGCCGAAGTGGACCGGGTCGATGCCGAACTCGGTGACGATCGGGAGGAAGATCGGCACGAAGATGAGGATCGCCGGCGTCGGGTCCATGAACGTCCCGACGACGATGAGCACGACCATCATGAGGATGAGGATGACGACGCTGGAGTCGGTGAAGCCGAGCACCGCGTCGGAGATCATGTCCGGGATCCGCGCGAAGGACATGACGAAGGACAGCGCGGTGGACACGCCGACCAGCAGCATGACGATCGCCGTGGTGCGGCCGGCGTCCACGAGGATGCCGGGCAGCTCGCGGACCTTGATCGTGCGGTAGATCGCCGAGAGCAGCAGGCAGTAGACGACCGCGATGGACGCGGACTCCGTCGCCGTGAACTGGCCGGCGAGGATGCCGCCGACGACGATGACGATCATCAGCAGCGAGGGGACGGCCCGCCAGATGACGAGCAGCCCCTGGACGAAGCCGACCCGGTCGGCGGACTTGAGCTTCCCCGGCTGCTTCCGGGCGTAGAGGTAGACGACGATCATGCAGGCGATCGCCCAGAGCAGGCCGGGGAACAGGCCCGCCATGAACAGCGCCGCGATCGAGGTGCTCGAGACGAGCGAGTAGACGATGAACGTGTTCGACGGCGGGATGAGCATGCCGGCGGGCGCGGAGGCGACGTTGACGGCGGCCGTGAACTTGCGGTCGTAGCCCTCGTCGACCATCCGGGGGTTCATCACGTTGCCCACGGCGGCCGCGGCCGCGACCGCGGCACCGGAGACGGCACCGAAGAGTGAGTTCGCCACGATGTTCGTCTGCGCGAGGGAGGCGGGCATGCGGCCGGTGAGCACCTTGGCGGCGTCGACGAGCCGTGCCGCGATGCCGCCGTTGTTCATGATGACGCCGGCCAGCACGAACAGGGGGATGGCCAGCAGCGGGAAGGAGTTGATCCCGGTGAACATCCGCTGGGCTGTGACGAGCACCGCCTGCTCCATGCCGAGCAGCGGGATCGCGGCGAGGAACGTGGCGGTGCCGATGACGATGGCGATCGGCACGGAGAAGACGATGCCGATGAGGATGCCGAAGAGCAGGATGAGTCCGGCGAGCGTTGCGGGGTCCATCATGCCTCCGTCTTCGGTCCGGTCGGGTGGTCCCCGGGGCTGTCCGGGGTGTCGGCCGACGTCACGAGGGGTGGGTCGGTGGCCAGCCGGTCGGCCTGGATCTGAGGGTCGACGGCCAGCGGGTCTCCCTCGAGCTCGAGGTAGGGCGCCTTCGTGCCGCGGGCGATGCCCACGACGTAGTACACGGAGTAGAAGGCGATGAGCACGCCGGAGACCGGCAGGGCGAGGTACATCTGCCCCAGCGTGAACGGCAGGGCGGACAGGTTCTGCAGCCAGGCGTTCTCCGCCGCCCGCCAGCCGCCCCAGACGAGCACGACGACGGCGAAGAGGAGGACGACCAGCTGGACGGCGACGGCGAGGACCGTCTCGACCCGGGCCGGGAACTTGCGGGCGACGAACTCGACCGCGATGTGGCCCCGCTCCCCGAAGACGAAGGCGGCGGCGAAGAGGCCGAGCCACACGAAGGTGAGGCGGGCGCCCTCCTCTGTCCACGTGCTCGGGTCGCCGAGGACCTGGCGGGTGACGATCTGCCAGACCACGATGACGACGAGCAGCGCGAAGAGGACGACGGTGATCCAGTACAGGACCGTGTCGAGGACCTTCTTGGCACTATCCATGACTCACCTCCAATGGTGTGTGGCTCGGCCGCTTCATCAGCGGGCCGCGGCGCGGGCTGCGTCGTAGAGCGTCTGCTGCGAGTCGGTGGTGATGAACTCGCTCGCGAGGGCCTCGAGGGGCTCGGCGAAGGCGGCGTCGTCCACCTCGGAGAAGGTGGCGCCACCGGCCTCGGCGCCCTCGATGGCCTCCTGGGTGGCGTCGGCCCAGAGCTGGGTGTGCTCCTGGTGGGCGGCGGTCCAGCCCTCGTCGAAGGCGGCGCGGTCCTCCTCGGACATGCTCTCGAGCAGGTCGGTGTTGATGATCATGTAGTCGAGGCCGACGAGGTGGTTGGTGTAGGAGAAGTACGGCGCCACCTCGTAGTGCCGCTGGGTGAAGTAGGAGACCTCGTTGTTCTCGGCCGCGTCGACGACGCCGGACTGGAGGCCCGTGTAGAGCTCGCCGTACGCCATCGGGGTCCCGGCGCCACCGAGGGCCTCGGCCATCGCGATGTGGAGGTCGGACTCCTGCACGCGGATCTTCTGGCCCGCGAGGTCCGCGGGGGTCTCGACCGGGGCGTCGGTGTAGACCGAGCGGGCACCCTGGGTGAAGCCGCCGAGCACGGTGAAGTTGTTGGACTCCTCGAGCGAGCTGTACAGCTCACCGGTGATCTCGGGGTCGTGGATGACGCTCATCTGGTGCTCGACGTCGTCGAAGACGCGGGGGAGGTTGAAGACGACGAAGTCCTCGTTGAGGTTCTCCAGCTGCGTGCCGGAGACGATCGCCATGTCGACGCTGCCGTCCGACACCAGCTGCAGGGCCTCGGCCTGGGCGCCGAGCGTCTCGTTGGGGAAGACGTCGATGCCCCAGCCGTCGGTGTTCTCCTCGAGGTAGGCGCCGAAGTTGTCGAGCGCGATGTAGGAGGGGTGCTCCTCGGTCTGGTTGAGGGCGACGCGCATGGTCTTGCCCTCGCCGCCACCTCCGCCGTTGCTGCCGGCGTCGTCCGAGCTGTCGCCCCCGCCGCAGGCGGCGAGGAGGAGCGTGGTGGCGGCTGCGCCGGCGATGACCAGCGTGTGCTTCCGGTGCCTCATGTGATGTGTTCCGTCCTTCGGTCTGAGATGGCCTGCGTCGAGCAGCTCGTCGGCCTCCGCCTGTGGAGAGTGGGCGACCAGTCGTGGACTGGCGGCGATGCCGGGCACCTTGCGGGGCCTGCTGTGCGACGTGGGTACCGCTGTGTTCGGTTGCCTCATTCACTCAGGTGGACACGGGAGCGATGTACTTGTTGCCACGAGTTGCCGCCTGTGACCGCGCCGTGACTCGGGTGGCGTGTCGTCGTCGTCAGCCGCTCGGCTCGGTCGAGGCGGCCCGCGCGCCGTCGTAGATCTCCCACTGGGTCTCGGTGGTGAGGAAGCGCTCGGCGAGTGGCTCGAGAGCCTCGCGGAACACACTGGCGTCGACCTCGTGGAAGGTGGCTCCTCCTTCCTCGGCGGTGATGACCGCTTCCTCGGTGGCCGCGCGCCACAGCTCGACGTGCGTGGCCCGGGCTAGCTCCCAGCCCTCGGCGAAAACCGCCCGGTCCGCCTCGGTCATCGATGCCAGGACGTCGCTGTTGACGACCAGGTAGTCCAGGCCCACCTGGTGCCGGGTGTAGGACCAGTGCGGCGCGACCTCGAAGTGCCGCTGGCTGGCGTAGGAGACCTCGTTGTTCTCCGCCGCGTCGACGACGCCGGCCTGAAGCCCCGTGTAGAGCTCGCCGTAGGCCATCGGTGTCGCCGACGCACCCAGCGCCTGCGCCATCGCGATGTTCAGCTCCGACTCCTGGACCCTGAGCTTCTGCCCGGCGAGGTCGGCGGGGGAGCTCACCGGCCCGAACGCCGTGTAGACCGAGCGCTCGCCCTGGGTGAAACCGCCGAGCACGGTGATGTTGTTCGTCTCCTCGAGCGAGGAGTAGAGCTCACCGACGACGGCCATGTCGTGCACGACGCGCATCTGGTGGTCGATGTCGTCGAAGGTGGTCGGCAGGTTGAGGGCGATGAAGTCCCGGTTGAGGTTCTCCAGCTGGGGACCGGAGACGATCGCCAGCTCGACCGACCCGTCCGAGACGAGCTGCAGGGCCTCGGCCTGCGCACCCAGGGTCTCGTTGGGGTAGATGTCGATGGTCCACCGGCCACCGGTCTGCTCCGCGAGGTGCTCGCCCCAGCGGTCCAGCGCGATGTAGGAGGGGTGCGTCTCGGTCTGGTTGAGGGCCAGGTGGAACACGTCGCCCTCGTTGGCGCCCGGCTCCAGCGACGGGCTGCACGCGGCCGCGGCCACCGCCGTCGCACCCGCAGCCGCCGCCAGCGCTGCTGCTCGTCGTCCCATGCGTCCGTGCCTCCCCGCAGGTGCGCCCCGTACGACAGTATGCTCGCCGATCCGCCTCCGGGTCACCCTTTGGCCGCCGGGGACGTGGTCAGCGGTCGGGTGCGGCGATCTGCGCGGCGAGGTGGCCACCGCCGTAGCCGTTGTCGATGTTGACGACGGCGACGCCGGGAGCGCAGGCGTTGAGCATGGACAGCAGCGGCGCGACGCCACCGAAGGCCGCGCCGTACCCGACGGACGTCGGGATCGCGACGACGGGCGCGCTCACCAGCCCGGCGACGACACTCGGCAGGGCACCGTCCATCCCCGCGGCGACGACGACGACGCGGGCGGAGCGGAGCAGGTCCAGGTGGCCCAGCACTCGGTGCAGACCGGCGACGCCGACGTCGACGACGAGCTCCGTGCGCCGGCCGAGGTAGCGGGCCGTGAGCTCGGCCTCGCGGGCGACCGGCAGGTCGGAGGTGCCGGCGCTGACGACGACGACGAGGCCGCCCGTCACCTCCGGGGCCTCCGGAGGCCAGGCGACGAGCCGGGCGTCGGGGTCGTGGTGGGCGTCGGGCAGCTCGGCGAGGATCGCGGTGGCCTGCTCGGCGGAGGCACGGGTGAAGAGCGTCGGGGTCCCGGCCTCGGCGACCGCCGCAGCGATGAGCGCGACCTGCTCGGTGCTCTTCGGCTCGCAGAGCACCGCCTCGGGGTACCCACGGCGGGCGGCGCGGTCATGGTCGAGGTGGGCGACCCGGGTCAGCTCGGGGCCCGGGTGCCACGGATCGGCATCAGCCATTGACGGACACCAGGGGGAGGGTGAAGGCACCGGACTGGATGCCGCGCAGGTCGAGCGCGGCGAAGCGGAAACCGGCGTCCCGCACGGCGCGGTCGACCTCCTCGCGTCGCTGCACGGCGGTGAGGAGCTCCTCCGGGAGCAGCTCGATGCGCGCGACGTCGCCGTGGTGACGGACCCGGCAGTCGGTGAAGCCGAGGCGGCGCAGGGCGGCCTCGGCCCGGTCGACCTGGCGCAGCTTCTCCGGGGTGACCTCCTCGAAGTGCGGGATCCGCGAGGCGAGGCACGGGGCGGCGGGCTTGTCGGCGACGGGCAGGGCGAGCGCGCGAGCGACCTCGCGCACCATCGCCTTGGTCATGCCGGCCTCGGCCAGTGGCCGCAGCACCCGGTGGTTCGTCGCGGCCCGGGAGCCGGGACGGTCGGGGCGCTTCGCGTCGTCGGCGTTCTCACCGTAGGCGACGGCGGTGAGCCCCAGCTCGGAGACCAGGTCGTCGTCGATGCGGGTGAACAGCTCGTCCTTGCAGTGGAAGCAGCGGTCCGGCCCGTTGGCCCGGTAGGCGGCCGAGTCGCCCTCGTGGGTCTGGATCTCGACGACGCGAGCCCCGATCACCGCGGCCGTCTCGTGCGCCCGGGCCCGCTCGTCGGTGGCGAGACTGGGCGAGATGCCGAGGATCGCGACGACGTTCTGCGCGCCGAGCGTCCGCACCGCCAGGACGAGGAGGGTGGCGGAGTCGACACCACCGGAGTAGGCGACGCCGAGCGGAACCTGCCCCGTGAGCAGCCGGCCGACCGTCGCTGCGGCGTCCGCAGCGGGCCCGGTGAGGCCCGCGGCCGCCGTCGTCGTCGTCATCAGAACGCTCCTTCGTGCACTCGAGGTCCCCCGTCGGCCCCTAGTGGACAAGTCGGGCGACCGGCGTGGCAACTCGTTGCCACACGTTGCACGCGACCTTACCGTTGGCCGGTATGGACAGCGAGGGAGAGGCCGAGGCGGCACGCCAGCCGACGATCTACGACGTGGCGAAGGCCGCCGGGGTGGCGCCGTCGACCGTGTCCCGCGCGCTGTCCCGGCCCGGGCGGGTGAGCGCGGAGACCGCCGAGAAGGTCCGCGCAGCGGCCGCCCGCCTGGGGTACCGGCGCACGAGCGTCGCCCCCGCGCTCCGGGCGGTCCCGAGCCGGCTGCTCGCCATGCTCGTCGCCGACATCGGCAACCCGCTGTTCGTCGACGTCATCCGGGGGGCCGAGGCCGCCGCCGAGGCCGCCGGCTACACCATGCTCCTGTTCGACGCCCAGGAGTCCGACCTCCGTGAGCGCGACGCCGCCGAGAAGTTCCTCGGCGCGGTCGAGGGCCTCGTCCTCACCAGCCCGCGGCTGTCCGACTCCGGCATCCGCGCGGTCGCCAAGCAGCGGCCGGTCATCGTCCTCAACCGCGTCGTCAGTGGGCTGCCGAGCGTGCTCACCGACGGCGCGCGCGGCGTGCGACGGGCCGCCGAGCACCTCGGGCAGCTCGGGCACCGGGAGATCACCTACGTCGCCGGTCCGGAGGCCTCGTGGGCCGACGGCGTCCGCTGGCGCGGCCTGGAGGAGGCAGGCTTCGAGCTCGAGCTGCGGGTCCGGCGCATCGGCCCGAACTCACCCACCGTCGACGGCGGGGCGAAGGCGGCCCGGCGCTGGGCGCAGAACCCGACGTCCGCCGTCATCGCCTTCAACGACATCATGGCCGTCGGCTTCATCCGGGGGCTGCGCGCCCTGGGCGTGTCCGTCCCGAGCGACGTCAGCGTCATCGGGTTCGACAACAGCCGCACCGGCGCGCTCACCGTGCCCGCGCTCACCTCCGTGGCGTCCCCGCTCTCCCTCCAGGGGGCGACGGCGGTGCGCAACCTGCTCGCGATCATCGGGGGAGCGCGGTCGAGCGAGCAGCCCGTGGTCCTGCCGGTCAAGCTCGTGGCACGTGACTCCACGGCGCGGGTCGGCCGGGGCCGCCTCATGCGCTCGTGAGGCCGTGGCAACTGATGGACACCGCTGCGGTCGGTGGGGTGGCTGCGGCCATACTTGGCGGCGTAGCGTCATCTTGCCGCCGATGAAAGGACCAGCATGACTGACAACGGGACGACTGCCTCCGCGCAGATCGGAGTCATCGGACTCGCCGTCATGGGCAGTAACCTCGCCCGCAACCTGGCACGTCACGGCTACGCCGTGGCCCTGTACAACCGCACCACCGCGAAGACCGACGAGCTCGTCGGTGCCTACGGCGAGGAGGGCACCTTCGTCCCGTCGTCGACGCTCGAGGAGTTCGTCGCGAGCCTGGAGCGGCCGCGCAAGATGATCATCATGGTCAAGGCCGGTGGCCCGACCGACGCCGTCATCGAGTCGCTCATCCCGCTCCTGGAGGAGGGGGACATCGTCGTCGACGGCGGCAACGCGCACTACGAGGACACCCGCCGGCGGGAGGCCGCCCTGCGCGACGTCGGTCTGCACTTCGTCGGCGCGGGGATCTCCGGCGGCGAGGAGGGCGCGCTCAACGGCCCCAGCATCATGCCCGGTGGTCCCGCCGAGTCCTACGTGACGCTCGGCCCGATCCTCGAGGACATCTCGGCGAAGGTCGACGGCGAGCCGTGCTGCACACACATCGGCCCCGACGGCGCCGGGCACTTCGTCAAGATGGTGCACAACGGCATCGAGTACGCCGACATGCAGTTCATCGCCGAGGCCTACGACATCCTGCGCGCCGCGGGCCTCGAGCCGGCCGAGCTCGCCGAGGTCTTCACCGAGTGGAACACCGGTGACCTGGACTCCTACCTCATCGAGATCACCGCCGAGGTGCTCGGCCACGTCGACGCCGAGACGGGCCGCCCTTTCGTCGACGTCGTCGCCGACGCCGCCGAGCAGAAGGGCACCGGCCGCTGGACCGTGCAGATCGCCCTCGAGCTGGGCGTGCCGGTCAACACGATCGCCGAGTCCGTCTTCGCCCGCTCCACCTCCGGGCACGCCCCGCTGCGCGAGGCCTCCCGCGCCGCCCTGCACGGGCCGCACCGCGACGGCGTGGACGCCGCGAACCGCGCCGAGCTGGTGGAGAACGTGCGCCAGGCGCTGTGGGCCTCGAAGGTCGTCGCCTACGCCCAGGGCCTGGACCAGATCCGCACCGCCTCCGAGCAGTTCGGCTGGGACATCGACATCGCCGAGGTCGCCAAGATCTGGCGCGGTGGCTGCATCATCCGCGCGCGCCTGCTCGAGCGGATCCGCTCGGAGTACGCCGGCCACAACCTCACCACGCTGCTCGAGGCGCCGTCGGTGGTCTCCGGCCTCGAGGCGAGCCAGCAGGGCTGGCGGGCCGCCGTCACCCACGCCGTCGCCAACGGGGTGCCGGTGCCCGGCTTCTCGGCCGCGCTCGCGTACTACGACACGGTGCGGGCCGAGCGTCTGCCCGCCTCGCTCGTCCAGGGACTGCGCGACTTCTTCGGCGCGCACACCTACAACCGGGTCGACCGCCCCGGTGTGTTCCACACCGAGTGGTCCGCCGACCGCACGGAGTCCGAGCAGGACTGACCCTCCCCGGCGCGCCCCCAGGGCGGCGAGCGCCGGACCGTGTGCAGGCCCGACGGCCCGCCGAGCCCCGTCTCGGCGGGCCGTCGGCGTACCCGGACCGGGCCTCACCGGCCTGGCTCGGCCGCCTCGTCACGGCGGTGTCGCCGCCCCCCCGGGTGCGCCCTCGCGCCCTCCGGCGCTCTCAAGGGCCTCGTTCCCCGGGAGCGGTCGGTGCGCCTTTCGGATGAGCGGTGCTCGCATCGGTCGCCGTGCCGGTGGCAACGGATGGCAACAGTTCGTCCGGTGGCGCGCGCCACAGTGACGATCAGGTCATGGTCGGCCTCCGCGGTGACGGGGCGGTCGACCGGCACGTCGCAGAGGCGACGGGCCCGTCGAGGACGACATCGTCAACGACGACACGATGCTGAGGAGGAACGAATGTCACGAACCCCACGTGCGGGTTTGCGGAGCGCTGTGGCGATCGCCGCAGCGACGCCGCTGGCGTTGAGCCTGGCCGTCGGTGCCGGCGCCGCCACCGCTCCGCCGCCCGAGCTCGTGCAGCCGGAGCTCGGGAGCCAGGCCAACATCATCCGGGTCGACGGGTACGACTTCCGCGACCTCGACAGGGACGGTGAGCTCGACGACTACGAGGACTGGCGGCTTCCCGTCCAGCAGCGCGTCGACAACCTCGTCTCGCTCATGAGGCTCGAGGAGAAGGCCGGCCTCATGCTCATCGACACGCTCAACGCGGCGTGCGAGGACGGCGTGCGCGGCACCGTGCCGGAGTCCGCGGACAACTTCATCAACAACCAGCACATGCACCGCTTCGTCTTCCGGAACACCGTGACCGGACCGGACGACGCCGTGTGCGGGCAGCCGGGTGGTGGCTTCCGCGCGTCCACCAGCGTGACGCCGGCCGAGGCCGCGACCTTCACCAACGAGGTCCAGCGGATGGCTGAGCGGACGCGCCTGGGGATCCCGGTGCTCTTCAAGTCCAACGCACGCAACCACATCGACCCCGACGCTCGCGCGGGGATCAACGAGTCGGCCGGCGCCTTCAGCGCCTTCCCCAAGGAGGCCGGCATCGCGGCCGCCGCACTGGGCGCCGAGTCCGCCGCAACCGGTGAGGCCCCGACGACGGGAGACATGTCCGTCGTCGAGGACTTCGCGAACGTCATGGGCGAGGAGTGGGCCTCGATCGGCCTGCGCGGCATGTACGGCTACATGGCCGACCTGTCGACCGAGCCGCGCTGGTACCGCACGCACGAGACCTTCACCGAGGACGCCGAGCACGCCGCCGCCATCATGGGGACGCTCGTCGAGACGCTGCAGGGCCCGGTCACCGGGAACGGTCTGGCGTTGAGCCCCGAGACCCGGGTCGCGCTCACCCTCAAGCACTTCCCCGGTGGTGGCCCGCAGGAGCTCGGGCTCGACCCGCACTACTCCTTCGGCAAGGCCCAGGTCTACCCGGGCGGGTTCTTCGAGGAGCACATGCTGCCCTTCGAGGCGGCCATCGACGCCGGCGTCTCCTCGATCATGCCGTACTACGGCGTGCCCGTGGACGTCCCGGAGGTCGGCAACGAGGACCAGGACTACCCGCTCACCGGGTTCGCGTTCTCCGACTCCATCGTCAACGGCCTGCTGCGCGACCAGCTCGGCTTCACCGGCTACGTCAACTCCGACACCGGCATCATCAACGACCGCGCCTGGGGCCTGGAGGACGCCACCGTGCCGCAGCGCGTCGCCGCCGCGATCAACGGTGGCACCGACACGCTGTCCGGCTTCAACGACGTCCAGGTCATCATCGACCTCGTCGAGGCCGACCTCGTGTCCGCCGAGCGCGTCGACCAGGCCGCCAGGCGTCTGCTCGAGCCGCTGTTCCGGATGGGGCTGTTCGAGAACCCCTACGTCGACCCGGACGTCGCCACCGCGACGATCGGCTCGGACGAGAACCGGGAGGTCGGCCTCGACCTCCAGCGCAAGTCGCTCGTGCTCCTGGAGAACGAGGAGACCGAGGACGGGCCGGTGCTGCCGCTGCAGGCGGACTCCGACGTCTACATCCTCGGTGACTTCACCGAGGAGACCGTGGCCGGCTACGGCTTCGACGTCACCGACGGCAACGTCGAGGACGGCGAGGAGCGCCCGAGCGCGGAGGACAGCGACTACGTCCTCATCTCGATGACGGCACGCACCAACGGTGGCGACTACGTGAGCAACAGCGAGGACTCCGGGCTCGACCCCGAGCACGGCGTCAACCCCTCGGCCATCGAGGGCATCCCCGGCCTCGACGGTGAGAGCCTGTGGGGCGCGGCGGACGCCTGCGTCACCCACGGAACCGAGAGCTGCACCGACAACGGCCTGCGGTTCGGCGGCTCCTACCCGTGGGAGTCGAGCATTCTCGACTTCACCGGCATGGAGGCGGCCGAGTCGTGGGAGGTCGTGCCCTCGCTCGACACCATCCAGCAGGTCATGTCCGAGGTCGACGACCCGAGCAAGGTCATCCTGCACGTCTACTTCCGCCAGCCCTACGTCCTCGACGAGGAGAGCGGCCTGCGGGACGCCGGTGCCATCCTGGCCGGCTTCGGCATGAGCGACACTGCGCTGATGGACGTCCTCACGGGCAAGTACGCGCCGCAGGGCAAGATGCCCTTCGCGCTCGCCGGCACCCGCGAGGCCATCCTCGAGCAGCACTCCGACGCCCCCGGCTACGAGGAGACCGAGGACGGCGCGCTCTACCCGTTCGGCTACGGCCTCACCTACGACGACGCCGAGGAGCCCGAGCAGCCGGGGCAGGAGCCGGAGTACGGCTTCTTCCTGACCAACGGCTGGGAGGGCGGCAAGGCCGACCACGCGTTCATGTACGGCCGGTTCACCGATGAGGTCCT
>NZ_JAYDZY010000002.1:0-118038 GCF_035607575.1 Georgenia sp. H159 | reverse complement strand
GGCAGCACCGCCGCGCGCACCGCGGCCAGACGCCGCTCGGCCTGCTCCACCAGATCCAACGCATCATGGGCACCCTGCCCCGACAACCCATGCCACAACGTCCCACCCAGGGCGTCCAACGACGCCACCACCCCACCCAGCACGCCCACCGGGTCACACACCCCACCAGCCGTGTCCGGGGCCGGCCCCGAGAACACCCCACCAGCCCGCGAGCCACCCACACCAGCCCCGGCCACGTCGTCGGCAGGCTCGCCCCCCGCGGCACCAGCCCCGGCCACGTCACCGGCGGCCTCGATCGGGCCACCGAGCCGATGCACCCGAAAGCACCGCTCCAGCCCGGCCCGGCGCCGCTCCTCGACATGGCGCACACGCGCGGTCAGCACTCCCGGCTGCGTCTGTGCCGCCATCGCGCTCACCTCCCAGGGTGCCTCTACCCCACAGCATAGTCGAACACACGTTCGAGTACAAGGGGTCTGTGGGGAGAACTTGCGGGCGTCCTGCACCGCTCGGAGGGCACGGTCCGGTCCGAGCGCCAACGCCGGTCGGACCGGACCGTCGCCGCGAGCACGTTCCACCGCGGTCGAGCACGGCTGAGCCGCAGATCGGCCCCGCGCCTAGCGAAACCGGACACGGGTGCGGTCACCGAACAACCAGGCCACCTCACCCATGGCCGCAGCAGGAAACCGTCCGCAGCAGAGCAGGCAACTCGCACCACCACCCACCGCTATGCGCCCCCCGCCCGCAGGTCTACAGTTCAGGCCGTGCATCTCACGGGCCTCAGGCCTCCGACGCGGATTCGCCGCTGGCGCCCACGTTCCGCGCACCCGGCACAGGTCATCGTCGCGAGCTACGCCGTCGTCCTCGCCGCCGGTACGGCGCTGCTCATGCTTCCGGTCTCGGTGGCCGCCGACCCGCCCGCGACCCTGCTCCCCGCCGACATCGGACCGGCGGGAGGCGCGACCCTTGTCGACGCCGTGTTCACCGCGGGTTCCGCCCTGTTCGTCACCGGCCTCGTCGTGGTCGACACCGCGACGTACTGGAGCGACGTCGGGCACGTCGTCATCCTCGCGCTCATCGAGATCGGCGGCCTCGGCGTGATGACCCTCGCCTCGCTCATGGGCGTCGCCCTCGCCCGGCGCCTCGGGCTCCGCACGCGCCTGGCGACCACGGCCTCGGTCGGCACCCTGAGCAGCGACGACCTCCGCGGCGTCCTTGTCGGGGTCGCGACCGTCGCCCTCATCATCCAGGCCGGGACGGCCACGGTCCTCACCGCCCGTCTCCTCGTCGGCTACGACTACTCCCCCGGGCTCGCCCTCTGGCACGGGGTCTTCCACGCGGGCTCCGCCTTCAACAACGCCGGGTTCGCGCTGTACTCGGACAACCTCATGGGCTTCGTCACCGACCCGTGGATCTCACTCCCGGTCGGGCTGGCCGTCATCCTCGGCGGGCTGGGCTTCCCGGTCTTCCTCGAGCTGCGCCGCCATTACCGGTTGCCACGCGCGTGGGGACTGACAACGCGCCTCGTGCTCGTCGGCACCGCCGCGCTCCTGCTCGGCGGCTGGGTGACGATCACCGCGCTGGAGTGGGACAACGCCGAGACTCTAGGTCCGCTCAGCTGGCCCGGGAAGCTCCTCGCCGGGTTCTTCGCCTCCGCCGTCACGCGCACAGCGGGCTTCAACTCCCTCGACGTCTCCCAGATGAACACCCAGACGTGGTTCACGCAGGACGTGCTCATGTTCATCGGCGCGGGTCCCGCGGGCACCGCGGGAGGCCTGAAGGTGACGACCGTGGCCGTCCTCGTCGCCGTCGTCGTCGCGGAGGTCCGCGGCGAGGCCACCGTGAACCTCCTCGGCAAGCGGGTCGGCCGGTCGGTCCAGCGACAGGCCGTCACCGTGGCCGTACTCTCCGGAGCCCTGGTCATGGCCACGACCTGGACGTTGCTCGTCACCACCCGGTTCACCCTGGACCAGCTGCTCTTCGAGGTGATCTCGGCCTTCGCGACCGTCGGCCTGTCCACCGGGATCACGCACCTCCTGCCCGACGGCGGCCAGCTGCTGCTCGTCGTCGTCATGTTCGTCGGGCGCGTGGGTCCCGTCACCCTCGCGACCGCGCTCGCCCTACGCACCCGCACGCTCCTGTACGAGCTCCCCAAGGAGAGACCCCTCATTGGCTAACCGCACCCACTCCCGCCGCCGCGTCACCGCTCTTCGCCCAGGTGACTCCGTCGTCGTCATCGGTCTGGGCCGTTTCGGGCAGGCCGTCGCCCTCGAGCTCACCGACGCCGGCGCGGACGTCCTGGGGATCGACACCGACGAGGGCATCGTCCAGGACCTCAACGGGCGCCTCACCCAGGTCGTGCGCGCCGACGCCACCCGTGAGGACGTGCTCCGCCAGCTCGGCATCCCCGACTTCACGCACGCCGTCGTTGCCATCGGCTCGAGCATCGAGGCCTCGATCCTCACCAGCTCGTGGCTGTTGCGCCTGGGCGTGCCGCACATCTGGGCCAAGGCCGTCACGCCCGCCCACGGGCAGATTTTGGGCCAGCTCGGGGTCCACCACGTCGTGCACCCGGAGAACGACATGGGCCGCCGGGTCGCGCACCTGCTGCGCGGGTCGATCGCCGACTACCTGGACATCGGTGGCGGGTTCGCCATGGTCACCGCCAAGGCGCCCCCGTCGATGGTCGGCAAGCCGCTCGACAAGGTGGGATTCCGCAAGAAGTACAACCTCAACGTCGTCGCCGTGCGGCAGCCCGACGGCGGCTGGGACCACGCGACCGGCGAGACGGTGCTCACCTCCCAAGACACGGTCGTCGTCGTCGGGCCGTCCGCGGTGGCCGAGGGGTTCATCGACATGAGGTGACGGGACGCCGTCGCGCCTACTGGACCACCCGCGGAGTCAACGAGGAGACGACGCACCGCCACCCGCCGTCGTGGCGGGCGAAGACCTCGGTGACGTACTCGTCCTCCTCGAACGGCCGGCCGTCCCAGTGCCCGGAGTTGGTGCCGTGCGCGAGCACGACGACGAGCTCGCCCCGGTCCCACACCTCCAGGACCTCGAAGGTCATCGACTCGTGCGTGAGCCGGCCGGAACGGACGACATCGAGGAACCGCTCGCGTGGTGTCGGGCCGCCGGTGCCGATGAGCGTCCAGCCCTCCTCGGCGAAGGCGTCGATCCGCTCGGCGTCGTTCGCGACGATCGCCTCGGCCCAGGCGTCGAGCAGGGACTGCATCTGGCCGCGCAGGTTCTCGTCCATGGACAGATGGTCCGGCAAGGACCACGCCCGCGTCTTGGACGAATGGGCGCTCCCGCCGCCACTCTTCCTCCCGAGGTCCGGGCCACCGTCCGGCTACGGCACCACCTGGCCGGCCGACGGGACGTGCGCCAGCCCGTTGGACCGGCGGATCTGCGCCAGCACGTCCTCCTCGCGCTCGGGGCCTCCGGCGTGCACCTCTCGTGCCCAGGACGCGAGGTCGGGGTCCGGGTCGAGGTGGCGCAGCGAGAAGCTCGCCATGGCCAGGAGCACCGGGTACAGGTCCATCGCCGCCTCGGTGAGCTGGTACCGGACCCGCTGCCGGTGCCCCGGAACCGGTTCGCGCGTGAGCAGGCCGGCGTCCACCAGCCTGCGCAGCCGATCCGTGAGGATGTTCGTCGCGATGCCCTCGAGGGAGCCGGCGTGGAGCTCCCCGAAGCCGTGCCGGTCGGCGAACATGACGTCGCGCAGGACGAGCAGGCTCCAGCTGTCCCCCACGAGCTCCACCGCGAGGTTGATCGGACATCTCGATCTCGGCCGCTCCACGACTGCCTCCCGACGGACAAACCACTTGCGGATCACAACCAGTATGGCTAGCGTCCCGACCACTTGCAAACTACAAGTGATAGGAGATCGGCGATGCGATACCTCTTCCTGTACCGAGCGGGGGACGTGCCCCAGGACGAGCTCGGCGCAAACGTCGACGCGCTCTGGGCGTGGGTCGACGCCCTGGCGACCCGGCCCGAGCACGTCATGACCATGGCGGTCGACAACGGGCTACGGATCAGCGGCGAGGGTGCGACTCCGGCGGACGACGAGGTCTTCGGGGTCAGCGTGGTCGACGTCCCGGACCTCGACGCCGCGACCGCGTTGACCGCGGGCTGGCCGGAGCTTCCTCACGGCGGCACGATCGACGTCCGGCCGGAGGTCACGCGATGACGCCGGCATCCGCGGCGTCGTCCGAGCTGGCGGGTCGCCTCCTGCCGCAGGGTGACCTCGCCCTGCTCGCGACCGCGGAGGGGAGGGCGCTCCTCACCTCGCGGGTGCCCGCACGGCTCGCGTACGTCGCACGAGACGGCACTCCGCGCGTCGTCCCGACGCACTTCGTCTGGGACGGACGAGAGGTGGTCATGGGCACCTACGCCCGCGCACTACGGATCTCGGCCCTGCGGGCACGTCCGGACGTGGCGATCACGATCGACACGGAGGGCTTCCCGCCGACCATCCTGCAGATCCGCGGCCGGGCCACGGTCCGCGATGTCGACGGGATGGTGCCGGAGTACGCGGCGGCGATGCACCGGTACGTCGGGGAGGAGGTCGCCGCATGGCTCCTCGCCGAGGCCGATCAGCCCGGCCTGCGGATGGTCCGCATCGCGGTACGCCCCACGTGGGTGGGTCTGCTCGACTTCCACCGGCGCCTCCCAACTGCCATCGGTGGCATCCGACCCTGACCCACGAGCACGCCGCGGCCATCGGGTGCTTACGTCCGTCCGCGTCACCGGTCACCCGCCGGCGTTCTCTGCCCGCTGCCGGTCTCGATGAGCGTGCCGAGCACCGCGTCCGCCCGCAGCAGCGCGAGGCCGCGCCGGGCGATGTGCTCGATTCGTGCATCCAGTGCCTCGAGCGGTCGCTCGACGTCCCGGTGCTTCCGCAGCGCATCGATCGCCGCGCGGACCTCGGGGATGCGGTAGCCAGCCGCGCGCAGGGCGGCGGTGATGCGCGCCTCCCGGATCGCCGGGGCCCGGTAGAGCCGCGGGCTGCCGGACGCCGTGCGGATCCGCTCTGGCGCCACCAGGCCGGAGGTCTCCCAGAACCGCAGCGTCGACGCGCGTACCCGCAGCGCCTCGGCGAGCTCGCGGATCGTCATCGCGTCGTCGGCGACCGGCTCCTCCCCGCCCTCCTCGTCCCGGATCGCACGCAGGGCCCGCCGGGCGACAATCGCCTCGTCGCGCTCCCCGTTCAGACCCGTGTGCAACGAGAGGACCAGCGCCACACCCTCGGCTGCCGTGAGGTCCCGGACCTCGCTCATCACCCGGCGGGCCTCGACCGGCCCCACCGCCGTCGCAAGGTCCCGGTACGCGCGAAGCTCGCGGACGTGCTGCCGTGTGAAGCGGCGGTAACCAGAGCCGGACCGTTCGGCTGCCGTAATGACGCCGGCAGTCTCCAGGTCCCGCACCTGCTGCTCGGAGTACCCGGTCGAAGCTGCGACCTCGACGGTCCCCAGGCTGCCGATGTCCTCTCCGGGCACGACCAACCCCCCATAAGCACTTCAACCTCACACTTGAACCATGAGTATGAACGAGATCCTCGACGCCGTGCGGGAGTTCGCCGGTGTGCTCGAGCTCGCGCCCACGGCCGGCAGCAACGCCCCTTCCCTCGCGTGGGGTGATCACTTCTTCTACTACGCGCCCGACGGCGAGCTCCCATCCGGCCAGCCGTACGCCACCGTCGTCACGAAGAACTACCCCGACGACGACTCCTCCGACCTCGACGGTCCCGACCGCTGGCGGGTGAACGTCCACGTCGGCCGCGGGCGTCTCACCGCCCTGCTCGGGTACGGCCCCCGGGAGATCCCACCCGGTGTCGACTACGCGGAGGCGGACGTGCTCCTGCCGCACCCCGTGTATGCCTCCCTCGGCTGGCTCGCGGTCGTCACTCCCGGAAACGCCACCCTGCCGACCGTGCTCGACCTGCTGCGAGAGGCGCACGACGACGCCCGGCGCCGGGCGACCCGCCACCGTCCCGGCAGCTGAGGTGCGCCCGCCCACACGTCGCCGCACGCCCGGCTGACAGCCGACCGGGCACCGGGTGACACGGGGTGGCTGGTCGCACTGGACAAACAACAACCCCGCTCTCGGCGAGTAAAGGGGTGGGGGGTGGCTGGTCGCGGCGGACGAACAACAACTCCGCTCTCGGCGAATAAGGGGGTGGCTGATCGCAGCGGACGAGCAACAACCCCGCTCTCGGCGCATGAGCGGTTTACGGGCCGAGGGTGATGACGGCGAGGGTGGCTCCCAGCATCATCGCTGGGCCGAAGGGGATCTGGGACTCGCGCGTCCCGCGCCGGCTCAGCAGGACGAGCACCGCCACGGCCGCGTTGAGCACGAAGGCGAGCAACGTGCCGACCGCGACGTACGGCCACCCGAACCAGCCGAGGAACACCCCGACGACCGCCGCGAACTTCACGTCGCCCAGACCCAGACCCGACGGAGAGATGAACGCGAGCACGAAGTAGCCGACGACGAGCACGACGGCAGCGAGCAGCGCCCGACCCAGCGCCCCCCACCCCGCGCCGGACGCGGCCGCCACGACCAGCGGCGCCAGCAGCACGAGCAGCGTCCCCGCGACCAGCCGGTCGGGCAGCCGGCGGACGGCCAGGTCGACGACGGCGAGCAGCGCGCACCCCACCCCCGCGGCCGTGAACGCGACCAGCTCGGCGACGCCGTCGGCCAGGACGCCGGCTCCGAGCCCCGCCGCCCCGGCGAGGAGCACGTGGGGCCGGGACCGCACCGCCCAGGAGCCGGCCGGCACGAGGAGCGCCACCCGCGGGGTGAGCAGCCACGCGGCGGCAGCCGCGACAAGCGCGGTCCCCAGTGCCACGGCCCAGGACGGCTCGCTCACATGGCACCGAACGCCGCGACCATGCTCATGACCGCCGGTCCCATGACGACGATGAACAGCACCGGAAGGATGCAGAGCATGAGCGGGGCGAGCACCTTGACCGGGATCTTCTGGGCCTTCTCCTCGGCTCGCTGGCGCCGCTTGAGGCGCATCTCGTCGGCCTGGGTCCGCAGCACGTCCGCGATGGAGATGCCGTAGGCGTCGGCCTGGATGACGGCACGCACGAAGCGGCGCAGGTCCGGGACGGTCGTGCGCTCGGTCAACGCCTCGAAGGCCTGCCGGCGCGAGCGGCCCATCTGGACGTCCTGGAGGGTCCGGGCCAGCTCGTCCGCGAGCGCCCCGCGGCCGTTGTGGGCGGCCCGCGACATCGCGGAGTCGAACCCGAGGCCCGCCTCCACCGCGATGGTCATCTGGTCGAGCGTATCGGCGAGCGAGAGCTCGATCTGCTCGTTGCGCTTCTGCCCGGTGCTGTTGAGCAGCAGCTCGGGGAGGAAGTAGACGACCACGGTGACGAGCACCCAGACGACGCTGAGCAGCGGCGACGGGCTGCTGGCGAGCACGAGCACGTTGAGCAGCACGGCCGCCGGGACCCACACGAGCTTGAGGGTGAGCAGGGCGTCGAGCGACCAGCGGGCCGGACGACCGGCGAGCACGTGCTGGCGGTCGAGCACGCGCACGACGAGGTCGGGTGTGAGCCGGCGGGCGAGCGCCGTGAGCGCGCTGCGCCGCTCCTCCTCCGGCTGCTCCCCGTCGGGCACGGCGACGGCGCTCACCCGGTTGAGGTTGGCGAGCACCCGCCGGCGGTCGGGGTCGAGGGCGGGCCACACGGCCCAGGTGGCGAGGCCGACGGCGAGAGCCGTGAGCACGGCGGCGGTGAGGACGGTCGCGGACATGGTCAGAACTTGATCTCGACGGACTTCTTGAGCCACAGCCCGCCCGCGACGAGCAGGATGCCGCCGACGACGATCATGGCGTAGCCGATCGGACCCTCGGTGAACGGCGCGAGGTAGCCCGGGTTGGTGAGGAGGAGGAACCCGGCGACACCGAAGGGCAGGATCATCAGGATGATGGCGGAGAGCCGGCCCTCGGCGCTGAGCGTGGCGACCTGACGGCGGATCTCGCCCCGCTGCCGGATGGTGTCGGCCACGCCGTCGAGCACCTCGGCGAGGTTGCCACCGACCTCACGGTTGATGGCAATGGCCTGGGTGACCCAGGAGAAGTCGTCGCTGGCCATCCGCACGGCGGTGAGCCCCAGCGCGTCGCCGAGGTCGCGTCCGACCCGGGTCTCGTTGACGACGCGGGCGAACTCCTCGGCCGTCGGGCTGTCCGCCTCCCGGGCGACCGACGCGAGCGCCTGCGGGAGGCTGTGGCCGGCGCGGAGGTTGGAGGCCATGAGCTGGAGGGAGTCGTCGAGCTGCTCGGCGAACTGCTTCTGCCGCTTGCTGATCCGCCGTCCCAGGTGGATCCGCCACACGACCGGAGGGAGCGCGGCGAGGACCACGACGAGCAGCAGACCGCCGAGCAGCATCCCGATCGCCGCCCCGACGAGCGAGGCGACCAGGACGAGGAAGACGACGTCCTGCGGGCGCATCCGCACGGCGGCCAGCTCGAGGGTCGAGGCTCCCACCGGCGTCCCGCGCCGGCGCATCACCCGTCCGACCACCGCCGTCGCACCGGCGGCACCGCGCTCGAGGAGGCCCGGCTCGGGTGCCACGCCGGGACGGCGGCGCTCCACGGGGATCCGCACCGGCCGTGGGCCGAGCAGCAGCCACCCGGAGATGGCCGCGGCCGCCGCGGCGGCCAGCACGCCCACGGCGAGCACGGGATGCCCGAGGAGGCTGGCGATCATCGCGCGAAACCCGTCGCCGGCTGGGCGAAGATGTGCGGTGAGACGGTGATGCCGAGCTCGGCGAACCGGTCGGTGAACCGGGGACGGATGCCGGTCGACACCGGTCGGCCGCGGAAGCGGCCGCTCGGGTCGACGCCGGCGGCGTAGTCGAAGAGGAAAACGTCCTGGAGGGTCACGGTCTGGCCCTCCATGCCGTGCACCTCGGTGACCGCCGTGACGCGGCGGCTCCCGTCCCGGAGCCGGGTGAGCTGGACGAGGAGGTCGACCGCCGAGGAGATCTGCTCGCGGATCGCGCGCAGCGGCAGGTCCATGCCGGCCATGAGGACGAGGGTCTCGAGCCGGGCGATCGCGTCACGCGGGGAGTTGGCGTGCACGGTGGACAGCGACCCGTCGTGGCCGGTGTTCATCGCCTGGAGCATGTCCAGGCTCTCCCCGCCGCGGACCTCACCGACGACGATGCGGTCGGGCCGCATGCGCAGCGAGTTGCGCACGAGGTCACGGATGCTGATCTCGCCCTTGCCCTCGATGTTGGGCGGCCGTGACTCGAGGCGGACGACGTGGTCCTGCTGGAGCTGGAGCTCGACGGCGTCCTCGATGGTGACGATCCGCTCCCCCGCGGGGATGAAGGAGGACAGCACGTTGAGCAGCGTCGTCTTCCCGGTGCCCGTGCCCCCCGAGACGATGATGTTGAGGCGTGCCTCGACACAGGCGTGGAGCAGCTCCGCCATCTCGGGGGTGAGGGTGCCGAAGCCGATGAGGTCGTCGACGGTGAAGGGGTCCGCCGCGAACTTCCGGATCGTCAGCGACGAGCCGTTGAAGGCGAGCGGTGGGATGACGGCGTTGACGCGCGACCCGTCGGAGAGGCGGGCGTCCACCATCGGGGAGGACTCGTCGATGCGCCGTCCGACCCGGGAGACGATGCGCTCGATGACACGCCGCAGGTGCTCCTCGGAGGTGAACCGGCTGGTCGTCCGCTGGAGGCGGCCGGCCCGCTCGACGTAGATCATGTCCGCCCCGTTGACCATGATCTCGGTGACGGCCGGGTCGTCGAGCAGCCGCTGGAGGGGCCCGTAGCCGAGGACGTCGTCCCGGACCTCCTCGATGAGCCGGAGGCGCTCCTCCCGGCTGAGCGGGACCGACGCCTCCTCGACGACGGCGTTCAGCTCGCTCCGCACGAGGGCGTGGAGCTTGTCCTCCTCGAGGGAGGGGTCGTTGAGGCGGGCGCCGATGCGCTCGAAGAGGGCGTCGGCCGCGCGGTCCTTGAGCCGCCGCACCGCGTCGTCCGCGGGCTCGGACCGCTCGCGCGCGGGGGTGGTGACCCTGGGGGCGGCTGCCTGAGGTGGGGCCGTCGCGGCTTCCGGCGGCTCGGGGGCCGCCACGGGTACGGGCGTGGGTATCCCGGCGGCCGGGGTGGCGGGGGCCTGCGCGGCGCGCAGCCGTTCGGTCAGGCTCATCGCTGCCCCTTCCTCGCGCGCAGGTGCCGCCCGCCGCGCGGGACGCTCACGCCGTCGGGCAGCAGGTCGTCGACCAGCGGCGCCAGCGCCCGGGAGAGCGGGTCGCGCATCTGGGACTGCATGAGCGGGATCCCCAGGTTGAGGGAGGCCGGCGCGGCCTTCGACGTCGGCAGGGACGTCCCGACCGGCATGCCGAGGTTCGCCTCGACGTCGGCGCGGGTAAGCCCGTGGTCCCCGTCGGCGAAGTTGACGACGACGTGGTGCCCGTCGGCGAACATCTGCAGCTGGTCCAGCGCGTCGACGACCTTCCGCATGCCGCGCACACCCGGCACGCTCAGCGCCGTGATGAGCAGCGGGTCGGTCGTGCGGTCCAGCGCCGCGAGCGTGTGGTCCGACAGCCCCGGCGAGGTGTCGACGACGACGAAGGCGAACTCCGCGGCGAGCGCCTGGATCAGCCCGCTCACCTGCTCGCTGGTGATCCCGTCGGCGGCGGCCGGGTGCTCCGGTGCCGCGAGCACGTACAGCCCCGTCGGGTGGAGCGTGAGGTAGGTCTTGAGCGCGATGGTGTCCCCGGCGGCAGCACTCTGGAGCGCGTCGGGCACGGAGTACTCCGGGGTGAGGTTGAGCGCCGTCGCGACGTCCCCGAACTGCAGGTCGAGGTCGACGATGACGGTGGAGTGCGGCAGCGTGCGCGCGAGGGCGACGGCGATGTTCGTCGCCACGGTCGTCTTGCCGACGCCCCCCTTCGGGGACGCGACGGTGATGACCCGTCCGCTCCGTCCCGGCGCGGTGCCGGGTGTCGTGGCGCTCGGCGCCAGCCGGGCGACCCCGGCGGCCGCGTGGTCGAGCAGCCTGCGGATCTCGGCGGGCTCGGCGCCGGCCGGGATGAGGTCACGCACTCCGGCGCGCATCGCCGGCAGGCTCAGCGCCTCGGGCCGGTCGGTGAGCAGCAGCAGGCCGATGCCCGGAAGGGCGCCGTGGAACTGCTGGGCGAGGGAGAGAGTCGCCTCGGGGTCGGGCCGGGCGTCGACGACGAGGAGGTCGGGTGCGGGCGCCCCACCGAGCCGCCCGAGGAGGTCTGCGGGCCGCAAGTCGACAGGTCCCGGGAGGGTGAGATGGGCGCCGCCCGTCGCCTCGGAGAAGGTGCGCTCGACGTCGGGGGCCGCTCCCGCCAGCACGATGCGCGTCATGGCAGCAGGTCCTCCCGGTTGACCACGCGCGTCCCGTCCTCAGGTGCGTCTTTTGGTTCCAGCGAGAGCCAGATGCCGGAGAACTCGGCGGCGTTGACGACGATCTCCGCGTCGGTGGTGGGAACGGCGACCGTCACCATGAGGCTGTCCGCCGCTGCCTGGGTCGTCTCGCTGCCGTCCTCGTTCTGCACGACGGCGACGCCGCCCTGGACCCGAGTGACCAGCACCTTGTGGAGCCGCAGGTGCGTCTCGCCGTCGGAGCTGACGAACAGGCCCACCGTGTCCCCGGCCGCGATGTGCCCACCGAGGACACGCGCGACGGGGAGCTGCACGGTGACCTGGTGGTAGCCCTCCGGGACCGCGACCTCGCCGTCGGCGTCCTCCTCCTCGGGCGGCGCGAAACGGGAGGCGAGGAGCTGCTCGCCCGGCTGCAGCGCCGTCGTCGTCAGCTGGTTCTCCACCTGCTCGAGGGAGGTGACGCCGCCCGGGACGACCGCGGTGGCGGGGACCTCCTCCACGGCGAGGTGGTCGGTGAGCGCCTCGGCCGGGGTGCCCTCCGGGACCGGCTGGGTGACGACGAGGACGGAGACGGGGGACATCTCCGCCATCGCGCGCTGGTCGGCGCGGGCGACGTAGGCGATGACGAGGACGGCGGCGACCGCGGCGAGGAGGGTCGCCACGAGGCCGGCGATGAGTCGACGGGACACTGTGCTGCCTTACTCGGTGAGGGCCACGACGGCGGCCCCGAGGTTGGGGGCGTCGGGACTGAAGTCGAAGTCGTCGGACAGGTCGACGAAGCGGGTGAACCGTCCGCCGATGCACCTGTCGCTGCCGTCGCAGGGCGCGTCCGTGTACGGGAAGCGGTACTGGCCGGCGAAGTAGTAGGAGGTGAGCTCGAACGCGGCGTAGCCGTAGACGCGGTAGGCGCCGTTCGCGCCGGTGCCGCTCATGTCGTCGAAGACCGGGAGGAAGACGGTCTGCCCCACCCACTTGCCGAAGTCCTCGGGGACGCAGTCGCTCGGCGGGGTGTTGCCGGTGTCCGAGGACGCCCAGCCGTCGATCACCGTCACGGTCTGTCCGCACTCGCCGCTGGGCCGCAGCCAGCCGAAGCCGCCGGGGATGGGGTTGCCGGACTGGCCGTAGCAGTCGCTGCCGGAGTGCTTGGGGAACAGGATCGTGCGCGGGCTGGAGTCGACGGTGCCCGCCTCGAGGTCGCCGCCGAGCTGGGTGGTGAGTTCGCAGCGGGAGAAGATGAGCGGGAGCATCGCCTGGCCGCCGGTCGGGTAGCCCCAGCGGGCGCTGGCCCGGGCGGCGATCGGGGTCTGGTCGATCCCGAGCACCGGGGCGAACCAGTGCTCGCGGACCGTCGTCGTCTCCACGGTCACCGTGCCGGCGGCCTCGTCGAGCGCGACGACGGTGCCGGTCGCGTCGCCGTCGTTGATGTTGGCCACGGCCATCGCCTGGGCGGTCGCCGGGGCCAGCTCGCACTCCCCGCGCGCACAGTCCTGCGCGGCAGCGATCGCGCCGGCGTCGGCGCCGGTCTGCAGCTGCTGCTCGTCGGCGTACATGGCCGCGACGTCGATGGCGATCGCCGCGACGGCCACGAGGGGCACCATGAGGAGCGCGACGATGGCGGCGGTCGCGCCCCTGTCGTTGTTCCTCAGCCGTTGCATCGCATGGTTCCTCTACCGGTGAGCGTGATGTCCCCGATGCCGCCGAGCAGCTCCATCGGGTAGGTGATGGTCACCGTCGCCGACCGCGGTCCCGTCCCGCCGGCGCAGGTCGACGGCGTGATGGCGATCTGGGAGTCGTCGAGGGTGATGGAGGGCGAGGCGGCGGCGACCGCCGCCTCCCGCGCCGACGCGGCGCTGTCGGCGCCCTGGTGCAGGGCCACGACGCGCACCGCGTCGCGAGCGGCGTTGGAGAGGACGGACTGGACGTGGAAGGCGTGCCCGTAGGCGATGATCCCGAGCACCAGGGCGACGAGGACCGGCAGGACGATGGCGAACTCGACCGCGGCGGCGCCGCGGTCACGCGGTGCTCGTCGGGCTGAGCGTCCGGTCACGTCCAGGAGCCTTCCCTCGGTGGTGGTGACGGGCGGGAAAGGCCGCCGGTGGCGCATGTGTGGAGGTCATGCGCCACCGGCGGGGGGTGGAGCGGGTCAGTTGCCGCCCTCGACGGCGGGGGCGTCAGGAGCGTTCTCGATGATCTCAGTGTTGACGTCCGTGAACAGTCCGCTAAGGGTGTCGCCGAGGACGACGACCGCTCCGATGATGACGACGGCGATGAGGCCGACGATGAGGCCGTACTCGACGGCGGTGGCGCCACGGTCCTTGCGGTCCTCGAAGCGGTCGCCGACGAGCGCGACGAGGGTGGCGATGTAGGCGCTTGCACGGTTCATGGTGGTTCCTTCGTGTGAGTGCGTCGGGCCGGGCCGGCCCACTGGTGCTCCCGGTCGTGGGGTCGGGCGCTGGTACCACCCTCACCCCTACTTGCCGACTCGGCAATCCTCCCTTAGGAGGATTTTGCCTAGTCGGCATTTTTGCCGGTCATGCATCTATTGGCGGCCCTCCCCGCAGGGACGGTCGCTTGCCGTAGTGAGAACTCTCGGTGTCCTACATTCCTCATCGGCAAGGTTGCGAAGGATGTAAGGGTTCTCGGCGGGCATCTTCTTGGCTACGCTCGCGGCATGGACGCCGAGGTGGGACTGCGCGAGCTCAAGAAGCAGATGACGCGGGAGGCCATCGCGAACGCGGCGCTCAAGCTCACGGTCGAACGCGGCATCGGCACCGTCACGGTCGAGGAGATCGCGCGAGAGGCCTTCGTCTCTCCCCGGACGTTCTCCAACTACTTCCCGTCGAAGGAGGACGCCGTCCTCGCGGCAGGAACCGCGGGCGTCATGGAGGTCCTCGACCAGTTCAGCGCCGACAACGGCGAGGAACCGCCCCTCCAGCTGCTCTGCCGGCTCGTGAGCGACTACGCCGGCGCCCATCCCGACCACCTGCGGCACATGGCGCAGCTCATCGAGCTGGAGGCGGACAACCCGTCCCTCAAGCCGGTCCGGGCGGCCCGACAGGCGGAGTTCGAGGACCTCCTGCGCGAACGCGTTGCCAGCCGCGTCGGGATCGACGACGAGACCGACCTCTACCCCGCCCTGGTCGCGTCGGCCGCCGTGTCGGCGATCATGACCGCCCTCATCCTCTGGACGCGCAGCGACCTCCCGGAGACACGCCTCCGCGACATGCTCGAGGACGCCTTCAACATCGTCACGGCCGGCTACCCCCACCGGCACGCCACGGACGCGAGGACCGCCCCGGTCTGAGGGCCCCGGACCGCCGGGCGCCAGCGCTCACCGCCCTTTCGGCAGGGAGGGCAATCGGCCGGGCTCAGCGCGCGGTGCGGAGGGCGCGCAGGGCGATGAGCGCGGCGACCACCATGAGGACGACGCCGATCGCCGAGGTGATGACGACGCCGGAGTCGAAGGCGTGCTGCGCGGAGTCGAGCAGCGTCCGGGCGAGCCCGTCCGGCAGCCCGCCCGCGACCTCGGTCGCACCGCCCAGCGTCTCCCCCGCCGCCCGGGCGTCACCGGCAGGCAGCCCGTCCGGCACCGCCACGTTCGTCCGGTAGACCGCGGTGAGGATGCTGCCCAGCACCGCGGTGCCGAGCACCGAACCGAGCTCGTACGCGGTCTCCGAGACGGCGGACGCCGCACCGGCCTTCGCGGCGGGGACGCTGGACAGGATGAGGTCGTTGGAGATCGTCTCCGCCGCCCCCACGCCCGCCCCCAGGACGACGAAGGCGACGAGCAGCCCGACGTCGGAGCCGGCGGTCCCGCTCGCGAGAACCACCCCGTAGCCGACGGCGTTGAGGAGCAGCCCACCCGCGACCACCAGCGCCGGCCGCACGTGCCGCACGACCCGCACCACCGCCAGCCCGGCCACGACGGTCACCACGAGTCCCGGGACGAGGAAGAACCCGGCCTCCATCGGGCTCCGCCCGCTCACCAGCTGGAGGTGCTGGGAGACGAAGAAGATGAACCCGACCAACGAGAAGACGCTGAGCAGGTTCGCAGCGACCGAGCCGCTGAACACCGGGTTGGTGAAGAGCCGCACGTCGAGCAGCGGCACCGGCCGGCGCAGCTGGCGCCTGACGAAGCCGTACCCGACGAGCAGCGCGAGCAGGATCGGCACGAGCCCGCCGGGTCCCCACCCGTGCTCGGCGAGCCGCTTGATCCCGTAGACCAGCGGCACCATCGTCCCGAGCGACAGTGCGATGCTCACCGGGTCGACCGGTCCCGGATGCGGGTCGCGCGACTCCGGGACGACGACGGGCCCGAGCAGCAGGAGCGGCACGAGCACCGGGACGGCGAGGAGGAACACCGAGCCCCACCAGTAGTGCTCGAGCAGGAAGCCGCCGACGATCGGCCCGAGGGCCGCACCTCCGGAGAAGCCCGCCGCCCAGATGGCGATCGCCGTCCGGCGCTGCACCGGGTCGACGAAGATGTTCCGGATCAGCGAGAGCGTCGCCGGCATGAGCATCGCACCGAAGAAGCCCAGCGCCGCCCGGGCGGTGATGAGCAGCGGCGCGCTCGGCGCGAAGGCCGCGACCGCGGAGACGACCGCGAAGCCACTGGCCCCGACGAGCAGCAGCCGCCGGCGGCCCACCCGGTCCCCCAGGCTGCCCATCGGGACGAGGAGGCCGGCGAGGACCAGCGGGTAGACGTCCACGATCCACAGCAGCTCGGTGCCGCCGGGCCGCAGCGACTCCGAGATCGCCGGGACGGCGAACGCGAGCACGGTGTTGTCCACCGCGACCAGCAGCACGGGCAGCATGAGCACGACCAGCGCCGCCCAGGGACGGCGAGCCGGCGAGGCGGGCGACTGGACGCGCGGGACTGAGGTGGAAGCCAAGGACTCCTCCGGGGGCGTACGACGGGCAGCAATCTGCGCCGTCGGAACTGTACCGTCTGGACGGTACAGCGCGCGGATGAGTACCGTCACACACATGTCGGCACGAGACACGATCCTGGACGCCTTCGAGAACCTCCTCGTCGAGGACGGTGAGCGGGCGGCGACCCTCGACGCCGTCGCTGCGCGGGCCACGGTGTCCAAGGGCGGCCTGCTCTACCACTTCAAGAGCAAGGACGCGCTCGTCGAGGGGCTCCTCGACCGGCTCACGCAGCTCGCGGCGGCCGACGCCGACGCCATGCGCGCCGACCCGCGCGGACCCTCGGCGTACTACGTGGACACGTCGGTCTGGGCAGGGTCTGCGCTCGACCACGCCCTCGTCGCCACGGCGCGGCTCGTGCAGGAGGCACCGCACGCGCGCGAGACGATGCTGGCGGTCCACCGCGCCTGGTACTCCCTCATCCTCGACGAGGTCGGCGACCGCGCCGTCGCCCGGGCGATCATGCTCATCGGTGACGGCCTGTACTACAACGCCGTCCTGACGGGCGAGAGCACCTCCGACGACGCCGCAGGCACCGAGTCACAGGACCGTGCCGAGCTGATGGAGGTCGTGGCGCTGCTCAAGGCGCAGGCCGCCAGCCGCGGCTGACACGCCGGCCGGCCAGCTGCGGCGGGCCGCGGGGCGTCTCCGCATCCGGCCGCCGGCGCACGGTCGAGGAGATCCTGCGACCATTGGTGCCGGGACGGGTCGATGGTCGCGGACCGCACGACCGCCCACCGCCGTCACCTGACGTCGATCGAGAGAGCCAGAGGAGCAGCCGACATGTCGCTGACCGTCGCCGTCGCGCAGTTCGCGCCGACCGCCGACAAGGCCGCCAACCTGTCCGTCATCGCGGACCTCCTGCGGCAGGCGTCCCGGCGAGGAGCCCGCCTCGTCGTGCTCCCCGAGTACTCCGTCTTCACCGTCCCGGCAATGGACGAGCGCTTCGTCGAGAGCGCCGAGCCGCTCGACGGCCCCACCGTCGCACGTCTGGCCGAGCTCAGCCGCGAGCTCGACCTCACGGTCGTCGCCGGCGTCAACGAGACCGGTGACGCCGACCGCATGCGCAACACGCTCGTCGGTCTGCAGGCCGGCGAGCTCAAGGCCGTCTACCGCAAGACCCACCTGTACGACGCCTTCGGCTACAAGGAGTCCGACCGCGTCATCGCGTCCGACCTCGGCCGGCCCGAGCTGCTCGAGGTCGACGGTTTCACCGTCGGGATGCAGACCTGTTACGACCTGCGCTTCCCGGAGGTCACACGCACGCTCGTGGACGCCGGCGCGGACGTCGTCGCACTCCCGGCCGAGTGGGTCCCCGGGCCGCTCAAGGAGTACCACTGGAACACCCTCGTGCGCGCGCGGGCGATCGAGAACACCGTCTACGTGCTCGCCGCCGACCAGTGCGCGCCCACCGGGGCGGGCAACAGCGCCGTCGTCGACCCGATGGGTGTCGCGCTCGCCGGGGTGGGCGAGGTGCAGGGACTGGGCGTCGCCGTCGTCGAGCGTGAGCGCCTGGACCAGGTCCGCACCGTCAACCCGGCCCTGGACCTGCGCCGGTACCGCGTCGTCCCCCGCTGAGGCCGTCCGGGAGCGCCCGTCGGCGCGCCGCGGCGGGTAGGACGCGGCTCCCGCAGCGAGGACGACGACGGCACCCAGGCCGCGCCGTCGTCGTCGGGCAGCACACGCTGCCGCACCCCTCGGCCTCGCGGGACGGGGTCGTGCCGGTGCCGGTCCCGCCTCAGCCCTTGAGCCCGGTCTGGGCCAGCCCCTGGATGAACTGCCGCTGGGCGAAGATGAACACGACGAGCACCGGGATCACCGTGAGGGTCGTCGCCGCCAGCTGGACGTTCCAGATCGGGCCTCCGTAGGCGTCGACGTACTGGGTCAGCGCCTGCGGCAGCGTGAAGTTCTCCCGGCTGGAAAGGAACACGATCGGTTCGAGGTACATGTTCCACGACTTGAGGAACATGAAGATCGCGACGGCGGCCACGGCCGGGCGGGCGAGCGGGAAGGCGATCCGCCAGAAGATCCCGAACCGGCTGAGGCCGTCCATCCGGCCCGCCTCCTCCAGCTCCCCCGGCAGCGCGAGGAAGAACTGGCGCATGATGAACGTCGCCAGCACGCTCGGTGCCCCAAAGATCGGGATGAGCACCAGGGGCCAGTGCGTGTCGATGAGCCCGGCGGAGTTGACCATCCGGAACAGCGGCACGATCGTCACCTCGATGGGCACGAGCAGCCCCACGAGGACGAGCACGAACAGCACGTTCGCGCCCGGGAACCGCACCCGGGCGAAGGCGTAGCCGGCCATCGAGGAGAACAGGATCGTCCCGACAGTCACGAGCGTCGCGATGTACAGGCTGTTCCAGTACTGCTGGGCGAAGGGCTGCAGCTCGAAGACCTGTCGGTAGGGCTCGAGCGAGGGTGCGGCGGGCCACAGCGTCGGCGGGACCCGCAGGATCTCGCTCGTCGTCTTCATGCTCGACGTCGCCATCCACCACGTCGGGAAGACGAACGGCACCGCCGCGACGGCCATGACGGCCACCAGCACCCAGCGCCACGGACGCCGTCGGGAGGGTCGCCGCTCCGGCGTCGTGTCCGGTTCCGGGGCGAAGGTCGTGTCCCCCACGGCTCGGTCGACCACGTCAGACTTCATGGAACACCCACCGCTTTCTGGTCTGCCACTGCACGAGGGTCAGGGCGAGCACGATGACGAAGAGCAGGACGGCGATCGCGCTGGCGTACCCGAACTGGTTGAACTCGAAGGCCTGGCGGTACAGGTAGTACACGAGCACCGTCGTCGAGCTCCCCGGCCCGCCCTGGGTGAGCACGTCGATGAGCGCGAAGGTCTCCAGCGACCCGACGATGGTGAGGATCGAGACGAGCAGCAGCGTCGGGGAGATCATCGGGATGGTGATCGACCAGAACCGCCGCCACGCGCCCGCGCCGTCGAGCGTGGCCGCCTCCTGGATCTCCTCCGGCACGCCCTGGAGCGCCGAGAGGAACAGGATCATGTTGAGGCCGACGTTCTTGAAGACCTGGACGACGACGACGGCGACCATCGCCGTGACGTTGTTGCGCAGCCAGTTGGGGCCGTCGGCGCCGAGCATCCCGAGGAAGGAGTTGATGCCGCCGTCGGCCTGGAGCAGGAAGCCCCACACGATGGTCCACGCGACGAGGGAGACGACGACCGGGGAGAAGAACGCGACGCGGAAGAAGGTGGTCCCGGGCAGCTTCTGGTTGAGCAGCACCGCAAGGAACAGCGCGAGGCTGATGTTGAGGACGACGACGCCCACGGAGAACCACGCGCTCGCGACGAGCGAGTCGTGCAGGGAGGCGTCCGCGAGCATGCGCTCGTAGTTCTCGGCCCCGGCGAAGGTGAAGGTATTGGCCAGGACGTTCCACTCGTGCAGCGAGTACCAGATGACCGCGACGAGCGGACCGATGACGAACGCCAGACCGCCGAGGACGACGGGCGCGGTGAAGGCGTAGCCCCAGGCGGCGTCGCGCCGCCGCCAGGCGGACCGGCGCTGTGGCCGGCCCGCCTGGCTCCGGGTGAGGACAGCCATCAGTCCGCGAGGAGCGGCTCGATCGCCGAGCAGACGTCGCCGAGCACGCTCTCGACATCGGCGGACGGGTTCCACAGCGCGTCGAGCTCGCCGCGGACAGCGGCGTCGAGCTGGGCGAAGTTGCGGTGCGCCGGCTTGGCCTGCGCCCCCACGATCCCCTCGACCACGGCCGACTCGAGCTGTTCGGGCGAGAAGGCCGGGTTCGCGTCGCCGAGCACCTCGGTGGTGAGCAGCGACTCACGCGGCGGCGGGAAGTAGGCCGCGAGCTTCTCGGCGCTCTCCGGGCTGGTGAAGTAGGCGAGGAAGTCCGCCGCGACCTCCGGGTTCTCGGCGTTCTCGAGGACGCCGATGCCGGCCTGGCCGATGACGTTCTGCTGACCGGCAGGGCCGGCCGGGAGCGGGAGGACGTCCCACTCGAAGGAGCCGTCGAGGGAGGCGGCGCGGGAGATCTGGGTGATCGTCATCGTCACGTCACCGGCGAAGAAGTCCGCACTCGTGCCCGGGCCCGGCATGGCGCCCTGCTCGAAGGCGGCGTCGTGGAACCAGGTCATCGCCTCGACCATGGCGGGGTCGGTGAAGGTGCACTGGGTGCCGTCCTCCGACCAGGGAGCGGCGTCCCAGCCGCCCCACACGGTGGCGAGGTTGCCCCACCCGGCGTAGTCGAAGTCACGCACGACCATCCCGGAGCCGCCGAGCTGCTCGGCGCTGGCCGCGGAGATGTCGCGGGCGGCGTCGAAGGTCCACTCCCCCGCGGCGAGCAGGTCGCCCGGGTTGTCCTGGCCCGACTCCGCGATGCGGTCGGTGTTGACGAACATGACGAACGGCGAGTTCGAGAACGGGTAGGCGAACAGGCCGTCGTCGGCGGACCACAGCTCGAGGGCGGAGTCGAGGAGGTCGTCGTACTCGTAGCCCTCGGTGCCCTCGAGCGTCGGCCTGATGTCGGCGAGGGCGCCGCTCTCGACGAACTCGGGGGCCGAGCTCTCGAAGATCCAGGCGAGGTCCGGCGCGTTGCCGCCGGCCAGCTGCGTGGTCAGGGTGGTGGTGTAGTCCTCGAAGGGCAGCGGCTCGAAGGTCACGCTGGCGACCTTGTCCGGGTTCTCCTCGATGTAGTCGGCCGCGATCTCGTCGAAGAGGGCCAGCTGGCTCTCGTCGGCGGTCCACACGGTCATGCGCAGGTCGACGGGCGAGTCGGGGGCGGCGTCCGACCCGCCGGTGTCGCCGTCGTCGTCGGCGCTGCCGCAGGCCGCGAGCGACCCGACGACGAGGACGGCGAGAGTCGTGACAAGAGTTCGACGGTGAACCATCTTCTCTCCTTCTTTCCGGGGTGTGCCGAGCGCCGGACGGCGTCGGAGGACGGTGCTGCGGGACCGTGCCGGGTCAGTAGCCATAGACACCGTCCGGCCAGTGGAGCTCCACGCCGTCGGCGACGAGCCGCGACTGGAGCTGGTCGACGAGGGCGGGGGTGCCGTGGACCTCGTGGGGGGTGGTGCGGTCGGTGAGCGAGGTGGCGGCGAGCACGCCGGCGACCTCGCCGATGTTCCACTCCACCGGGTGCAGGCGGTAGCAGCCGTTGGTGATGTGGGTGGTCCCGATGTTCTTCGCCGCCGCGAGCAGGTTCGTCACCCGCTGCGGGATGAGCGCGCCGAGCGGGATCTCGAAGGGCGCGGAGCCGACGTCGATGTAGTTGTCGCCGCCGGTGGAGGGGTGCAGGTCGATGCGGTACATGCCCACGCCGACGCTGTCCGGGTACCGCCGCGACCCCTGGTCGCCGCGGATCGCGAGCGAGACGTCCTGCTCGCGGATGGTCTCCAGGGCCCGGATCCGCCGGCCCTCGCGGTGGTAGGGGGCCATCGCCAGGCCGTCCTCGGTGCCCATGACGTCGGGCCGCAGGCGCAGCCCGGGCCAGCCGTGGCCACCGTCGGGGCGCGGCGCCTCGGTCTGCATCCAGTAGAACATCGACAGGCTCAGCTGGCGGGCGTCCGCGAGGCGGGCCGCGGCCACGTCCTCGTCCACGTCGAGGACGTGCTCCTCGAAGTAGTCGATGCTGGGCCAGTTCACCAGGGTGATGTCGCTGCCGTAGGTCCCCGGCTCGAACAGGTCCTTGGCCGCGATGCGCCGGAACGTCCACAGGTTGCCGTCACCCGGGTTGAGGCTCTGGTCGGCGAAGACGGACAGCGCCTGGTCGCCGGGGTTCGGCTCGAAGTGCCGTTCGGTGATCTCCAGCGTCCGGGGGTGCGGTGCGGTCCAGCTGAGCAGGTTGCCGCCCCAGAAGTCCGGGCGGACCGAGCGCCAGTGGTCGTACTGGGCGGGCTTGTCGATGGTGTGGTCACCCTCGACGTGGTCCACCGCGAAGCAGATCGACAGCGCCTGGACGTTGTCCGGCTGCGCCTGGGCCGGTGCGCTGGGCTCCCCGGTCTCGGCGGAGGACTCGAACCCGGTGACGTACTCGGTGCCGGACAGCGGCAGGAGGTCACCGGTCTCGGTGGCGTCCAGCACGTAGTCGGCGGCGATCACCGTGCGGTCCCCGGTGCGCAGGTCCTCGACGGTGACGGCGCGGATAGCGTCCCCGTCCATCTCGCAGGCGACCGGTCGGTGCTCCAGGAGGATGCGGATCTTCCCGCCGGAGACGTAGGGCGCGAGCATCTCGTCCAGGACGGCCACGCCGACGCGCGGCTCGTGGCAGAGCTTGCTCACCCACCCGGCGCCCGGGTTGAGGTCGCTCTTCTGACGTGCGGCCGCCTTGAGCGGGTAGTTCCGGCGGTAGTAGTCACGGATGCCGTCGCGGAACCGGCGGTAGCTGGCTGTGCAGCCGAAGTCCTCGATCCACGGGTGCTCGTCCGGCGGGACGGCCTGCGACGTCGACTGGCCGCCGAGCCAGGCGAACTCCTCGGTGAGGACGACCTCGGCTCCGTGCCGCGCGGCGCCGAGCGCCGCCGCCACACCACCGAGCCCGCCACCGACGACGAGGACCTGGGTACGTAGTTCCACCACTTATGCCTTTCCGTTGCTCTTGGGCCGGGACTCCGGCGACGTGCACGGGGCGACCGTCGCCCCGGGAGTGAGGGTGCAGGGGATGCTCACCTGCAGGGCCGAGGGGTCCGGCGGGTCCGCGGCGAGCTGGCGGAGCACGATCCGCAGGGCCTGTGCGCCCATCTCCCACCGCGGGATGAGGAAGCCGCTCCAGTCGATGTCCTCACCGTTGGGCCGTTCCGGGTCGCCGAGGCGGGCGATCGACAGGTCCTCCGGGACGCGCAGGCCGCGGGCGATCGCGGCGCGACGCAGCGGCGCACCGAGGTCGGAGGTGACGAGCGCCGCGGTCACCCCCGATCCCCGGAACGTGTCGAGCAGCTGGCCCGAGTCGAGCTCGGGGGCGTCGAAGGTGACCGGCTGGAGCCCGGCGGCGGCCATGCCGTCGCGGTAGCCACGCGCCCGGTCCTCGATCGACTCGTGGCCCGTGAACTCGTTGACCAGCACGATCCGCCGGTGCCCCAGGTCGAGCAGCCTCTCGACGACCGCCCGGGTGGCGTCCCCGTAGGCCGCGGCGGCGTACGGCGCCTGCCCGCCGGGAGCCTCGCGGCGGCCGACGAAGGCGAACGGGAAGTCCTGGCGGAGCAGCTCGGCGAGGTCCTCGGGATAGCTTCGGCGTCCGAGGAGGACGCAGCCGTCGGCCACCCTCAGCCGCGCCACCCGCCCGGTGGACACGAGGCTCTTGCCCGTCCGGCCGGACATCGAGGTGAACATGAGGAGGTCGACCCCGGAGCGCTCGGCCTCGTCCTCGACGCCCTCCATGAACGGGTAGTAGAAGTCGCCGGCCGCGTGCGGGAAGACCGGCTCGTAGGTGTAGACGCCGACGATCGAGCTCCGCCCGCCGGCGAGCCGCTGGGCGCTCGGGTTGGCGGCGTAGCCGGTGACGGCGATGGCGTCGAGCACGCGCTCGCGCACCTCCGCGCTCACCCGGCGCTGGGCGAGGCCGGTGCCGTTGAGCACCATCGAGACGGTCGTCTGGCTGACGCCCGCCAGGCGCGCGACATCCGCCTGCGTCGCGCGCCGTCCCTTGACCACCATCTCGTCCCCTTCGACCGTGTGGTGGCCCAGGCAACTGGGTTTTGCGTAAAACTACAAGCACGGTCCATCGGCGGTGCGCGTCGTGCGTTTGGCGTAGGATCTGATTTGCCCGCCGGGACCTCTTGCTGTTTTACGCACAACTCATTTCACTGCGCTGGTATGCGCTCCCGCTTGCGCGGCCGGCCCCACGAGGGCGTCGGGCCTCGCGGCGCGGCGCAGGCGCCCCACCACGGCGCCCGTCACCGAGGACTATCGAGCCGGCCCGCACCGATGCGGACGGCGCAGGAGGTCACGGCATGAGGACACGACACACCCGGCGGCCGTCGCTCACCGCGGCGGCCCTGGCCCTGCTGCTGGGCGGTGCCGGACTGGCCGCCCTTCCCGCGGCTGCCGCACCGGATGAGGACGGGTCGGCGACGACACCGAGCCAGCAGGACCTGCCCGTCTTCGAGTACCAGGGGATCGTCACCGACAAGGAGGCGATGGCTTACAACCCGACGGACGAGTACATCTTCCCCGGCGTCTTCCACGCCGGTGCGCACCTGGAGGACCCGCTCGGCGAGTGGTACCTCTACCTCGCACCGCACGACGCGCCGGGCGGGATCGTGCTCATGTACGCCGACTCGCTCGCCGGCCCGTGGACCGAGCACCCGGGCAGCCCGCTCATCGCCAACGAGTGGGCACCGCACTACTCCGTCTCCCACGTCTCCACGCCGGAGCCGTTCTGGCACCCGACCGAGGAGCGGCTCTACCTGTACTTCCACGGGGAGAACACCACCACCCGCTACGCGACGTCGTCCGACGGCGTCTCCTTCGACTACGGCGGCGTCGCCGTGACGGCGGCCGACGGCGGAGAGGGCATCTCGGAGACCTCCTACGCGCGGGTGTTCGAGCACCCGGACCCCGACTCTGCCTACGACTACGCCATGTTCTACATGGACAACACCCCGCAGAACATCCGCCGGATCCGCGTGGCGGAGTCCCACGACGGCCGTGAGTGGGACGTGCGCCCCGACCCGCTCGTCGTCCCGGGTGCCGCCGAGGGGCAGAACGTCTCCAGCGCGAACCTCTGGGAGTGGGAGGGCCAGCTCTACGTCATCTACCACGCGTCGTCGGGCAAGATCCACGCCCGCACCGTGAACGACTCGCTGACGGAGACGGGCCCGACCTGGACGCTGCACGAGTCCACCGGCGTCGGTGAGGACACCGGCCGCGTGGCAGCGCCCGACATCGTCTCCGGCGAGACCGGGACCTACCTCTTCTACGAGTCGGGCGACCGGCTCGGCGCCACGATCATGTACGCGCAGCTCGACCCCGACGCCGTCCGGGACCCCGGCCCGCAGCCGGACCCCGACCCGCTGCGCCAGCAGTGCAGCGGCGCGGCGTCCGACGAGTTCCAGGCCGACGCCCTCGACGAGAACCTGTGGAGCTCCACGATCCGCGGCGACGCGAGCCGGCACGAGCTGCGCGACGGCTCCCTCGTGCTGCCGACCTACCGCGCCGGCGTCAACGGCGCCCCGCTCCTGCTCCAGGACCTGCCGGAGGGCGCCTGGGAGGTGACGACCGAGGTGACGGTCGACCCGACGGAGCGGTTCCAGCAGGCCGGGCTGCTCCTGTACGCCGACGACAGCAACTACGCCAAGCTCGACCTCGTCCACGGGTCGGCCGGCCTGCGCCTGGAGTACATCCTGCGGCGCAACGGCAGCGACCGGAACACCGGCTTCGACTCGATCGCCCCAGGCGCCCAGCTGGGCGAGACGTTCTGGCTGCGGCTGACGAGTGACGGCAGCACCGCGGTCGCGTCCGTGTCCTTCGACGGTGAGACCTTCGCGCCGTGGGGCCGCCCGGTCGACCTGGACGCCCTGGCCCCCGTGGCCGTCGGCCCCTTCGCCATGCGCGGGGCGACCGACGCCCCGGAGATCGAGGCCTCCTTCGCCTGGCTGCGCTGGACGCCCACGGCGGACGAGCAGGCGGCCTGCGACGAGGACGACTCCCCGGCGTCCGCGGCGGCGCTCGTCGGGGAGCTCGCCGGCTCGCTGGACGGCTACGTCGCGGACGGGGAGGTCGCCGGTCCCCTGACGCACCGGCTCGCGAACGCGGTCGCCCAGGCCGGACACCACCTCGCGGGCGAGCGGCTCACCCCGGCGGCCCGCGCCGTCGAGCGCTTCACCCGGCACCTGGAGCACCCGGCCCCGCCGGACACGCTGAGCGACCGCGCCGCCGACGACCTCGGTGACCAGGCCGCGGCGATCCTCACCCTGCTCCGCGGGTAGGTCGGGGCCGACAGGCGGTCGACGATCGCCGAACGGCGCAGCGGGTGCCCCTCGTCGGACGAGGGGCACCCGCCCATCGGTGCCGGCGACTCAGCCCAGGCGCGCGACGACGTCGCTCGCCCGGGTGCGCAGGTCCTCCCGAGCCTCGTCGGTCAGTGTGTCGGGCCGTTTCGGGGTGTCGAGGTGACGGGTGAAGCGCTCGAGCGCGGCGGCGGCCGGAGCGGTCCGCCCTCCCTCGAGGTGCCGCTGCGCCTGGTCCGCCGAGCTCTGCAGCTGGTGGGCGATCGGCCCCGCCACCTCACCGGCGGACACGTAGCCCCGGACGGAGGCCGAGAGCTCCGCCGCGGCGGAGGCGGGGGACGGTGCCCACAGCTCCTCGAGCAGGACGTTCGCCAGGTCGGTGTTGTCGAGGTACGCGCCGCGAACCTCGTCCGTGCCGGTCGCGCGGGCAAGCAGCGTGTCGGCGCCGATGCCCTTGGCGAAGACGGGGACGAGCGCGTTGGTGTGGTTGCCGGAGTACCAGTCGACGACGGGCAGCTCTCCGGCCGCGCCCGTCATCGGCGTCCACGTGGGGTCGGAGTCCGCGCCGGCGAGGTAGCCGGTCTCGTGGTCCGCGGTGACGATGATGAGCGTGTCCTCCCAGGCGGCCTCCGACTCCGCGGACTCCACCCACTCCACCGCCGCCTCGACGGCGGCGTTGAAGTCCTGTGTCTCCTCGATGTTCCGCGCGGTGTCGTTGGCGTGGCCGGTCCAGTCGATCGCCCCGCCCTCGACCATGAGGAAGAATCCGTCGTCGTCCTGCTCGAGGACGTTGATCGCCCCCTCGGTCATCGTGGGGAGGTCGGGGACGCCCGCGTTGAGCGGCGTGTCGTACGGGAGGTTCTCCTCCCCCTGGACGGCGCGGCCCTGCTGGAGGGTGGAGGCGACCTGCGCGAGGCCGAACACCCGCTCGGGCACGTCCTCGCCGGCGGCCAGCGCCTCGAAGGCGGCCTCGTCCTCGATGAAGGTGAGTCCCGTCCTGCCGTCCTTCGCCCGGGCGTAGTCCGCCTCGGTCAGATAGGTGTAGCTCGGCGCGGCGAGACGGTTGTTGGAGTCGTCGAACTCCGGGTGGCCGGCGCCCATGATCACCGAGAGGTCGCTGTCGAGCATCTCGGTGGCAACGCCGTGGTAGTCGTTCCGGTCGGCGTTGTGCGCCACGTAGCTGGCCGGGGTGGCGTGGCTGAACGGCACCGACGACACGACCCCGGCGGAGCGGCCCGTGGCGATCGCGCGCTCGCTGAGGTTCTCGATGCGGTTGCCCTCGTGGTCCAGGCCGATGACACCGTTGAGGGTCTTGACCCCCGTGGCGAGCGCGGTGCCCGCCGCGGCGGAGTCGGTGGCGTTCTCCCGGACATAACCGAAGTCCGCCCACGCGCGCTGCGGGTCGTAGGAGTTGCCGTACTGGTGGGTGGCCATGGCCACCGCGTCCCACGTCTCGTACACCTGCACCGCCTCGCCCGGGAGCGCCCGCACACCACCGCTGGCGTCGGTGGAGACCTGGTAGTCGGTCTGGCCGGTCTCGAAGAGGTTGGTGCTCGCCACGTGGTTGTAGCCCATCCCGTCTCCGATGAAGACGATGACGTTGTCCGGTCCGGCGGGGGCCGTGCTCGGCGCCGCCACGGCGGCGCCGGCTGGCAGTGCCAGCGCGACCAGACCTGTGGTGATCAGTCCGCGGCGCGTCCAGCCGCAGGCTCGGTGACCCATGTGGTCCTCACTCTCAGCTCGCTCGGTACCCGCGACATGCGGGTACTGCGACGCTAGGAGCCGCGGGTGAACGTCCCACCACCACCGGGTCAACTCGCGGCGAACGCACGACGGCGGCGACGAGCCGCCGGGGCGGCCTCCGCCGGGTCAGACCCACCGGAGGCCACCCGTTCCTCACTCCTCGGCCGGGCGCACGACGGCCGACCCCGGGGCACCGTCGCCCGGGCGCTCCTCGCGCTCGACGCCGATGGTCGCCCGCGTCAACAACGCGGCGACCGCCCCGACGGCGACGAGCACCGGCGCGACGGCCGCGGTGATCGCGGTGACCGCGACGCCCGCGGTCAGCGGGATCTCGAGGAGGGTCTCGCCCTTCTCGTTCTTGATGAAGACCCGCCGGACGTTGCCCTCGCGGATGAGCTCCCGGACCTTCGTGACGAGCTCGTCGCCCGAGACCTTGAACTCCTCGTACCAGGTGCTGGACTGGTTCACCGCTGCTCCTCTGCCTCGACCGTCCCGCGCCATGCGACGGGGATGTCCGACGAGGCTGGCACCGAGGCAGGGGCGCTGTCCGCCCTATTTCCCGCCCGCGACGGCGTCCGCCGTGCTCGGTTGACAAGCGCGTGGGGCCGCTGCCAGGGTGTCGCCACCCCGGAATCGTTTCCAACACAGGTGATCACTGGCCTGGAAACGTTTCCGAGGCCGGATCCGCCACCCTCCGCGGCGCCCCCGCGGACGACACGACTTCAGCGACGAAGGGCAGGGACAGTGACACCACCGCGCACCACCCTCGTCCAGGTCGCCCAGCGTGCCGGCGTCTCGCTGGCCTCGACGTCGCGGGCCCTGCACGGCACCGGCGCGAGCAGCGAGATGGTCGAGCGCGTCCGCACCGCCGCCGCCGAGCTCGGCTACCGGCCGCACGCCACCGGGCGGTCGCTGCGGATGCAGCGCACCTTCCAGGTCGCCTTCGCCGTCGCCGACATCGGCAACCCGGTCTACGTCGAGATGCTCACCGCGATCCACGAGGTCCTCTCCCCCCACGGCTACCGCATCGTCGTCACGAGCACCGGGGACACCGTCGCCTCGACGGTCGACCTCGTGCGGAGCCTGGACAGCGGCTTCGTCGACGGCATGGTCATCAGCCCGCTCCGTGTCGACGACGGGTTCGTCCGGGCCGTCCGCGAGGCCGCCGTGCCCGTCGTCGTCATCGGACGCGCCCTGGCCGCCCACGGCATCGACTCCGTCTCGACCGACTCCGCCGGGGGGATCGGCGCGGCCGTCACCCACCTGCTCGCTGCCGGCCGGCGGCGCATCGGTTTCCTCAACGGCCCGCTCGACACGACGCCGGGCGAGTCCCGGCAGCGCGGCTTCGACGCGGCGACCACGGCCGCCGGCTTCAGCGCCGAGCTCACCGAGACCGAGCTCGCCGAGGACTTCACCGTGGCCGCCGGCGTCGACGCTGCCCGCCGGCTCCTCGACCGCGTCGCGAGCGCGGGGACCGCGCTCGACGCGATCGTCGCCGCGAACGACCTCCTCGCCATCGGGGCCATCCGCGCGGCGCGCGAACGGGGCCTCTCGGTCCCCGGCGACCTCGCCGTCACCGGCATGGACGACACCGAGATCGGCCGTGTCTTCCAGCCCAGCCTCACCAGCGTCTCGCTCGACTCGGCACGACGCGGCCGGCTGGCGGCCGAGCTCGTCCTCGGCCTGCTCGACGGCGGGGCCGAGCAGGGCCAGCACCTCACCGTCCGCCCCGAGCTCGTCGTGCGCGAGTCCTCGGTCCCCGCGGCCGGCACGAGCACCGCCCCTACCCGTCAGGAGGACGCATGACGGCACCGACCCTCGCCGCGGGCGCCACCCCCAGCGCACCGGCACCCCGGCCCGACCGGCGTCCCCAACGGCGCCGCAGCGGGCTCGAGCGGGCTCGCCGCCGGGAGGCGGCCGCACTGGTCATCCCCTCGCTCATCCCGATCCTCGTGCTCAGCGTCGCACCGCTCCTCATCGGCGTCGCGCTGGCCTTCACCGACGCCCGCCTGGTGCGGCAGCCGGAGTACGCGTTCGTCGGCGCCGACAACTTCGCCCGGCTGATGGACAACTCCTTCTTCTGGGACTCGTTCCGCATCGGCATGGTGTGGGCGGTGTCGGTGACCCTGCTCCAGCTGCTCGCCGCGATGGGCCTGGCGCTGCTGCTCAACTCCGGCCTGCGGCTCCAGGGCCTCACCCGCGTCCTCGCCCTCATCCCGTGGGCGATGCCGCCGGTGGTCGTGGCGATCATGTGGCAGATGATCTACTCGCCGAACGCGGGCCCGCTCAACGCGGTCCTCGGGGGCGTCGGCCTGCCGGACAACATCAACTGGCTCGCGGACTTCTCCACCGCCCTGCCCGCCGTCATCGTCGTCGGCGTCTGGGTCGGCATGCCGCAGACCACCGTCACGCTGCTGGCGGGCCTCCAGCAGATCCCCGGCGAGCTGCACGAGGCCGCGTCGATGGACGGCGCGAACGCGTGGCGCCGGTTCACGGCCGTCACGTGGCCCAGCCTGCGTCCGATCGTCACCTCGATCACCTCGCTGAACTTCATCTGGAACTTCAATTCCTTCTCCCTGGTCTACGTCCTCACCGAGGGCGGGCCGGGCGGCCGGACGATGCTCCCGATGCTCTTCACCTACCTCGAGGCGTTCAAGAACCGGAACATCGGCTACGCCGCGGCGATGGGCGTCGTCCTCGTCGTCGTCGTCGTCATCCTGCTCACCGTCTACCTGTGGTCGCAGTTCCGCGAGGACCGACCCGTGAAGAAGGGCTGAGGCGATGCGCACCCTGATCCGACCCGCCCAGTACGCCGCCCTCGTGGCGTACATCGTCTTCCTCGGCTTCCCGCTGCTGTGGCTCATCTCGGCGTCGCTGAAGTCCTCGGGCGAGCTCAACTCGCTGAGCATCAGCCTGCTCCCCCAGGAGTGGCACTGGGACAACTACTCCAACGCGCTCGCCCGGCAGGGGCTCGTCCGGTCGGCCGCGAACAGCGCCGCGGTCGCCCTCGTGTCCACGCTGCTCGTCATCGTGATCGCGATGCCGACGGCGTACGTCCTGGCCCGCCTCAAGGGCAAGATCCGGGCGGCTGGGATCGGCTGGATCCTGGTGAGCCAGGTCTTCCCCGTCATCCTCATCATCCTGCCGCTGTTCCTCATCCTGCGGACCCTCGGCCTCACCGACAGCCTCGTCGGCCTCACCCTGGTCCACACGACCTACACGCTGCCGTTCGCGCTGTGGATGCTGCAGGGCTACGTCACCGGCATCCCGGTGGACCTCGAGGAGGCCGGCTCGATGGACGGCGCCGCTCGGCTGCGGGTGCTGCGGTCGATCGTCTTCCCGCTGCTCGTCCCCGGCGTCGTCGCGACCGCGATGTTCTCCTTCGTCTCCTCGTGGAACGAGTTCTTCTTCGCCCTCGTCCTGCTCCAGTCCCCGGAGAACTACACCCTGCCCATCACGCTGAAGATGTTCATCGGTGGTGAGGGCAAGGTCGCGCTCGGTCCCCTGGCGGCCGGATCGGTCCTGGCCGCGATCCCGAGCATCGCCTTCTTCTCGATCATGCAGCGCAAGCTCGTCGGCGGCCTCATGTCCGGCGCCGTCAAGGGCTGACCCAGAACCCCAACCCATCCCCCTCGAAAGGTCGACCAATGAAGATCCGTGGAGCCTCCACAGCCGCATGCCTCACGATCGCCGCGCTCACCCTCGCCGCCTGTGGCGGCGGGGACGATGACGGCGGCGCCAGCGCGGACGGGCCCGTGACGCTCACCTTCCAGTCCCTGTCCGACCAGCCGGCCGCCATCGAGGCGACCGAGTCGATCGTCGCGGAGTGGAACGAGGCCAACGCCGACGTCCAGGTCGAGATCGTCCCGGCGGGCTGGGACGGCATCTACGACAAGCTCATCACCCAGTTCAACGGCGGCGCCGCGCCGGACATCATCCACTACGAGGCCGCGAGCATCGTGCCCTTCGCCCGGGACGGCTACCTCGCCGACCTGTCGGAGTACATGTCCGACGAGCGTCGCGCCGACATCCCCGAGGGCATCCTGGACTCGGTGACCGTGGACGACCAGCTCATCGCCTACCCGACCGAGCTGCAGTCCTACATGGTCTTCGCGAACACGACGATGCTCGAGGAGGCCGGCGTCGAGATCCCCTCCGGCGAGACGATGACGTGGGACGAGCTGCGCGAGCTCGCCCAGGCCACGACCACCGACGGCGTCCACGGCCTCGGCTGGGGCCTGGCGAGCCCGACGGCGGCGTTCATGTCCTTCGCCCCCGGGTTCGGCGGCACCTTCTTCGAGGGCACCGGCACCGACGCGACGATCACCATCGGAGAGGGCGAGCTGGCGGTTCCCCAGCTGGTCCACACGATGGCCTTCGAGGACCAGACGGTCCTGCCGGTCACCCTCACCCAGTCCGGCTCCGAGACGCTCGCCTCCTTCTACGGCGAGCAGATCGCGCTGACGATCCAGGGCTCCTTCCAGGCCGCGAACATCGCCACCGACGCCCCCGAGGGCTTCGAGTGGACCGTGCTGCCCCCGCTCGAGGGACCCGAGGGCGCCGGCCAGGCCGCCAACCCGCAGACGCTGTCCGTCAACATCGACTCCGAGTACGTCGAGGAGTCCGCGGAGTTCATCGAGTTCTTCACCGAGACGGAGAACCTCGCGGCGCTCAACGAGGCCGACGCCCTCATCCCGGCGACGACCTCCGCCCAGGAGCTGATGGCCGAGGAGCTCGGTGACGAGAACGGCTGGGCGACCATCCTGTCCTCCGGCCAGCACCTCGTCTCAGCGCCGTACCTGTTCGTCGACGCCTACGCGCAGTGGAAGGACACCGTGGCGACCCCGGCGTTCCAGCGCTACCTCGCGCAGGAGATCGACGCCGAGGGCCTCGCCGCCCAGCTGGAGGACGGCTGGACCGAGATCACCGGATGACGTCGCTGCGGGTGGTGGCCGCCGAGGCCACCACCCGCACCGGCCGCCGGACGCGCGGATGATGTGCACGCAGGACAAGAGCAGGGAGTGGACGCTGTGAGCTGGCTGGAAGATCGGTGCGTGGCGGTGATCACCGGCGCCGCCGTCGGTGACGCCCTGGGCGGCGCGACGGAGGGGTGGACCCCCGAGCAGATCGAGGAGCGCCACGGCGGCCGCGTCCGCGGCATCGTCGGGCCCTGGTACGAGGACTGGCGCACCGCGCGCCCCATCGCGCCGTACCACAAGGGCGACGGCCACATCACCGACGACACCCTGATGACGCGGGCGCTGGTCGAGGTCTACGCCAAGCGGCGCACCCACCTGGACGCCTACGCCGTCGCCGAGGACTTCGTCCCGCTGATGATCGGCGAGCCGACGTGGATCCCCGAGCTCGAGTCCGAGGCCCTCCTCCTCCAGCGGGTGTTCCTCGCGGAGAAGTGGATCGTCGCGCGGCTCCACTACGGGCACGTCGACCCGCGCGAGGCCGGCGTCGGCAACGTCGTCAACTGCGGCGCCGCGATGTACGTCCCGCCCGTCGGCCTCGCCAACCCCGGGGACCCCGACGCCGCCTACGCCGAGGCCATCGACCTCACCGGCGCCCACCAGTCCTCCTACGGCCGGGAGGCCGCCGGCGTCTTCGCCGCCATGGTCGCCGCCGCCGTCGCCCCCGGGGCGAGCGTCGAGGACGTCCTCGCCGCCGCCCTCGCCGTCGCCCACGACGGCACGGCCGCCGCCCTGCACGCCGTCGCCGACGCCGTCCGCGACGTCCCCGTCCCCACCGACGACGACGCCGAGCGCGCCCTGGCCCGCGTGGTCCGCGACGCCGTGGCCCCCTTCGACTCCGTCGGGCCCGAGTACCGGCAGATGTCCATGGACGCCCGCCGCCCCTCCCGGACGAAGGCCATCGAGGAGCTGCCGGCCGCGCTCGGCTTCGTCCTGGGCCACCGCGGCGACTACCGCGGCGCCGTGCTCGGGGCCGTCAACTACGGCCGCGACGCGGACTCGATCGCCGTCATGGCCGGTGCCGTGTGCGCCGGCCTGGGCGGCAGCGAGGTCGTCCCGAGCGAGTGGCTCGACGAGATCGAGCGCGCGAGCAGGATGGACATCCGCGCCACCGGCCGCCTCATGGCCGACGCGGCAGCCGACATCGTGCGCGCCGACCGTGAGCGCACCCGCGCCCGGCTGGCGGCCCTGGAGTCGCTGAGCGAGGCGGAGGGCGTGCGGTGAGACTGACCTGGGCGCAGCCCGAGGACCTGCTCGCCCACGAGCTCGTCCAGTCCGCGGCCGAGGGCCGGGACGTCGCCGCCGTACACGAGCACTGGGTCGCCGCCGGCGGTGACCCGGTCCCCGCGGTGAGCGGCGCCGGCCCCGTGCCGGCCACACCGGAGCTGCGGGCGCTGGCCCGTGAGCTGCTCGAGGAGCTCGCCGCCCTGCCGGCGGCGCCGCACCCGGACGAGCCCGACGACTGGGAGGCCGTCGCGGCACTGCTTCCGCCGGCCCCGTCACTGCCCGCCCCGACGGACCTCACCGGGCGCGTCCTCGGCGCGTGGACCGGCCGCGCCGCCGGCTGCCTGCTCGGCAAGCCGGTGGAGAAGATCCCGCGGCAGGGAATCGAGGAGATCCTGCGGGCGACCGGGCGCTGGCCGCTGGACCGCTGGTTCACCGCCGTCGGCCTGCCCGACGACGTCGCCGCGCGCTGGCCGTGGAACCGCCGCTCCCGCCCGACGTCGCTGGAGGAGAACATCTCCGGCATGCCGGAGGACGACGACCTCAACTACCCGATCCTCGCGCTCCTCCTCCTCGAGCAGCACGGCACCGGGTTCACCACCGACGACGTCGCTCAGCTCTGGCTCGACCACCTCCCCGCAGGCCGGGTCTTCACCGCCGAGCGCGCCGCCTACCGCAACATCCTCGACGCACGGCCCGTCCCGGAGACCGCGACGTACCTCAACCCCTTCCGCGAGTGGATCGGCGCGCTCATCCGCACCGACGTCCTCGGCTGGGTCCGGCCCGGGGACGTCCGCGCCGCCGCCCGACTCGCGTGGACCGACGCGCGGCTGAGCCACACCCGCAACGGCGTCTACGGCGCCATGTGGGCCGCGGCGCTCGGCGCGGCGACGACGGTCTGCGACGGCGTCGAGGACGTGCTCGACGCGGCGTCGGCCGTCGTCCCACCCCGCAGCCGGCTGGCCGAGGCGGTCCGGCTCGGCCGCGAGCTCGGCGCCGCCTGTGACGGCAGCAAGCCGGCGGTGCGGGAGGCGCTGGACGGGTTGCACGCCGCCTATGGCACCCTCCACTGGGTGCACACCCTCAACAACGCCGCCACCATCGCGTTCGCCCTCACGGCCGGGCGCGGCGACTTCAGCGCCAGCGTCTCGCTCGCCGTCACCGCCGGTTGGGACACCGACTCCGCCGGCGCGACCGTCGGCGCCGTCGTCGGCGGGCTGCGCGGCGTCGACGGGATCGGCGAGCAGTGGACCCGGCCGCTCGAGGGCCGGATCGCCACGTCGCTGCCCGGCGGCGAGCAGCGCATCACCGACCTTGCCGCGCGCACCGTCGCGCTGGCCGGAGCGACGACGGGAGCCGGCGATGAGTGAGGACCGGGGCCGCGTCGTCGTCGTCGGGTCGGCGAACGTCGACCTCGTCGTGCCCGTCCCGCGCCACCCGGCGGGCGGCGAGACGATCCTCGGCGGAGACCTCACCCGCCACGCGGGCGGGAAGGGGGCGAACCAGGCCGTTGCCGCCGCGCGTGCGGGTGGCGCCGAGACCACCTTCATCGGGGCCGTCGGGCGGGACGAGTCGGGTGACCTGCTCCTCGCGTCGCTGGACGGCGCCGGGGTGCGCACGGACCTCGTCGCACGGGTGCCCGGAGCGACGGGGACGGCGCTCATCTCCGTCTCCACGGACGGCGAGAACACGATCATCGTCGCGCCGGGGGCGAACTCCCTCGTCGAGGTCGGCGGCGCCCAGGCCGAGCGGCTCGCGGAGGCGGACGTCGTGCTCGCCCAGCTCGAGGTGCCGCTCGACGTCATCACCGCGGCCGCCGCCGCGCGGCGGCCCGGGGCCCTGTTCGTCCTCAACGCCGCGCCGTCCCGGGAGCTGCCGCCGGAGGTGTGGGACGCCGTCGACGTCCTCGTCGTCAACGAGCACGAGGCCGCCGACCTCGCCGGCCGGCAGGACGAGCCCGCCGCGCTGGCCGCCGACCTGCTGGCCCACGTCGGTGCCGTCGTCGTCACGCTCGGCGCGCAGGGCAGCCTCGTCGCCGAGCGCGACCGCGACCCGGTGACCGTCGCCGCCTTCCCCGTCGAGCCCGTCGACACGACCGGCGCCGGCGACACCTACTGCGGCGTGCTCGCCGCGGCCCTGGCGCGTGGCGCCGGGCTGCCGGCCGCCGCCCGGCTCGCCGCCGCCGCCGGTGCACTGGCGACCACCGCCGCCGGCGCGCAGGAGGCCGTGCCCACGGCCGCCGCCGTCGCCGCGCTCGCCGGCCAGGACTGACCCCCAGAGAAAGGCACCATGGACACCTTCGACCCGCTCGTCCCCCGCCCGATCGACCTGCCCACGCAGGTCCCGCCGGGTGAGCTGACGCCGGAGGTGAGCCTCGCGCTGGACGAGGCGAAGATCGTCGCCGGGCCGGCGGACCCGGCCGACCGGCCGGCGTGGCGCGCGACGCTCCACCGGTGGCGACGGGACGCCCGCGAGCGCCACGGCTACACGGGCGCCGCGTACGAGCGGCCGGAGGCACGGTGGGCGGCACGCTGCCACACGGTCGCGCAGGTGTGGCTGTGGGACGAGCTGCTCTACTCCTTCGCCGAGCACCGCTTCACGCCCGAGCGGTTCCTCGCCGACGCCCGCGAGCGCTTCGGCGGGCTCGACGCCGTCGTGCTGTGGCACGCCTACCCCGTCATCGGGATCGACGAGCGCAACCAGTGGGACTTCTACCGCGACGTGCCGGGGCTGGGCGAGCTGGTGCGCGACCTGCACGCCGCCGGGCTCCACGTGTTCGTCGACTACAACCCGTGGGACACCGGGACACGTCGCGGCCGCGACGACGTCACCGAGCTCGCTGCGCTCGTCGGTGACCTGCCGGCCGACGGCGTCTTCCTCGACACCCTGAAGAAGGCCGAGCCCGAGCTCGTCACCCGCCTGGAGGAGGCGCGCCCCGGCATCGTCCTCGAGGGCGAGTCCAAGCTGGCGGTCGAGCGCATCGAGGACCACTCCTCCTCGTGGGCGCAGTTCTTCGCCGACTCCCCCGTTCCCGGGGTGCTGCGCGCGCACTGGTACGAGCGCCGCCACATGCAGCACCACGTGCGCCGCTGGCACCGGGACCACTCCGAGGAGCTGCAGTCCGCGTGGCTCAACGGGGTGGGCGTCATGGTGTGGGAGGTCGTCTTCGGCGTGTGGGTCGGCTGGACCCCGCGCGACGCCGCGACCGTGCGCCGGATGGTCACCGTCCAGCGAGCCGCGGGTGACCTCCTGCTCGACGGCGAGTGGACGCCGCTCGCCGAGCTGGCCCCCGCCGCCGAGGAGGCCCGGGTCTACGCCTCCCGGTGGGAGCTGGACGGGCTCACGCTGTGGACCCTGGTCAACCGCGGCGAGGCCGACTACGCCGGGCCGCTGCTCGCCGAGGCCCCCGCGTCGGGCACGCTCGTCCCGCTCACCGAGACCGACGACGACGGCGCGACGCTGCTGGTCCCGGGCCGCGGCATCGCCGCGCTGCTCCACGTCGCCGAGGGGGTCGCCGAGCCGGGGTGGCTGGCGGACATCCGGGCCGAGCTCGCCCGCGTGCCGCACGTGCCCGACGCCCGGTTCCGCCACCGGGTGGCCGAGCGGCTGACCCCCGCCCCCGCCACCCCCCTCCCCGCCGACAGCGGAGTTGTTGCCGGGGCCGAGCCGGCCCCCGCCGTCGTCGTCCCCGCGGGCGAGCACGTCCTCACCGTGCGCTACCGGGCGCGCGAGACGGGGATGTACCAGGGTGCGCCCTACGTCGACGAGTGGAAGCCGCTGCCACCCAGGCTGCACGACGCGCGGACCCTCCAGCGGGAGGTCCGGCTCGCCGGCCCGGTGGCGGTCGGGGCCACCGAGGTGACCAACGGGGAGTTCGCCCGCTTCCTCGACGTCACCGGCTACCGGCCGGCGGACGACCACCGCTTCCTCGCCCACTGGTCCGACGGGCGTCCCGCCCCCGGCAGCGAGGGCCGGCCGGTGACCTTCGTCGACCTCGACGACGCGCGCGCCTACGCCGCCTGGGCCGGCGGGCGGCTGCCGAGCGAGGACGAGTGGCAGCTCGCCGGCGAGCTCGGGACGCTCCACCGCGGGCGCCCGGCCGTGTGGAACTGGACCGAGAGCGAGCACAGCGACGGCCGCACCCGGTTCGTCATGCTCAAGGGCGGCAGCGACTACCGGGCCGAGGGCTCGGAGTGGTACGTCGAGGGCGGCGTGCACGCCCCGGACCACTCCGTGAAGTACCTCCTGCCCGGGCTGGGGCTGGCCCGCGGCGCGACCGTCGGGTTCCGCTGCGCGTGGGACGTGTCCCCCGACGCGACCCCCGGTCTCGCCACGGAGGTGGCCCGGTGAGCGTGTCCCGCGACCCGCAGGCCGGCGCGCTGGCGGGGCTCCGCGTCGTCGACGCCTCGACCCTCTTCGCCGGGCCGATGGCCGCGATGCACCTGGGCGACATGGGCGCCGACGTCGTCAAGGTCGAGCACCCGAGCAAGCCCGACCCCTCGCGCGGCCACGGCGCCGCGAAGGACGGCGTCAACCTCTGGTGGAAGACGCTGGGCCGCAACAAGCGCACGGTGACGCTCGACCTCGGCTCGGACGGCGGGCGCGAGGCGTTCCTGCGGCTGGCCGAGCACTCCGACGTCGTCATCGAGAACTTCCGCCCCGGCACCCTCGAGCGGTGGGGCCTGGGGTACGAGGAGCTCTCCGCGCGCAACCCGCGGCTCGTGCTCGCGCGGGTGAGCGGCTTCGGGCAGGTGGGGCCCTACCGAACGCGCCCCGGCTTCGGGACGCTCGCCGAGGCGATGAGCGGCTTCGCCGCGATGACCGGTGAGCCGGACGGCCCCCCGACGCTGCCACCTTTCGGCCTGGCCGACGGCGTCGCGTCCCTCGCCACCGCCTTCGCCGTCATGGTCGCGCTGCAGGCCCGCGAGCGCACCGGCGCCGGGCAGGTGGTCGACCTGGCGATCATCGAGCCGATCCTCGCGATGCTCGGCCCGCAGATCACCCGGTGGGACCAGCTGCGCACGGTGCAGCCGCGCACCGGCAACCGCTCGGCGAACAACGCCCCACGCAACACCTACCGGACCGGTGACGGGCAGTGGGTGGCGGTCTCCACGTCCGCGCAGTCCATCGCCGAGCGGGTGATGCGGCTCGTCGGCCGCCCCGAGCTCATCGCCGAGCCGTGGTTCGCGCGCGGCGCCGACCGGGCACGGCACGCCGACGTGCTCGACGACGCCGTGGGCGGCTGGATCGCCCGGCACACCCGAGACGAGGTCGTCGCCGCGTTCGAGGAGGCCCAGGCCGCCGTCGCGCCCGTCTACGACGCCGAGGACATCGTCGCCGACCCGCAGTTCCAGGCCCTGGGCACGCTCCACGAGATCGAGGACGAGGAGCTGGGGCCGATGCTCATGCAGGGCCCGCTGTTCCGGCTCTCCGGCGCCGACGGCGTCATCCGCTTCACCGGCCGTCCGCACGGCGCGGACACCGAGGAGGTGCTCGGCGAGCTCGGCTACACCGCCGAGGACGTCGCCCGGCTGCGCGAGGACGGCGCGGTATGAGCACCGTCCCGCCCCTCACGCTCCTCTACGTCCCGGCCGACCGCCCCGACCGGGTGGAGAAGGCGCTGGCCTCGTCCGCCGACGTCGTCATCGTCGACCTCGAGGACGCCGTCGCCCCGGCGAGCAAGGACGCGGCGCGCACGACGACGGAGCTCATGCTGGCCGCCCACGCCGAGGAGCGGGTCGTCCAGGTGCGCGTCAACGCCGTCGGGACGCCGTGGCACGACGAGGACCTCGCCATGGCCTCCGCCCTCCCCGGGGCGGCCGGGGTGCGGCTACCCAAGGCCGAGGACGTGGAGACGGTGCGGGCGGTGTCCACCCGGCTCGGCGGACGCGCGCTCCACCTGCTCGTCGAGTCCGCGCTCGGGGTGGAGCGAGCCTTCGAGCTGGCCGGCGCCGCCCCCGGGGTGGCGTCCCTCGGGCTCGGGGAGGCGGACCTGCGCTCGGACCTGCGTGTCGACGACGACGCCGGCCTCGGCTGGGCGCGCAGCCGCGTCGTGGTCGCGGCCCGCGCCGCAGGACTGCCCTCCCCCGCGATGTCGGTCTACCCCGACGTCCGCGACCTCGCCGGCCTGGCCGCGTCCTGCCGGGCCGGACGGGCGCTCGGGTTCGTCGGTCGAGCGGCGATCCACCCGGCACAGCTCGGCCCGATCCGTGAGGCGTTCCTGCCGTCGGCCGGCGAGGTCGAGCAGGCGCGGACCGTCGTCGAGCGGGTCGGCGAGGCCGTCGCCGCCGGGACCGGCGCGCTCGCGCTGCCCGACGGGACCTTCCTCGACGTCGCGATGGTCGAGCGGGCGCGGGCGACGATCGCGCTGGCCGAGCTGCACGGGGGCGGCTGAGCACACGAGCTCCGGCACGTCGTGCCGGTCACTGCGGGCGACGACGCCCGCGGTCACAACCGAAGGAGAACGATGACGCAACGACGCCTCCTCCGGCGAGCGGCGGTGACGGCGACCATCGCCGTGACCGCCGCCGTCGGAGTGTCCCTCTCGCTCCCGGCGCTCGCCGCCGAGAGCGGCACGCTGGTGCCCGGGCAGGCCGCGGACACCGCCGCCGGCCCGGTGGACTACACCGTCTACCTGCCACCCGGCTACGACGCCGCGGCCGAGCAGCGCTACCCCACCGTCTACCTGCTCCACGGACGTGGCGACACGCAGGCCGCCTGGCAGCGCGTGGCCGGGGACCTCGACGAGCTCATCGGCTCCGGCGAGCTCCAGCCGCTCATCGCCGTCATGCCCGACGCCCCGTGGAACGAGCGCGGCAGCTGGTACACCGACTCCCGCTACACCGGCGACGCGGCATCCGGTCCCGGAGTGGCCGTGGAGACCGCGCTGGCCGAGGACCTCGTCGACCACGTCGACGCCACCTACCGGACGGTCGCGCACCGCGAGGCGCGCGCCGTCGGCGGCTACTCCATGGGCGGGGCCGGGGCGCTGCGCTTCTCCCTCGCGCACCAGGAGGACTTCTCCGCGGGCATCGTGCTCAGCCCCGCGTCGTACGTGCCCGAGCCACCGGCCGACTCCTCGGTCCGGGACTACGGCGCCTACGGCGTCGGGGACGCGCTGTACGACACCGACCGGTACACCGCGCTCTCCTACCCGACGGCGCTGGCCGGGCTCGACCCGGCGCTGCCGGTCCACCTGTTCGTCGCCGTCGGCGACGACGAGTGGCCCAACCCGGACCCCGCCGACGCGCGCCACGACATCGACTTCGAGTCCGCGCAGCTGTACAACACCGCCCGGCGGGTGCCCGGCGTGACCGCCGAGCTGCGGGTCCTCGACGGCGGCCACGACTGGGACGTGTGGCAGCCCGCCTTCCGCGAGGCGATCCTCGACGTCGGGCAGCGGCTGCGCACCGAGCCGGTCACCCCGTGGGACGCCGAGCTCATCGGGTCAGCGGGTGACGACCGCGCCGGAGGGATCGTCGGGACCGACGACGGCGGGACCGCCGTCGTCGTCAATCTCGCCGGGGCGTGGGACGGGTACGAGCCCGCGGGCGGGATGGACGCCGTCGTGCTGCGGCGCGCCGCGGACGGGACGGAGACGTGGCGGCACGCCGTCGCGACGGCCGCCAACGACCGCGCCTACGGCGTCGTGACCGGGGCCGACGGCGGCCTCGTCGTCGGCGGGTACACGCGCGGCACGCTCGCGACGGGTGAGGCGGACACGCAGGACGACGGGTTCGTCGTCGGCGTCGACGCCGCGGGCGAGCGGGCGTGGACGCTGGAGGTCGGCGACCCGGCCGCCGCCGACCGCTTCTACGGCGTCGCACCGGACGGCGAGAGCGGCGCGTACGTCGCCGGGTACACCAGCGGCAGCTTCGCGGGCACGCCGAGCGCCGGGGACAAGGACGCCGTGCTCGCACGCGTGTCGTCCGACGGTGAGCTGCTGTGGAGCGTGCAGGTCGGCGGCCCGGGTGAGGACAAGGCGATGACGGTCGCGCTGACGGCCGACGGTGACGTCGTCGTCGGTGGCACGACCGGCGCCGGTCTTCCCGGGACCGAGCACCTGGGCTCCGGGGACGGCTGGGTCGCGCGGTACACCGCCGACGGCGAGCAGCAGTGGGTCCGGTCGGTCGCCTCCACCGAGAACGACCTCGTGAGCGGGCTCGTGCCGCTCGAGGACGGGACGGTGCTGGCGGTCGGGCACAGCAAGGGCGAGCTCGGGAGTGCCGGGCTCGGGGACAACGACATCGTCGTGCGGGCGTTCGCGGCCGACGGCGAGGAGCTGTGGACCACGCGCGCCGGGACGTCGACGGACGACCGCGGCGCCACCGGCGTGGCGACCGCCGACGGCGGCGCGATCGTCGTCGGGACCACGTACGGGGCCATGGGTGAGGCGCACGGCGGGGTCGACGTCGTCGCCCTGCCGTTCACTGCCGACGGTGTGGCGGGCGAGGCCGTGCAGCTCGGCTCCCGCGAGCGTGACGGCGCCGACGAGTGGGACGAGGCGAACCTCATGGTCGCCGCCGGGACCGACGGGCCGTGGCTCACCGGGCTCACCTTCGGGGCGCCGGCGGGGGCGACGAACGCTGGTGCCGGTGACGTGTTCGTCATGCAACTCGTCGCCGACAGCGGCGAGGAGCCGACCGAGCCGGAACCGACGACCGACCCGGAGCCGACGCCGACCGCTGAGCCGACCGACGGGCCGACCGACGGGCCCGAGCCGACGACGACACCGGGGCCGACCACGACACCGGGGCCGACCACGGTGCCGGGTGAGACGCCGTCGGGGTCCCCGACGGTGCCGGGCGACGGACCGGGGAGCGGGCCCGGGAACGGGCCCGGGAACGGGAGTGACGCGGGTGGCCGCGGGCTCGCCTCGACGGGCGCAGCCGTGGGCGGCGCGGTGCTGCTCGCCGTGGGGCTCGCGGGCGGTGGAACGGCGCTGGCGGTCCGGCGCCGCGGGATGACCGCGCCCGGCGCGACGGGCTGACCACCGCCGCCGGCGGCGGACGTGCCGGAACAACGTGTGAGGTTCGAGCCCCCTGGAGACCCGAACCCCACACGTTGTTCCCGGCGTGGTTCTCGAGGCGGCCCCGGGCCGGTCCGTCTTCCGGCGAGAGACCAGATCGTGCGCCACGTGCCGGAACAACGTGAAGGGTTCGGTTCTCCATGAGAACCGAACCCTTCACGCCGGGGCCCCCGCCCGGGCCCCTCGTCGGCGCGGGTGATTCCTGCGCCGACAGCTGGAGTTCCTCGCCTACTGGAGCGAGGCGCGCAGCTTCCGCAGCCGCACGAGCGAGGCGTCCTTGCCGAGGATCTCCATCGACTCGAACAGCGGCGGGGACACGCGGCGGCCGGTCACGGCCACCCGCAGCGGCGCGAACGCGAAGCGCGGCTTGATGCCCATGTCCTCGACGAGCACCGCCCGCAGGGCCTCCTGCTGGGCCTCCGGCGAGAAGTCGCTCAGGCCGTCGAGCACATCGATCGACCGGTCGAGCACCTCGGCGGCCTCGGGGCGCAGGGCCGAGGCCGCGTCCTCCTCGACCACGACGTCCTCGTCGCGCACGAACAGGAACCCGAGCATCCCTGGCGCCTCACCCAGCAGCGTCATCCGCTCCTGGACCAGCGGCGCCGCGGCGGTCAGCAGCGCCTGGTGCTCCGGCGAGAGGTCCGCGAAGGACGCTGCCGGCAGCACGCCGGCGTCGTGGAGGTAGGGCACCAGCCGCGCCCGGAAGTCCTCCGGGGCGAGCAGCCGCAGGTGCGCGGCGTTGATCGCCTCGGCCTTCTTGAGGTCGAACTTCGCCGGGTTGGGGTTGACGTCGGCGACGTCGAAGGCCGCGACCATCTCCTCGCGGCTGAAGATGTCGTTGTCCGGGGAGATGGCCCAGCCGAGCAGCGCGAGGTAGTTGAGCAGCCCCTCGGGGATGAACCCGCGCTGGCGGTGGAGGAAGAGGTTGGACTCCGGGTCGCGCTTGGAGAGCTTCTTGTTGCCCTCCCCCATGACGTACGGCAGGTGGCCGAACACCGGCATGACGGAGGCGACGCCGATGTCGAGCAGCGCCCGGTAGAGCACCACCTGGCGCGGGGTGCTCGAGAGGAGGTCCTCCCCGCGCAGCACGTGGGTGATGTTCATCAGGGCGTCGTCGACCGGGTTGACCAGCGTGTACAGCGGCTGGCCGTTGCCGCGGACGATGACGAAGTCCGGCACCGAGCCGCCCTTGAAGGTGACCTCGCCGCGGACGAGGTCGTCGAAGGAGACGTCCTCCTCGGGCATGCGGATGCGCAGCACCGGCTGGCGGCCCTCGGCCCGGTAGGCGGCCTTCTGCTCCTCGGTCAGGGTGCGGTCGTGGCCGTCGTAGCCCAGCTTGGGGTCGCGCCCGGCGGCGCGGTGGCGTGCCTCGATCTCCTCCGGCGTGGAGAAGGACTCGTACGCGTGGCCGGCCTCGAGCAGCCGCCTGGCCACGTCCGCGTACAGCTCCATCCGCTGCGACTGCCGGTACGGCTCGTGCGGGCCGCCGACCTCCACGCCCTCGTCCCAGTCGAGCCCGAGCCAGCGCATCGCGTCGAGGAGCTGCTGGTAGCTCTCCTCGGAGTCGCGGGCGGCGTCGGTGTCCTCGATGCGGAACACGAAGGTCCCACCGACGTGGCGCGCGTAGGCCCAGTTGAACAGGGCGGTGCGGATGAGCCCGACGTGCGGCGTCCCCGTCGGCGAGGGGCAGAAACGGACGCGGACGGCGCCGGAGCGGGCGCCGTCGTCGGCAAGGGCGGGGGCGGAGGAGGTCTCGGTCATGATGAGTCCCAGCCTATAGAGCCTTCGGGTGGACGACGACGACGGTCGCTGCCTGCGCTCCCACCAACGCGCGCGCGACCGGGCGATTGGTCGGAGTGCCGGACGCTTCAGGTGCAGCGCGTCGGGCAGGATCCGGGTCACCACGCCGTCCTACGTCGGACGCTCGTCCGCCGAGCGGTGCCGCTGCTCGTCCGTGCCGGGTCGTTCACCGGTAAGGATCGGTGACCTCGCGCAGCACGGTCAGCGCCTCGCGGAGCCCCGCCGTCAGCTCAGGCCCGAGGTGCTCCGCCCACTCCCGCTCGACGCGCGCGACGATCACCTGCGCACGCCGGGCCGCGGCTCGACCGGCCGGCGTGAACCGGATGAGCCGGGCACGCCCGTCCTGCGGGTCGGGCACCCGCTCGACCACTCCCTTGACCTCCAGCGCGGCGACAAGCACGCTCGCTGTCTGCTTGGTCACCTGCGCCTGGCGAGCCAGGTCCGTAAGCCGGGAACCGCCGTCGCTGATGCGCTGGGCCAGCCGGGCCTGGGCCGGGGTGATGTCGAACCCGGCGTCCTGCATCGCTGTGACGACCCGCTCGTCCATCGCTCGGTAGGAGATGAACATCAGCGTCGCAAGATCCATGGCATCCACCCCTTGACAGCGGTCCGACTCGGAGGAAACTAGTCAGTATTACTGACGATCATATAGGGGTCACCATGAACAGGCTCCCTCCCGTGCGCGTCGCGCGGGCCGGCTCCGCGGCCCGGAGCATCGTCCAGAAGCTCGTCCGGCGCATGGTCCCGCCCGAGATCGGCGTGCTCGAACTGACCTCCGGCTTCATGACGACGCACGCCGTCTACGCCGCCACACGGCTCGGCATCCCGGACACGCTCGTGGCCGGCCCCCGCTCCCCCGCCGACATCGCCACCGAGCTCGAGCTCGACGCCGACGCGACGCACCGCCTCCTCCGGGCCTGCGCGACGTGGGGCGTCTTTCGCGAGGACCCGGACGGCCGTTTCGCCCTGACGCCCCTCGCCGACCGGCTGAGCTCGGGCACCCGCGACTCCATGCGCCCCGTCGTGCTCATGCTCGGCGACCCGGATTACCAGCGGGTGTGGGGCGAGCTCGCCGAGACCGTGCGGACCGGTGATCCGGGCGTCGAGCGGGCGCTCGGCCGGTCCATGTGGGACCTCCTCGCGGAGGACCGGGAGTTCGGCGCGGTGTTCGACGACGCGATGACCCGTCTGTCCGCCCTCGACTGGCCGGCCGTCGCCGCCGTCTATGACTTCACCCGGTTCTCCCGGATCGTCGACGTCGGTGGCGGGCACGGGCAGCTCCTCGCCCTCATGCTCGCCGCTTCCCCGTCGGCCGTAGGCGTACTCCTCGAGCGCACGGCGATGGCCGACGGTGCCACGCGCCTGCTCGGCGACGCCGGCGTGCTCGACCGCTGCCGGTTCGAGGCCGGCTCCTTCTTCGACACGGCGCCCGTGGACGGGGACCTCTACGTCCTGCGCCGCGTGCTCCACGACTACGACGACGACCAGGCAGCCGCAGTCCTGGCCACCCTGCGCCGCCACATGCCGGAGCACGCGACTTTGCTCGTCCTCGAGGGCGTCGTCCCTCCTGGCAACACGCCGCACTTCGCCAAGGCACTCGACCTCGACATGATGCTGTTCGTCGGGGGACGCGAGCGCACCGAGCCGCAGTGGCGCGCCCTCCTGGCCGACGCCGGGTTCCGCACCACGCGAGTCATCCCCACCATCTCGAGCGTCTCGCTCGTCGAAGCCGTCCCAGGCAGGAACCGATGAACACGTTCGCCCAGATCTGCGCCGCGCTGGCCGCGGTCATTGTCATCGCCGTCTCCCCGGCGGAGGTCTTCCTCATCCACCGTCCGCGGGTGCAACGTTTCCTCGGCATCGAGTCGGAGGGCATCGCCAACGTCCACCTGTGGTCGTTCTGCATCGGCGCGCGCAACGCGCTCGTGGGCGTGGGCACGCTCGCCGGGCTGGCGATGGTGAACTTCGGCGACCGGGCGGCGGGAACCGTGCTCGTCGTCGCGTGCCTGGTCTACCTCCTGCTCTCCTCGCTGTTCATGGCCCTGGCCGACGCCCTCGGCTACTGGTTACCGCGTGGGGGAAGCATCAGGGGGACCATCGCCTCCTCGGTGCTGCCCGCAGCAGCCCTCCTCGCCGTCGCCGTCTGAGCGAGGAGGACGACGTCGCACCCTCCGCGCCGTGGCCGTCACCGTTCCCGGTTCCCGTCCCGCGTCAGCGACCCTGCGGGACGGCGGCGATGAGGCCCTGCTCGAGCAGGTCGGTCCACAGGGCGTCCGGGATCTCGGCCGACGCGTGCGCGACGGCGGCGGTGACCTCGTCCGGGTGACGCGCACCGACGAGGACGGTGGTGACGGCGGGATGCCCGGCGGCGAACTGGACGGCGGCCGCGGGAACGGCGACACCGTGGGCCCGGCAGATGTCGTAGAGCCGGCGCACCCGTGCCACCACGGAGTCGGGGGCGGGCGCGTACTCGTACACGACGTCGTCGGGCATGGTGGCCGACGCGAGCGCACCGGAGTTGTAGACCCCGGCGGCGACGACGTCCACTCCTCGCCCGAGGCACAGCGGGAGGAGGTGCTCGGCCGCCGGCTGCTCCAGGAGGGTGTAGCGGTTGGCGCAGATGACCTCGTCCAGGTCCGCCTCGCGCACGCACCGCACCAGGACGTCGAGGTCGCCCGACCCCACACCGACCCGCCGCACCAGGCCCTCCTCACGGAGCCGGACGAGGGCGGGCAGCGCGCGGGCGATGCCCTCGTCCACGTCGTAGGCCTCGGGGTCGTGCAGGTACAGGGTGTCCACGTGGTCGAGGCCGAGCCGCTCGAGCGAGTCCTCCAGGCTGCGGCGGACGCCGGCGTCGCTCGGGTCCCACCGACGGCGCAGCGTGGCGGGCACGGCGAACGCGTCATCCAGCTGCCCGTGACGGTATCCGGAGTTGGGTTCCAGGACGCGCCCGACCTTGGTCGAGACGGTGAGCTCGTCGCGCGCCGCGCCGATCTCGCGCAGGGCCCGGCCCAGGCGCTCCTCCGCCAGGCCCAGCCCGTAGTGCGGGGCCGTGTCGACGTGGCGGATGCCCAGCTCCCAGGCCGCGCGGACGGTCGCGAGCGCCTGCTCCTCCGGGACCGCGGTGAACAGGTTCCCGAGCGGGCCGGTGCCCAGGCCCAGGCGCGTGGCTCCGCCGTCGTCGGTGGTCCCGAAGGTCATGATGGGCCAGCCTGGAGAGGAGCGGGTCGGGCCGCGGCCCGGCGGTGGACGACCACCGCGGGCACGAGCAGGAGCGCGAGGACCCCGCCGGCCAGGGCGAGCCCCGCGAAGCTCGTACCGGCGACGACGACGCCGGACATGGCGCCGCCGCCCGCCCCGCCGAGCGCGATGAGCACGTCGACGGCGCCCTGGGTGCGGGCGCGGTTCTCCGGGACTGTGGCGTCGACGACGAGCGCCGTCCCGGTGATGACGCCGACGTTCCAGCCGAGCCCGAGCAGCGCCAGCGCGAGGATGAGGAGGCCGAGCGAGTCGCCGGGCGCGACCGCTGCCGTCACACCGGCGAGCAGCAGGATGACGCCGGAGGCCACGGCCATGGGCACCCGGCCGACCTTGTCGACCAGCGCGCCGGTGAGGGGCGAGGGCAGGAACATCGCGCCGACGTGGACGCCGATGACCAGGCCCACCGCCCCGAGGGCGTGCCCGTGGGCGCGCATGTGCACCGGCGTCATCGTCATGATCGCGACCATGGCCACCTGGGTCAGCAGCATCACCGTCGCCCCGACGGCAACGCCGGCGCCGGTGCCCCGTGGGGGCTCGGACTCGGGCGCCGTCGTCGTCGCGGCCAGGTGACGGGCGACGAGGAACGGGTCGGGTCGCAGCAGCGCGACGAGCACGGCCCCGGCCGCGAGGAAGGCCGCCCCGGCGAGGAGGAACGGTCCGGCCAGCGGTGGGATGCCGAGGGTGGTGGCGAAGCGGCCGAGCGGCTCGACGAGGTTCGGCCCGGCGACCGCACCGAACGTCGTGGAGACCAGCGCGACGCTGATGGCCTTGCCCCGCTCCGCGGGCAGCGCCAGGTCGGTGCCCGCGTAGCGCGCCTGCAGGTTGGTGGCCGTCCCGGCGCCGTAGACGAACAGGGACGCGAACAGCAGCACGACGTTCGCGGTCACGGCGGCGAGCACCACCCCGGCCGCACCGAGCCCGCCCGCGGCGAACCCGGCGCCCAGCCCGACGCGGCGACCGGCCCGCTGGGACAGCCGCCCGACGAGGAAGGCGGAGAGCGCCGAGCCCAGGGTGAACAGGCCGACCGGCAGGCCGGCCAGGCTGCTGGTGCCGAGCATCTCCTCCGCGAGCAGGGCACCCACGGTGATCCCCGCGGCGAGCCCCGCCCCGCCCAGCACCTGGCTGACGACGACGACCGTCAGCACGCGCTTCTGCAGCGCCCGCCGCGCCGAGTCGTCGCGGGCCAGGAGGTCCGCGACGTCCCCGACGTCCGGTCGCGTCACGACGACTCCCTCAGCCCGCGGCCTCGGCCACCCGGCGCAGCTTGGCGACGTAGTCCGCCCACCACTGCTCGCCACCGCCGGGCAGGTTCGTCGCGCCGACCCGCAGCCCGGCCGCGCCGTCGATCTGCTCGCGGACGATGTCGGCGTGCCCCGCGTGGCGGGAGGTCTCCGCGAGGACGTGGACGAGGATGCGCTGCAGCGTCACGTCGCCGTTGCCCCACCACGGCACGTGCCCCGGCGCCTCGAGGTCGAGCGCGGTGATCGTCTCGTCCGCGTGCGCGCAGGCCTGGCGGTAGAGCTCGATGATCGACTCGGCGGACTCCTCCTCGGTCGCCCACATGTCCGCGTTGTCCTCGGCGTCCTCCGCCATCCACGGCAGGTCGACGGGACGCGGCCGACCGAAGGTCTCCCCGAAGTAGTCGAACTCGATCCCGGCGAGGTGCTTGACAAGGCCGAGGAGGTTGGTACCGGTGGGCGTGTGCGGCCAGCGCAGGTCACGCTCGGACAGGCCCTGCACCTTCCACAGCACGGCCTCGCGGGCCTCGCGGAGGTAGAGGTGGAGCGTGTCCTTCGGGTCGGTCATGAATTCTCCAGAGGTGGACCACGACGCCGGGCTCGACGTCGTCGTCATCCTCCCGCCGGAGGTAGGCATCCCGTCAACGGATAAACGGGCGGCGCCGCGCAACAACTCCGCTCTCGGCGGGAGAGGGAGGGGCGACGCGCGCGTCCCCCCTTCTCGCCGAGAGCGGAGTTGTTGCGGGTCACTCGACGGGGATGATGACGCCCTGGTACTCCTCCTCGATGAACTGGTCCATCTCGTCGGAGGTGAGGAGCTCGTAGAGCGTCGCGACGCGCGGGTCGTCGGCCAGCTCGGCGCGGGTGGACAGCACGTTGTAGTACTCGCTGTCGCTCTCCTCGGCGAGGATCATCTTGTCCTCGCTCAGCCCGGCGGGCAGCGCGAACGCGGCGGTGACGATGGCGGCGTCCTGGTCGTCGACGGCCTGCGGGAGGGTGGCGTTCTCGATCTCGACGAACTCGATGTCGCGCGGGTTGTCGGTGATGTCGCCGATGGTGATCGGCTCCTCGGTGACCTCGATGAGGCCGTGCGCGGCGAGCAGCTTGAGGGCCCTGCCCTCGTTCGTCGGGTCGTTCGGGATGGCGATCGAGGCGCCGTCGGGCAGGTCGTCCAGCGAGGCGTAGTCGTTGGAGTACAGGCCCATGCGCGGCAGGTAGACCTCGCCGACGGAGATGAGGTCCTCCCCGCTCGCCTCGTTGTAGGTCTCCATGAACGTCGTGTTCTGGAAGAGGTTGGCGTCGATGTCACCGTCGGTGAGCGCGGGGTTCGGCGTGTTGTAGTCGCTGAACTCGACGAACTCGACGGTCAGCCCCTCCTCGGCGGCGAGCTCCTCGGACACGAACCGGAGCATGTCGCCCGCGGGGACCGCCAGGGCTCCCACGCGGATGGTGTCGGAGTCGGCGCCGGAGGTCGCGCCGTCGTCGTCCCCTCCCCCGCCGCAGGCAGCGAGGGCGAGGGCCGTGACGACGGCGATGGGCAGGGTGCGGGTGATGCGCATGGAACTTCCTTCTAGCGGTGGGAGGCGCGTCGGGCGACGTGGTTCCCGATGGACTGGAGGATCTGGACGAGGAGGACGAGGAGCACGACGACGACGAGCATGTACTCGAGGCTGTAGCGCTGGTACCCGTAGCGGAAGGCCACGTCGCCGAGCCCGCCGCCACCGACGGCGCCGACCATCGCGGAGTAGCCGATGAGGCCGACGACGGTGGTCGACAGGCCCAGGGTCAGCGCGGGCACGGCCTCGGCGAGGAGCACCTTGAACATGATCGTGCGCTTCGTCGCCCCGAGGGAGACGGCAGCGTCGACGACCCCGCGCGGCACCTCGCGGATGGCGATCTCGACGAGGCGCGCGAAGAACGGGATGCCGGCGATCGTCAGCGGCACGATCGACGCCGTCGGGCCGATGAAGGACCCGACGACGAAACGGGTGAACGGGATGAGCAGGAACATGAGGATGATGAACGGGATCGAGCGCCCGATGTTGACGACGACGTCCAGCACCCGGTTGAGCACCCTGCCCAGCGCCCGCGAGCCGAACGGCTTGGCGTACAGGCCGCCCGCCTCCGTCGTCACGAGCAGCAGCCCGATGGCGATGCCGACGACGACGACGATCGCGAGCGACGCGAAGACCATGTAGAGCGTCTCCCACGTCGCCTCGGTGACGATGGCGATGAGGTCGGACCAGAAGTCCGGGTCGTTGCGGTCGATCACCGGACCACCTCCACGAAGAGCCCCTGCGAGCGCAGGTAGCCGAGGGCCGTCTCGACCTGCTCGCCCGTGCCCGGGATCTCCAGGCGCGTGCGGCCGGTCTGGGTGCCGTCATGGATCGTCTCGATCGCGGCACCGAGGATGGCGACGTCCAGGCCGTGCTCACGGGAGAGGCGGGCGATGACGGGCTCGGAGGACGTCTGCTTGGTAAAGGTGATGTCGACGATGCGGGTGCCCCGCTCGGGCGGCAGCTCCCCCAGCTGGAACAGCTCGGCGGCCAGCCGCGAGCGCGGGGTGGTGAGCAGCTCCTCCATCTCGCCGCGCTCAAGGATCCGGCCGTTCTCCATGAGGGCGGCGGAGTCGCAGATGCGCTTGATGACGTCCATCTCGTGGGTGATGAGCAGGACCGTGAGGCCCAGCTCGCGACTGAGCCTGCGGATGAGGTCGAGGACCGAGCGGGTGGTCTCGGGGTCGAGCGCCGAGGTGGCCTCGTCGGAGAGCAGGACGCCGGGGCTGTCGGCGAGGGCGCGCGCGATGCCGACGCGCTGCTTCTGCCCGCCGGAGAGCTGGGCCGGGTAGGCGCCGGCGCGGTCGGCGAGGCCCACGAGGTCGAGGATCTCCTGCGCGCGCTGACGGCGGGCGGCGCGGCCCGCGCCGGTGATCTCCAGGGCGAGCTCGACGTTGCCCTGAGCGGTGCGCGAGCTGAGGAGGTTGAAGTGCTGGAAGATCATCCCGGCCCGACGGCGGGCCTCGCGCAGCTCCCGGCCGCGCAGCTCGGAGATGGTGCGGCCGTCGACCGTCACCGTGCCGGAGTCCGGCTTCTCCAGGGCGTTGACGGTCCGGATGAGCGTCGACTTGCCCGCGCCCGACTGGCCCACGATCCCGAAGATCTCCCCCGGCTCGACGCGGAGGTTCACGTGGTCGAGCGCATGGACCTCGCCGCGTGAGGTGCGGAAGGTCTTCGACACGTCCTCAAGGTCGATCAACGGGCCTCCTGGGTCTGGTGGCGGCGCACGGCTCGCGGGGTGTGCTCGCGGTGGACCACTGACAAGGGTCCGGGCGCGAGGCGGTCCCGTCCAGTCAGAGAGACGCCCGTCTCGTGATGCGGACATCCGGAGGTGCAGGCCATTGTCCCGCCCTCGGCTGGGCCGTGGAAAAAAGGGGCCTCAGCGCCGAGCCCGGCGAGCTCTCCTCCCCGATCGTGCTCCATGACCTCCCCGGTTCTCCTCACTCAGCACTGTTGGACCGAGGGTCTCGGAGGAGAACCGGGAGCCCAGCGCCGAGGTCGCTACGCCGCGGAGAGCCGGCTATCGACCATCTCCACCGCCCGGTCGCAGTGGGTCAGCACGTCGTGGGCGTGGGACCGGCACGACGGCGCTCCCCCGCTCGTGGGGCGGGAGCGGTCCGGAGCTCGACGACCTCGCGGCTCTGCTTCCGGCCGAGCGCTGCCGTCGGCGAGGATCGCGGAGCGAGGTAAGGGGTAGACCCCTCAAGGCCGCCGCCGCGCAGTGATGGTGCCAATCGTCAGCGCGAGGCTCGCAGCGATCAGCGTCGTGCTCATGCCGACCAGAACGGCCCTACCCTGCCCCGCGCCAGTGCTGAGCATGGTGAAGTAGACACTGCCCGTGATGGCCACGCCCAGGGCGGCCCCCACCCGTTGGCCCGTGGTGATGACGGCCCCGCCGATCCCCGCTCGCCATCCCGGGACGTTCGACAGGGTCTGGACCTGGTTGGGAGAGACCACCAAGCCGTTCCCGACCCCCACGATCAGGAGGAAGAGAGCGAGACGCCACTCCCCGGCGGCTGTGATGTCCGCCGTCAGGAGCGAGGCGATCCCCGCCAAGCCGAGCAGGATGGCAGCAAATCCTGTGAGGACTACACGGTTGCCGAAGCGGTGCACCGCGGTGCCACCGATGGGCGAGGCGACGGCCGCGCCGATCGCCAGCGGGCTGAGAATGACGCCGGCGACGAGTGGGGAGTGGCCCAACCCGTTCTGCAGGTAGAGCGTCAGGGTGAAGATGAAGCCGGTTGACCCCACGAAGAACAGGAACGCCAACAGAACGCCGACGCCGTAACCGGGGAGGCGGAAGAGCGCGAGGTCCAGCAGCACTGGACCACCACGACGGGCAAGACGCTGTTCCCACAACAAGAACGCCGCCGCGAACATGGCGCCGAGGACGAACAGAAGGGTGAGTACGGGGGTCGCGAGCTGCCGCAGCTGGACGAGCGGGAAGAGCATGGCCAACGTCGCCAGACCGAGCAGGAGGATCCCCCACGGGTCCTGCCCCCGGTCGGCGTTGCGCCGACGACGCCCTTCGGGGAGCAGGCGGATCGCCAGGAGCATGGCGGTGATACCGATGGGCGCGTTGACGAAGAAGACCCATCGCCACCCCTGAGGGCCGGGTGCCGCCTGCAGGATGAGGCCGCCGACGAGTGGCCCGATAGCGCTCGAGACCGCGATCACCGTGCCGAGAAGCCCAAAGGCACGACCGCGGGCACGACCGCGGAACAGGTCCTGGATGATGCCTGAGACCTGCGGATTGAGCACGCCGCCCCCGACCCCCTGGAAGAGGCGTGCCAGCACGAGAGCCCCGGCACTGGTCGCGAAGCCGGCCAGGATGCTCCCGGCGGTGAAAATGCCCACCCCGACGATGAACATGGTCCGGCGCCCATAGATGTCGCCGATGCGCCCGCTCGGTATCAGGACGAGGCCCAGTGCGAGGGAGTAGCCGGCGACTATCCACTGCAGGTGCGCCTGCGTGGCTCCGAGCCCGGTTTCGATAGATGGCAGCGCGACATTGACGATGTTGGCGTCGAGGAGCGACATGAAGCTAGCCGTGAGGCAGACGGCCAGCGAGACCCACCGCCGCCCTTCGCTGCCCATCTGGTCCTCACTCTCGGTCGATTCGCGCGCACCGCAGAGCTCCTTCGCCCGTGGACGTCGCAGTGACCTTGCACACTATCCAAATTGAATTTAAGATCTAGTTGGCCGGCGCGGTCGGAGCGCTCCGACACGGCGGCCGACTGCAGCACACGAGGACGTGGGCCCCTGCCCGAGTCGTCGGGTACTGAGAACCGAACGGTCGTGAGTGTCAGCGGTGTGCGCCCGCGGGGTAGCTGCCGGCGGCAGGGCGGCCGAGGCGAGGGACGTCATAGGAGTCGTCTCGATCCCAATCACTAAGGAGCGATTGTGCCGAAGTCAATAATCCGCGCCGGATGGCGTGGGGGCCGTCGTCGCGGACGACTGGTGGGAGTCGCCGCGGTGGCCGCAATGGCCCTCGCAGCGTGTAGCTCCGACGGCGACACCGAAGGCGAGACGGATCCCGAGGCGGAGGGGGCGGGAGGTGATGGCGTAGCCGTCATCGTCACCGACGCCGACCCGGAGACGCTCAACCCGGGCATGACGACGTCGAACCAGACGCTCGACGTTTCGGCGAAGATCTTCGAGGCACTGATCTGGATCGACCCCGACGGCCAGCCACAGCCACTGCTCGCCGAGGACTGGCAGGTCTCCGATGACGAGCTCGTCTACACCTTCACCTTGCGTGACGACGTGACCTGGCATGACGGTGAGCCGTTCACCTCCGCGGACGTCAAGTGGACTATCGAGGAGGGCATGCCGAACAACTCCCGCGCTCAGGGTGTCATCGAGCAGATCGCGTCGGTGGAGGCACCGGCGGACGACGAGGTCGTCATCACGCTCAACGAGCCCTACGCGCCGCTCCTCCAGCAGCTCAAGGTCTTCGACCTGCCGATCCTGCCGAAGCACGTCTTCGAGGGCGGGGACCTGGCGAACCATGACGCGAACCGCGAGCCCGTCGGGACCGGGCCGTTCCAGTTCTCCAGCTGGGACCCGGGGCGCTCTCTGACACTGGTGGCGAACGAGGACTACTGGGACGACGGCAAGCCCCAGCTGTCAGAGCTGATCTACCAGATCGTCCCGGACGCGGCGAACCGTTCTGCAGGACTCGAGACCGGTGAGTACGACTTCGTCGGAGCCTTCTACCTGCCCCGCGCGGACGTCGAACGTCTCGATTCCCTCGACAGCGTCGAGGTCCGCCGGCAGACCACGATTCCTTCGTTGCACTTCGTGCAGTTCAACCATGAGAACGAGTACCTCGGGAACGTCGAGGTCCGCCAGGCGATCGCGCAGGCGATCGACCGGCCCCGCATCGTCGAACAAGCGATGTCGGGACTCGGCCTGCCGGCCGTGGGCTCCTTCGGCGAAGGCTTCCCGTGGCTGGTCAACGAGGATGTCTCCTACGACTCCCTCTACCCCCTGGACCCGACTGCGGCGAAGGAGCGGCTTGACGCGGCCGGCGTCCCCGAGGGCACGACGTTCCGCCTCACCTACGACGCCGCTAAGCCGCAGTTCCAGGCCGCGTCACAGATCATCCGGGACGACCTGAGTGCCCTGGGCATCGAGGTGATCATCGAACCGTTCGAGACGTCGGTGTACCGGGACGTCGTCTACGCCCAGCGTGACTTCGACATGGCGTTGCAGTCGTTCACGTCAAGTGGTGACCCGGCGATCGGCTATCACCGGATCTACCGGACGAACGACACGAACGACCCGAACGTCAACGCCACGGGCTACTCGAACGCCGAGGTCGACGAGCTCCTCGCGCAGGCCGAGACCGTGAGCGACCTTGAGGAACGCGGTGAGTTCTACAAGCAGGCGCAAGCCATCCTCAACGAGGACGTCCCCACGCTCATCCTCTACGACGAGCTGCAGGCCGATGCCATGAGCACGCGGTTGGAAGGGCTGTTCGCCGGCGTCAACCCCGTGGACCGCTGGGGTGAGGTGTCCGTAACCGACTAGTCCGGCCGGCGGGTTGGCCGGCTCGGTTCACCAGCCGGCCAACCCGCCGCTGCGCCCAGCTGACTTTTCGAGAGGTTTTCACATGCGCCTTGGGTGGATCCCACTCTTCACCGCGAAGAGGTTGCTGTACGCAATCCCGCTCGTGCTCGGCGTCATCATCATCAACTTCCTCCTCATCCAGCTCGCACCGGGTGACCCGGCGACCGTCCTCGTCGGTGACTTCCCCGTGCCCGAGGAGTACCTCGAGCGGATCCGAGCCGAGTACGGGTTGGACAAATCGGTCTTCGAGCAGCTGGTGACCTACCTGAGCCAGGTCCTCCAGGGCAACCTCGGGATGTCCTTCTCCAAGCGTCAGGATGTACTCACCCTGCTCCTCGAGCGGGCGCCGGCGACGCTGAAGCTCACGCTCAGCGCGATGCTCCTCGCCATGATCGTCGGCGTCATCCTCGGTGTAGTCGCCGCGCACTACCGGGGCCGTGCTCCCGACACGTCGGCGCAGGTGACCACGCTGCTGGGTTTCTCGGTGCCGGAGTTCTGGCTGGGGCAGATCCTCATCCTGCTATTCGCGGTCACCCTCGGCTGGCTGCCCCTGGGCGGGGACGCGCCGGTCCGTGGGGACGGCGGTGTCCCGTGGAACCTCGACTACCTGGCGCTCCCGGCGATCGCACTCTCGTTCCGGTACGTCGCCCTCATCGCCCGCATGACCCGTTCGAGCCTGCTCGAGGTGAACAGTGCTGACTTCGTGACGGCCGCTCGTTCCCGCGGACTGTCCGAATCCCTCATCCTGCGCTGGCACACGCTGAAGAACGCCGCGCCTCCGGTAGTCACGGTGATCGGCTACAACTTCGGCTTCATCCTCGCGGGTTCGGTCATGGTGGAGACCGTCTTCGGCTGGCCCGGGATCGGGCGGCTGCTGTACGAGTCCATCACGGCCCGCGACTATCCGGTCATGACGGCGATCCTCCTCGTGATCTCCGTGACCGTCGTGATCGCGAATGTCCTCACCGACATCGTGCACGCCCTCCTCGACCCGCGGCTGGAGAGAACATGAGCGCGCCGACCCTGTACGAGGCCCACTCGAGCGCCGACACGGCGGGGATGGCCAAGCGCGAGAACCCCTTCGGCGAGTTCTGGTACCGGTTCTCGCGGAACAAGGCGGCAGTGATCTGCCTCGCCTTCGTCGTGGGGACGATCATTGTTGCGACGCTGGCCACGTGGATCTCGCCCTACGACCCGATGAGCGGTGTCGGACCTGCTCAGCTGCCCCCCTTCTCGCCGGATCACCCCCTGGGTACCGACCACTTGGGCCGGGACATGCTCTCGCAGGTGATCCACGGGGCGAGGGTGTCGCTGCTGGTCGGGTTCGTCGTGGCTGCTGCGGCAACGCTGATCGGCGTCGTCATCGGCGCGGTCGCCGGCTACTACGGGTCGTGGGTGGACAACGTCCTCATGCGGGTGACGGAGTTCTTCCAGACCCTGCCGCGGCTGGTGCTCGCCCTGATCATCGTGGCGCTCTTCGGCAGCGGACTGACCAAGCTCATCATCGTCATCGCGATCCTCTCCTGGCCCCAGACCGCGCGCGTCGTGCGGTCGGGTTTCCGGACCTTACGGTCGGCCGCCTTCGTCGACGCCGCACGCGTGAGTGGAGTCCCCGCCTGGCGCATCATCGCCAGAGAGATTCTGCCCAACGTCCTGGCCCCGGTGGTGGTCGTCGCGTCGTTGGACGTCGCGACCGCGATCCTCACCGAGGCGTCGCTGAGCTTCTTCGGTCTCGGTGACCCGAACGTCGTCTCGTGGGGCGGCATGCTCCAACAGGCCCAGCAGTACCTGCGATCCGCATGGTGGATGGCCGTCTTTCCGGGTGTGGCGATCGCGCTGGTGGTGCTCGCCTTCAACGTGCTCGGTGACGGACTCAACGATGCGCTCAACCCACGACTGAAGGACAAGGGCTGATGAGCGAGAACGGTGTCAACTTGCTCGAGCTGCGTGACCTGTCCGTCGCGGTCAGATCTCGTCGTGGCCCCATCACCCTGGTAGACCGCGTCTCACTGAAGATCGGCGAGGGCGAGATCATCGGGCTCGTCGGCGAGTCCGGATGCGGCAAGTCGATGACCGCAGCGGCCATCGGCCGCCTATTCCCCACGACTGCGGCCTACATCTCCGGCGGTGAGGTGCTCCTGGACGGCACCGGTGACCTCACCGACCTCAGCGACCGTCAGTTCCGCAAGGTCCGCGGAGCTCGTATCGGCATGGTCTTTCAGGACCCCTCAACCTACCTCGACCCCCTGATGACGGTCGGGCGTCAGGTGGGCGAGGCACTCCAGATGCACGGGTACCGGGGCGATCACCAGGCCCGCATCGTGGAGCTGCTGGGCCTCATGGGGCTACCGGATGCGGCTCAGCTCGCCACACGCTACCCGCACGAGCTCTCCGGCGGGCAGCGGCAACGCGTGCTCATCGCCGCCGCGCTCGCCGGTGAACCGGACCTCCTCATCGCCGACGAGCCGTCCACCGCGCTCGACGTCACGGTCCAGGCCGAGATCCTCGTGCTGCTGCGTGACCTGCGCGACCGACTCGGACTGAGCATCCTCATGATCACCCACGACCTTGGCGTCGTGGCCCAGATGTGCGATCGCGTCTATGTCATGTACGCCGGCAGAGTCGTCGAGGCGCGGGATGTTCAGGAAATCTTCGACGACCCCCGGCACCCGTACACCCTCGGTCTGCTCGCAGGCACCCTCTCCCCCGAGCTGGAGGAGCAAGAGCTTTTCGCGATCCCTGGGAGGGTGCCCGACCCGCGGGCGATGCCCGAGGGCTGCCGGTTCCACCCGAGGTGCCCGCTCGCGGTCGCACAGTGCCGTGAGCAGCAACCCCCGGAAATGCCGCTCGCCACGGGGTTCAGTGCCTGCTGGCGGTACGACGACCCCCGCCTGCCCGAGACATGGCGACTGCCCGAAGAGGACCTGCTGCCGATCGAGGATGCCGCGGAAGAAGTGGAGGCGAACGATGAGCGGTAACGAGACCGGCACACAGCTCGCGGCCGAGGACGTGTTCCGCACGTTCAAGGTCAACGCCAAGGGCCGACGCAGGGCACTGCTGACCGCGGTCAACGGCGTCTCCCTCAGCATCGGACCGGCCGAGACGGTCGCCCTGGTCGGGGAGTCGGGGTCGGGTAAGTCGACCCTGGGCCGCATGATGCTGGGGCTGGACGAGCCCACGACGGGGCGGATCGTGTACGGGGGCCAGGACGTCGGGTCCCTCGACAGGGCGCAGTGGCGGCGATTCCGCCGCGAGGTCCAGGTGGTCTTCCAGGACACCGGCTCGTCGCTGAACCCTCGCCGAAGCATCGGCGACTCGGTGGCGATGCCGTTGCGGTACAACCTCGGTCTGGACCGCCGGGCCGTGCAGGGACGGGTCGGGGAGCTCCTGGAGACCGTCGGGCTACCCCCGGGAACATTCATGCATCGCAGCCCCCTCGAACTTTCCGGCGGTCAGCGTCAGCGCGTGTCCATCGCCCGTGCGCTGGCCTCGGAGCCGCGGTTCATCATCGCTGATGAGGCCGTGTCGGCACTCGACGTGTCAGTGCGAGCCCAGGTGCTCAAGGTGATGAAAGAGATCCAGCACTCCCGGCAGCTCTCCTACCTGTTCATATCCCATGACCTCGGAGTCGTCCGCGCCATCGCCGACCGCGTCGTGGTGATGTATCTCGGCGAGATCGTCGAAGCCGGACCCGCATCGGTCGTGATGAAACGCCCCGCGCACCCCTACACCCGCAGCCTTCTCGCGGCAGCGCCCCGGCCGGACCCCTCCGCCCGCACCCTGATCAAACCGCACGTGACCGGCGAGATCCCCTCCCCGATCGATCCCCCGTCGGGGTGTCGATTCCACACCCGGTGCCCCCTGGCCACCGACCTGTGCGCGACGACGGTCCCTCCGGCCGTGCAGTTCGACGACGGATCGAGCTCCGCCTGCCACTTCGCCACGGACGTGCGGGCCGGGCTGGGACCGTGGGACTCGTCCACCGCGGCCGAGACCACGCGCGCGGACAAGGGAGTGAGCAGCACACCGTGAAGAACGAACTGGTCCGGTTGCGTCGGGAGATCCACCGGCACGCGGAACTGCCGTTCCTGGAGGTGGCCACAGCTTCATTGGTGCTGCGCGAGCTGGCCGACCTGCCAGTCCGAACGCGCGTCGGCCGTGACGCGATGGACCGAACGAGCGTCGTGGACTACCCCACCGCCGCGCAGTTGCAGGAGGCAGCTGAGCGCGCCATCGCCGCCGGGTTCGACAGTGCCACGGCGACCGCCACGGCCGCCGACGGAACGGCAGTCATCGTCGACATACCGGGCAACCGCCCCGGCCCCACGTGGGCGCTGAGATTCGACATGGACGGACTCCCGATCCAGGAGTCGAACTCCGACGACCACCTCCCCGCCCGGGAGGGCTTCGCTTCGCGCACCGCAGCGATGCACGCCTGCGGACACGACGGCCATACAGCCATCGGTATCGTGCTCGCGCGACTGCTGAGCGACGGCAACTTCCCCGGCAACGTGCGGATCCTCTTCCAGCCGGCGGAGGAGGGCGCGCGCGGCGCAGCCGCGATGATTCGTGCGGGCGCACTCGACGGCGTGGACCGGTTCCTGGCGCTGCACCTGGGGCACTCCCTGCCGGCGGGCCTGGCCGTGGGGACCGGCGTAGGCGTGCAGGCGACGGTCAAGTACCGGGTGACGTTCGCCGGGGTCGAGGCGCATGCCGCAGGTGCTCCGCAGGAAGGTCGCAACGCCCTCGCCGCCGCTGCGACGACGATCCTGCACGTTCTGGCCCTGCCCAGGTCCAGCAAGGCCACCACCAACGCCAACATTGGTACGGTCCACGGAGGAACGGCCACCAACATCGTGCCGGCGAGCTGCGTCATCACCGGAGAGGTGCGATCCGACTCCGGCGACACCTGTGAGGACCTCCTGGCGCGTGTCCGCAGCATCGTGGCCGGAGCGGCCCAGACGTGGGGCGTCGCCGCCGACCTTGAGATCACCGCGGAGTCGACCACCCTGGAGTCTGACGATGAACTCGTCGACGAGGTCGTGTCCGCGGCTCGCCGACTCTTCGGCGAGGCCGGAGCTCAGCGCACCGCGCTCATGGCCGCCAGCGACGACGCCACCATCTTCGCCCGAGAGGTGCAGCGCGCGGGCGGTCTCGCAACCTACGTGATGGTCGGCGGTGCCAACCGCTACCCGCACCACCATCCACTGTTCGACATCGATGAGGCAAGCCTTGAGCCTGCCGTGCGATGGCTCGATGACATCATCCGGTCCGCTGACGATCAGGCGTCGGAGTGACCCAGCCCCTGACGACGAGGAAGCTCCTCGGATCGCTTCTGCTCCTGCTTCTCGTCGGACTGAACCTGCGCCTGTCGCTCGCGGGCTTCACCCCACTCGTCCCGTTCATTCAGGAGGAGCTCAGCCTGTCGAGTTCCACCCTCGGGCTGGCCACCGGTGCGGCGGTGATCATGTTCGGTGTCATGGCGCCGGTGACGCCGGTGCTCGTCACCCGGTTCGGGCCCGACCACGTGCTTGCGGCCGGGTTGGTAACCATCTGTGCTGGCACAGGCATGCGGTTCGTGTGGACCTTCGCGGGCATGGTGCTCATCGGGGCTGGCATCGGCCTCATGAATGTCGTCCTGCCGGCCATCATCAAACGCGACCACCCTCACCGGATGGCGGTGGCGACCGCGGTCTACACCTCGGCGTTGAATGTCGGGTCCGCGGCGGCGGCCTCGAGCGCGGTACCACTGGCCGAAGGTTTGGGCAGCTGGCGCGGCGCGGCACTCATCACCGGACTCCCGGCCCTCGTCGCACTGGTGGTCTGGGTGGGTTACCACGGCAGGGGACGAGGTCCTGCGGCTCCCCGCCCGATGACGCTCGGCGGACGCCTCTGGCGCAGTGCGCTGGCCTGGCAAGTGACGGCGTTCATGGCGCTGCAATCCGTGCTCTACTACGTCGTGCTGGCGTGGCTCCCGACGATCTACACCGATGCGGGAATGACGGCCGCCGGCGCCGGCGCCGTACTCGCCGTCGCCCAGGTGGGCCAGCTGATCGGCTGCATCGCGACCCCCATCCTGCTCAGGGGGCGCAGTGACCTCCGAGCGGTATCGAGCGGATTCGCGCTGCTCACCCTCGTGGCCTTCCTCGGCTTCGTCACCGCCCCCACGGTGGCGCCCTTCAGCTTTGGGATCATCCTGGGGGTCGGTCAGGGTGGTGCACTGGTGTGCGCGCTCCTGCTTATCGGGTTGCGGTCACCGGATGCCAGAACCGCGAGCAGTCTCTCGGGAATGTCCCAGAGTGTGGGCTACATCCTCGCGGCAGCCGGCCCGCCCCTCGCGGGCCTACTCTTCGACGTGTCGGGCAGTTGGACGACACCCTTGCTGATCATGTGCGCCCTGTGCGTGGTCGAGGTCGGAGTGGGATCGGCTGCCGGGCGAGACCGGGCGCTCGCCCCGGTCGCCGACGATGCGACTGCCACGCGCGGGCGCGACCCGCATCTGGAGGCCTCGACATGACACCTCAGATCAAACTGCGCACCTACTCCCAGCAGGCCTACCTCTCGCTCCGGCAGATGATCCTGGCCGGAGAGATCCCGCAAGGCACGAAGCTGACCGTCCGGATCCTCGCCGAGCGCCTCGGGCTGTCGCCCACACCGATCAAGTCAGCACTGGCGGGGCTCGAGCGCGAGGGGCTCATCGTCAGCTCCGCCCATCGTGGCTACTCGGTGCCGCGTGCCGAGCCGGCCGACGTCGCCCATGCCTTCGAACTGCTGCAGCTGATGGACATTTTCGCCGCACGGAAGATCGCCCAGAGCCGTCACCGGGCGTCGTCCCTCGATCGGCTTGAACGCTACGTCGACGACGCGCTCAGTGATCAACCACATCCTGGGCGATGGGAGATGGACTTCCACCGCCTCCTGTGGGACGAGACGGGCAATCCTCGCCTCATCCAGTTCGCCGACAACCTGCGAGGTCTGATCCTCATCGCCTGCGGCGGAGTCCTCGACGTCCCCAACCGCAGGGAGTTCATCCACGTCGAGCACCAACAGATGGTCAAGGCGATGCGCACCGGCGACGTCGATCGTGTCACCGAGCTGCACCACACCCACTTCCAGGACCTTGCCCACTCGGTGAACGCACGCCTCTTCCCCGAACTCGCGGGGGCCGACCTGACGATTCAAGAGGGCTGAGGGATGCTCGCAGCGGTGGTCCGCAACTACGACGTCGGAGTCCGGCTCGAGGAGATACCCGACCCGGTACCCACCGGGGACGCCGTCGTCGTCGAGGTCCTCGGGGCGGGGATCTGCCACACCGACCTGCACCTGCTCCACTGGCGCAACCGACCGCTACCGCTGGTTATGGGCCACGAGGTGGCCGGCTACGCCGAGGGACTCGGCCCCGTCCTCGTCCACCAGTCCTGGGGATGCGGCCGGTGCAGGATCTGTCTGCGGGGCGAGGAACAGTTGTGTCCCGACGTCACCGAGGCCGGTTTCGAGCGACCCGGAGGATACGCCGCGAAAATCCTCGTCCCCCATCCGCGCTACCTGCTGCCCCTCGGTGGCCTCGACCCAGTGCGTGCCGCACCGCTCACCGACGCAGCCGCCACCAGCTACCGCGCGGTCCGTCGCGCTTCCCCGTGGCTCCGTACCGACCATGATCGGGTGGTGGTCATCGGCGCCGGGGCACTGGGGAAGTTCGCCATCCAATTCCTTCGGCTGCTCACACCCGCCCGGGTCATCGCCGTGGACGTCTCCGCGGCGAAGCGGGCCGAGGCCCTCACACTCGGAGCACACGAGGCACGCACCGGCGACGAGCTCGCCGGTCGACGGGCGGAGGTCGTGCTCGACCTCGTCGTCGAGCACGACACGCTCGCACTGGCAGCTGGGCTCGTGCCACCGGGCGGGATGATCATGCGCATCGGCTCGGGCAACGGCTCACTGCCGTTCGGGCGCGGAGTCCTGCCCCCCGAGGTCACACTGACGTCGGCGCGCGGCGGATCGATCAGTGACGTCTCCGCCGTCGTCGACCTCGCCCGCGCCGGCAAGATCCGCTGGGACGTCGAGCCCATCCCGCTGAGCGAAGTCGCCGCCGGCCTGAGGCGCCTCGAGCGCGGCGAGGTGACTGGCCGGCTCGTGCTCACCCCGACCGGAGCAGGCGATGACTGAGTTTCTCCGCAACTTCGGTGACGTCACGCTGAACGTCGCCGACGAAGGCCACGGCCCGACGATCGTCATGCTGCACGGCTGGTCCTACGACCTGCACCTGTGGGACGCCCTCGCCGCCCGCCTCGTCGAGGACCACTGGCGCGTCGTGCGGATCGACCTACGGGGACACGGACGCTCACCCGCGTCGGGGCCGTATCCGTTCACGCAGCTGTGCCGCGACCTTGAAGCCGTCCTCGACACCCTGCTGACCGACCGACCGGTCCTCCTCGGGCTCTCCCTGGGCGGTTTCCTCACCATGCGGTACGCGATCGACCACCCGGACGCAGTGCGAGCGATCGTCCTCGCCGACACTTGGACCACCCCCATCCTGTCGGACACCGAGATGGCCCACTCCCTACCCGGATCGGATCAGGGACCGGCCGCGCTAGCAGCGTGGTGGAACAACCGGTACGGGGGCCCGGCCGCGGTGGCCGCCGACCCCGTCAAGCTTGCGGCGCGAGCGCGGTTCACCCGGCTGAACGCCGACGGCCTGCGGCATGCGATCACCGCGTGCGCCGGTCGGGAGCCGGTGACCGTCGAGGAGCTTCGCGAGATCCGGGCTCCGGCCCTGGTCATCGCGGGTGAGAACGACCGGGTGTTCTCACCGCGGATGCACGGTGAGCTCGCCGACGCGATCCCGCACTCACGCCTGTCCATCATCCCCGGCGCGGGGCACATCTCCGTCGCCGACGAACCCGAGGAGTTCACCGGCCTGGTGACGACTTTCCTATCCGAACTACCGGGCGTCCCCGCCCACGAGGAGGAGCAGCCATGACGCTCTCGCCCGCCTACGCCGAGTACCTGCGCCGCATGCCCAAGGTCGATCTGCACGTCCACCTGACCGGGACTGTACGTGCCGAGACGTTCGCCGAACTCGCCGAACGGGAGGGTCTGCAGCTGCCCGAACCGGCCCTGGACATCTACGCCAAGGTGAACTCCCGGGCGAAGGACCTCAGCATCTACCGCGACGCGGTGCTGCCCGTCCCCACCGGTCCGGGCCACGACGAACCTGAGCCCTCCTACGGCTTGTTCCAGGTGTCGCAGTGGGTCAAGCAGTGCCTGACCAACCTCGGCGACTACGAACGAATCGCCTACGAAGCATGCGAGAACGCGGCGACACTCTCCAACACCCGCCATTTGGAGCTGTTCTTCGACCCGGTCGCCGACACCGGCACCGAGTTCGGCTACGCGGAGACGGTCGACGCCTACATCGCCGGTATCCAGGCCGCCGAACGGGACTTCGGCATGACGGCACGCCTGGTCGCGGGGATCGATCGCAGCCAGTCCGGCGAGGCGGCCGTAGAACGGGTCCGGACCGTCGTCGATAACCCGCGGGCGTACGTCATCGGTATCGGCCTGGACAACCTCGAGACCGCGGGCCCGCCGGAGCGGTTCGTCGACGCCTACCAGCTCGCACGCGCCCATGGGCTGCGGCGGACCGCCCACTCCTCCGAACACGCGCCGTCCGCTCAGAACACGATCGTCTGCCTCGACGACCTGGCCTGTGACCGCATCGACCACGGGTACTTCATCCTCCAGGACGAGGCGGTCGTCGAGCGCTGCCTGGCGGACCAGGTGCCTTTCACGTGCATCTTCACCACGTCGCGGCGCGCTTGGCGGCCCTGGCGGCGCGCGAGCATCCGCGAGATGGTGGGCCGTGGCCTGAAGGTGACGCTGGCGTCGGACGACCCGGGCATGTTCCCGACCACGCTGGCTCAGGAGTACCGGATCGCCGCCGAGGAACTGGGGTTCGACCGCGCGACGATGCGCCGGCTCTGCCTGAACGGGGTGGACGCGAGCTGGCTCCCGGACGACGGGAGGGCGGCGCTGCACCGCCGCTTCTCAGCGGAACTCGACGATCTCGAGGCCGAGTTGTTCGCGGGCGCCGGGACGCGCGATGACTGACGCGATCCCGGTCGTCGTCGACTGTGACCCGGGCCTCGACGATGCCGTTGCCCTCGCGCTCGTGGCCGCTGCACCAGAGCTGGACCTCCTCGGCGTGACCACCGTCGCCGGCAACGTCTCGCTGGCCCGCACCACCGCGAACGCGGGCAGCGTGCTCGAGCTGCTCGGCCTGCCTGCTGGTCTTGCCTTCCACGCCGGCTACACCGGGCCGCTCGGTCGGTACGAGCGTCACCCGGACGAGCCGATCCACGGACCCGGAGGAATGGGCGATGTCGACCTGCCGGCACCGCGTCCGCCGGAGCCGGGCCACGCGGTCGACTGGCTCGCGAGAACCGTGCGAGAACGGCCGGGTGAGGTCACGATCATCGCGATCGGTCCGTTGACCAACATCGCGGGGCTCCTCCACAGCCATCCCGACGTGGCGCCACTGATCGCTGAGGTGGTCGCCATGGGCGGCGCCGCGTATGTCCCCGGCAACGTCACGGTGACCGCAGAGTTCAACATTCACGCCGACCCGGAGGCGGCACGGTACGTGGCCGAGTCAGGGGTGCCGCTGCGCATCGTGCCGCTCGACGTCACGCGCGCGGCGCTGGTCACACGAGCGGACATCGACCGCCTCCGGGCGCACGGCGGGCTCGCTCGGGTTGCCGGCGACATGCTCGCCTACCTGGCTCGCGGGTTCTTCGCGAGCCACGGGATCGAGGCCTGCGCGGTCCACGACGCCCTCGCGGTCGCCGCACTGCTGGACCCGGAACTCATCACCTGGCAGCGGGCGGCGGTCACGGTCGAGTGCGGCGGTGAGTTCACCAGGGGAACGCTCATTGTCGACACAAGGGGACGCCTGGGCCGGGAGACGGCCGTCTCGGTCGCCACGGGCATCGATGCCGACGCCTTCCGGGCACTGCTCCACTCCCGGCTCACCGGGACCGAAAGGATGGTAAGTACCTGACATAGCCAGCTGCGGCGCTCCCATTGCCGCGCGCCACCCCGAGACCGGACACCACCGTGGATCCGACCGAATGGAGACCTCATGCTGATCGTGGACACCGACCCAGGCACCGACGACGCCGCTGCCATCATGACGCTACTCGCCTCAGGGACGAAGGTCGACGCCTTCGTGAGCGTCTACGGCAACGTCGCCGAGCGTCGCACCACCGCCAACCTCCAGCGACTCCTGGACATCGTCGGTGAGCACGACGCCGCCCGCTACCGGGGGGCGGTGGGTCCACTGCTCGGGGACCCGGTCGCTGCCAAGCACATTCACGGCGAGGACGGGATGAGCGGTGCGTTCGCGCAGCCGCGCACCGACCTGCCCGAGCTGCCCGAGCTGCCCGAGCTGCCGCGAGTAGACTACGGCTCGCTCATCCGCAGTGCCGCAGACCCCGTGACGATCATCGCGCTGGGTCCCCTGACGAACGTCGGTGCCGTCCTCGCCGCGGCACCCGAGCTCGTCGAGAAGATCGAGCGGATCATCTTCATGGGCGGTGCGGTGCTGACCTACGGCAACGAGACGCCTGCGGCCAGCTTCAACGCCGCCAACGATCCGACGGCGGCGGCGTTCGTCTACGACTCCGGCGTGCCCATCGTCCAGGTCGGGCTGGACGTGTGCCGGCCGGCCGAGATCCCCGTCAAGCGCCTACTGGGGTTCCGGGACAGCACAACGCCCGCCGGGCAGCTCATCTGGACGCTGCTCAACAACCACTTCATGGTCCAGCGGGCGGGCGGACTGACCGAGGACTCGGTGATCCGCTTCAACGATGCCCCGTGCATGGCCTTCTTCCTGCGCCCGGAGCTGTTCCGGACCGAGCACCTGCCGGTCGTCGTGGAGACGGAGGGGCGCTACTCGCGCGGGGCGACGATCGCGGACTTCCCCGGCTACCTGAAGAGGGAACCGAACACCGAGGTGCTTCTAGGGATCGACGTCGAGGGTTACGCCGATCTCGTGACCGAGCTGCTCCTCACCTATCTGTGACATCCGACTGCCGAGTGGGGCGCCGTCAGCCGCGCAGCCGCGCCAGCCCGGCGGCGGCCTGCTCCAGCACGCCCTCCTGCTTGACGTAGGTGAAGCGCACCCACGAGCCGAGTGCTTCGGTGGTGGTCGAGCCGGCCGCGCAGAACGCCGTCACGGGGATCCCGACGACGCCGGCCAGCTCGGGCAGCCGCCGGCACAGGTCGACAGCGTCGGTGAAGCCGAGCGGGGCGGCGTCGGCGACGACGAAGTAGGTCCCGGCCGGGCGCACCGCGGCGAAGCCGGCAGACGTGAGCGCCTCGAGGAGCAGGTCGCGACGGGACTGGAGCGAGGCGGCCAGGCCGCTGACGTACTCCCCCGTGGCGCCGTCGTCGTCGGTGAGCGCGGCGGCGACCGCGTGCTGGAACGGCCCGGAGGCGACGTAGGTGAGGAACTGCTTGACCGTGCGGACGGCGGTGACGAGCTCGGCGGGGCCGTGGATCCAGCCGACCTTCCAGCCGGTGAAGGACAGCGTCTTCCCCGCGGAGGAGATCGTCAGGGTGCGGCCGGCCGCGGCGGGCAGCGTGGCGATCGGGACGTGACGGACGCCGTCGTAGGTGAGGTGCTCGTAGACCTCGTCGGTGACGATGACGGCGTCGCGGGCGGCGGCGAGCTCGGCGAGGAGGGTGAGCTCCTCGGTGGTGAGCACGGTGCCGGTCGGGTTGTGCGGGGTGTTGACCAGGACGAGGCGCGTGCGGTCGGTGAAGGCGGCGCGCACCTCGCTGGGGTCGAGGTGGAAACCGTCTCGGCCGGGGCGCAGCGGGATGGTGCGGTGGGTGGCGCCGGCCAGCGCGATGGAGGCGGCGTAGGAGTCGTAGTACGGCTCAAGGGTGAGGACCTCGTCGCCCGGCCCGGCCAGCGCGAGAATGGTCGCGGCGAGCGCCTCGGTGGCGCCGGCGGTGACGAGGACCTCGGTGTCCGGGTCGACGGCGAGGCCGTAGTGCCGCTGCTGGTGGGCGGCGACCGCCTCCCGCAGCTGCGGGATCCCCGCACCGGGCGGGTACTGGTTGTGGCCGGCGTTGATCGCGGCGACGGCGGCGGCCTTGAGGTGGTCGGGGCCGTCGACGTCCGGGAAGCCCTGGCCGAGGTTGACGGCACCGGTGCGCGCCGCGAGCTCGGACATCTCGGCGAAGATCGTCGGGGCGACGGTGCCCGACGGCGACAGGAGCCCGGTCGCGCGGGCGACGTCGATCCAGCGGTTGGTGCGCATGCGTTCGATCCTGCCACCGTCGCCGAGTGCCCGCCGGGGCGTCCGCCTCGGGCGGCGCTCACCGCGCGCGGCTCACCGGGCCACCCGGGCCCGCCGCACGTAGTCGGCTCCGGCGACGACGTGGAGCACCGTCCCGGCGACGAGCACCGCCCGCCCGAGGTCCGCGACCGGCAGCAGGAGCAGCACACCGGCGAGCACGAGGCACAGGCCGCACAGCAGCACGGCCGTCCGCAGCTTTCCGAGGACGCTCACGGAGACGCGACCACGCCGCGCGGAAGGCCCGGCCAGCAGGGCGACACCCACGTCGGTCACCGCGATCGCGGCCACCGTCCACCAGGGCAGCTGGCCCGCCGCGGCGAGACACAGACAGATCGCGAGGATCCCGAGCCGGTCCGCGACCGGGTCGAGGATCTCACCGACGCGGGTGCGCTGGCCGAGGCGTCGGGCGAGTGCCCCGTCGAGCCAGTCGCTGCCGGCCCACACCACGGCGATGACGAGCACCGCCACCGGTGCCCGTGACGACGAGCCGTCCGCGGTGAGGTACCAGCACAGCGGCACCGTGAGGAGCAGCCGCCCGATGGTCACCGCGTTCGGCAGGGTCGCCCAGCGCGTGCCGCCGTCCGTCGTCCCCCGTCGGTCGACCGTCGACCGGGGCGAGGAATGGCCTCCCCTGCGGACCGGTCCCGTCATGCGAGCGCCGCAGCTCGCCGTGCGCGCCGGTACACCGCGATGCCCGTGACGACGCCCGCGAGCGCCGCGCCCAGGGCCAGGGCGTGGAGCGGCCCCAGCCCGAGGACCAGCGTGACCATCGTGGCGCCGCCCCCCACCCACAGCGCGGACCAGAGCAGCGCCGCCAGGGCCGCAGCGAGCACGTAGCGCCGGTAGCTCATGCCGAGCGCTCCGGCGCCGGCCGCCAGCACCGTCCGCACGCCCGGGACGAGCCGTCCCAGCACCAGCGTGGGCACGCCGTGCCGCTCGATCAGCGCCGTCGCGCGCTGCCACCGGTGCGCGCCCAGCCTGCGCACGAGGGTGCCCGTCGCCAGGGCGGGCCCGGAGCGACGACCGACCAGGTAGCCCACGTGGTCGCCGAGGAAGGCACCGACCGCCACCGCGGCCCAGGCGAGCGACAGCACCGGCTGCCCGGCGAGCACACCGGCGCCGAGGGAGACCATCGTCTCGCCCGGGGTGAGCGTCCCCAGGCCGAGCGCCGACTCCGCCAGTGCCGCGGCGCCCATCACGAGCGTCACGAGGGCCGGCTGCTGCGCGAGCTGGTCGAGGAGGCCGAGAAGCGGGGTGAACATGTGGCCGACGCTATGGATCGCCGGCGTGCCCGGATCAGACCAGAAAGTGGGCGACCGGTCCTCACTTTGGTGAGTGTGCCCCGCCCTGGGCCCCAACTACGCTGCCGGGAATGGGCACGGACCGCACAGCGACACAGACGCGCGCCGTCCACGTGGCGCTGGCCTGCGTCCTCGGCACCGCGATCGGCTGGTCCGCCGCCCCCGGCTGGCTGCCCAGCCTCATGGTGGTCGCGGTGGTCCTGCTCGGCATCCTCCGTCCGGTCGGCGCGCCCGTGTGGACCTCGGCCCTCACCGTCCTCATCGTCACCGCCACGGCGGTCGGGGCGCTCACCGGGGAGCGTCGCATCGAGTCCGCCACCCTGTCCGCCTCGGCGGCGCTCGTCCATGCCGCCGCCATCGCGCTGCCGATCGGTCTGGTCGAGCTGGCCCGGCGCCGCCGTCGGCACCGCCAGCAGGGCTGGGAGCTGGCCCGCTCACTCGCCCGCGAGGAGCAGGCCCGGACCGAGTCCGCGCTGACGCGGGAGCGGGCGGCGATGGCCGGGGAGATCCACGACCACCTCGGTCACCGGCTCACGCTCGTCACCGTCCAGCTGGGGCGGCTCACGCTCGACCCGGAGCTGCCGGCCGGGGCCCGCGCGGCCGTCGAGGACGCGCGGCTCAGCGTGGCCGAGGCCGCCGCCGAGCTCGGCGAGACGGTCCAGCTGCTCAAGGCGGGCGGGCAGTCCCGGGCCCCCGCGGACCGTCCGCTCTCCGACGTCGTCGACGGCGCACGGTCGGCGGGCCTCCCGGTCGAGGGGGAGCTGCCCGTGGCCCTGGACGAGGCCCTCTCCCCGCACGCGCACGCCGCGCTGGCACGGGTGCTGTCCGAGGCACTGGCCAACGCCGCCAAGCACGCCCCCGACGAGACCGTCCGCATCGAGGGTCACGTCACCGACGGCACCGCGACACTCACGGTGGAGAACGCCACGAGGGCCGACCGCGCCGCTGCCGCCTCCTCCGGCCACGGACTGCCCTCCCTGCGTCACCGGCTCGGTCTGCTCGGTGGGGAGCTCGAGGTCGAGAGCGGCGCGCGGCACGTGGTGCGCGCCACCGTTCCGATGGACGCCAGCCCGCGCGGCGAGGAACGGACCACCGCCGACGCCGTCGCGGAGGTCACGGCGGCGAGGCGCGCGGGTGAGCAGCACGCCCGCAAGGTCCGGCGGCTGACCTGGGCGGTGCCCGCCGGGCTCGCCGCGGGAGCCGTGCTCATCACCCTGGCCTCCTTCCTCTACCTCACGGTGAGCTCGGTCCTCGACCCGGAGACGTTCGCCCGGATCGAGGTCGGCATGCCGCAGGACGAGGCCGAGCGCCTGCTCCCAGCGGTCGAGATGGTCGAGGCGCCCCGTCACGAGCTGCCCGAGCCCGCCGGTGCCACGTGCCGGTACCACGAGGAGGCGGTGAGCCTGTTCGCCCGCGAGGACGTCTTCCGGATCTGCTTCAGCGACGGCGTCGTCGTCAGCACCGACCTCATCCCCGGGGGAACACCATGAGCTCCCAGCCCACGGACCAGCCGCCCGGCGGCCCGGCCCGCCTGCTCCTGGTCGACGACGACGCCCTCGTCCGCGCCGGCCTCGTCTCCATCCTCGGCACGGACCCCGCCCTGCACGTGGTCGCCGAGGCGGGCGACGGCCACGAGGCCCTGGCCGCCGCCCGCGAGCACCGCCTCGACCTTGTCCTGCTCGACATCCGCATGCCGCGGCTCGACGGTCTGCGCACCCTCGAGCACCTGCGTCGAGAGCACCCCACGCTGCCCGTCGCCATGCTGACCACGTTCTCCGACGAGGACTACATCGCCGAAGCCGCAGGGCTCGGCGCGATGGGCTTCCTCCTGAAGTCCGACGCGCCGCGCGAGCTCATCACCGCTGCACGGGCGATCGCCGCGGGCGGTGCCGCCTTCTCACCGCGCGTCGCCAAGTGGCTCCTCCGGGCCGAGGCCACCACGCGGCTCGACCGCACCAGGACGGCCCGCCAGGCCGTCGGCGGGCTCACCCCCAGGCAGCACCAGATCCTCACCATCCTGGGGACCGGCGCCTCCAACGCCGAGATCGCCCGCCGTCTCCACCTCACCGACGGCACGGTCAAGCAGTACCTGAGGGAGCTCTTCGACCGGCTAGACGTCAGCAACCGGGTCCAGGCCGCGATCCTCGCGCACGAGGCGGGGCTCATGGACACCGCCACCGGACCGTGAGCATCAGGCTCTGAGCCGCCCCGGGCTGCTCAGTCGCACTGCCGCTCGGCGGACTCCTCGAAGGTCGGTACCGGGCGGGAGTCCGCCTCGGCGGCCGTCGTCGCCAGCCCGTTCTCCGCGATGTCCTCGATCAGCCAGTCCATCTCCTTGATCTCGCGGCGTTGCGCCTCGCTGATCTCCACGGCGAGCTCGCACACCCGGACGTCCTCGATCCCTGCGCGTTCGGACCGGGTGATGGCCAGCGAGTGGTGCGGGATCATCGCGCGCATGAAGGCGGAGTCGTCCACCGTGGCCTGGCTGCGGTCCAGCGCCGTCCCGCCCGCCAGCAGCCCGAGACTGACCACGACGACGACGATGTTCGCCTTGGTCTTCTTGTACATGTTGAGCATCCAGGCGAGCATGACGAGCCCCATCGCGCCGCCCATGGTCACCGCCATGAAGATGCGGCTCTGGCTGAAGCGCACGTGGCCCCACTCCCACGAGCCGACGAACATCACCCAGTACATGACGACCATCGCGGTCAGGAGCATGGCGGCGAACCGGAGGTACATCTTCCCCGAGCCGCCGTGGTGGCCCCCGTCGTGCTGGTGGCCCTCGTCGTGCTGGTTCTTGGCGTCGTGCTGGTTCTTGGCGTCGTGCTGGTTCGCGCCGTGGTGGTCCTCGGCGTGGTGCTGGGTCCTGGTCTCGTCGTCGTCGGGCACGATGGCCTCCTCGCAGGTGGGCGTCTTGGCACCCTCGAGTCTCGGCGCCTCGGCACCGCGACGCGACCTGGCGGTGCACCGGCTACGGCAGTCGCTGGTCCTCGCGGTAGGCGTCGAGGACGGCCTCGGTGTCGGCGCCGGTGTGGAGGAACTGGTCGTCCAGGACGGTGGCGAGGTCGTCGAGGACGGCTGACAGCGCCCTGCCCGCGTGGCGCAGGTCCTCGCTGTCGCTGCCCGCGGCGGTGCCCGCGAGCTCCCGGGCGTAGGGCGCCGTCATGGCGAGCGTCGTCCGGTCGTTGGCGTCGCGGAAGTAGTAGCTCTCGCTGTACTGGAGCAGGTCGACGTAGACGGCACCGACGGCGTCCGTGACACCGTCGAGCAGGCGAGCCGCGGTGGCCGGGCTCATGCCCAGCAGGACGTCGGTGGTTCCCACGCGGCGCAGGCCGTCGAGCCGCAGCGCGAGGGCACGCCGCCGGGTGAGGGCCGGATACACCTGGAGCACCCACGACACCGCGGCCGTCAGCAGCGCGAAACCGAGCAGCGCCTCCAGCGGGACGAGGATCCGCAGCCCGGGCTCGGTCGGGGCGATGTCACCAAGTCCCAGGGTGGCGATGGCGACGAGGGAGAGGTACAGCGCATCGAGGGCGTCGTTCCGCTGCTCCGGGGCCAGCCCCGGGCTGAAGGAGAAGCCGTCCGGCATGTGGGGCCAGTAGATCAGCGCCCAGCCGACGATGATCATCCCCGCCCACGTCACGATGACGAGCACCATGGTGGACGGACCGCTGAGCCGCCGCCCGCGCTTGCCGAGGTGTCGTGACAGCCGCCAGACCAACCGCATGACGAGCTTGCCGACCGGCCCCTGGCCGCTCGGGTGCCACAGCGTGTGGAACACGTCCCACAGCGCCGTCACCACGAGCACACCACCGAGCACCGACATCGCCCACGTCATCGGGTCAGTCGACACCAATGACGGCCGCCGTGCACGACGGCAGGCAGCGATGTCGTCCGGTCCACCGGGTCCGTGTCACCGCCCGAAGCCCGCGAGCGACCCGCCCTCGCGGGCGCGGTACCAGTCCACGGTCCGGCCGACACCGTCCTCGTACGACGTCACCTGACCGGGGCCGAGGACGGCCGCATACCGGCTGGCGTCGACGACGTGCGGCTGGCGGAACTGGTAGAGCATCTGGGCGCCCTCGCGGGCGATCGGCCAGAGTGTTCCGACCGCTCGCACGGCCCGCTCACCGACGCGGACGACGCGGAGCTGCCGGCCGGTCGCCGCGGAGATCAGCGCGAAGAACGCGCGTGCGGTGGTCGGTGCAGGGGTGGGCACGTGCCACACCTGGCCGAGCGCCTCGTCGGCCTCCCCCAGGGTGGCCAGACCGTGAGCGAAGTCGTCGACGAACATCGGGGTGATGGGCTGGTCCAGCTCGCCGCCCCACACCGCAGGTCGCCCGGAGACGGCGGAGCCGAAAACCGTGGCCCCCAGCAGCGACTCCACGGCCGGGCCGTAGAGCTCCGGCGCCCGGCCGATGACCGTGCGGACCCGGCCCGCGGCGTGCGCGGCGAGGACCTTCTCGGCGAGCCACGCCCGCAGCACTCCCCGGTCACTGACGGGACGGACGGGCAGGTCCTCGGTCATGGGTCCGCTGACCCGCCCGTACATCCAGGTGTCGTCGACGAACACCATGCGGGCGCCGACCTCCTCCGCACCGGCGAGCACGCCGTCCACCGCCGCGGGGAAGCTCTCGCGCCACCGGGCGAACGGAGGGTTCACCGCGTTGTAGACCACCCCGGCACCCGCACAGACCTCCCGCATGCGTGCTGGGTCGGTCGCGTCTCCGGCGAGGACCTCGACGCCGTCCGGAACCGTCGCGTTGCCGCTGCGGTTCACGGCCCTCACGCGGCGACCGCGGCGCACGAGCTCGCGGACCAGTGCGCCCCCCGTCGCGCCACTGGCGCCGACCACGACATGGATCTTGCTCGCGTCGTCGGTCACCATGACGCCACCTGCCACGTACGGCCGCGTGGGCCGGAAGTCAGGATGGTGAGCTCATCGGCACGATGTCCTGCCCGTGCTGGTTCCGACGTACTCGCCGGAGTGGCAACGCTGCCGGTATCGCGCATGCGGCTCCCCGGGTCTCGTCCGACACGCCCGCGGATGCTCACCGTAGAGCCGTGTCCGGCACGCGGTCAACGCACTGGTCGCGAGCGGCGACCGGACCCTCGTGGCACGGGGACTACAGGTACTCCCCGCCGTCGCCGGCCTCCTGGATCGCGTAGCGCAGACGTGCCTGCTGCAGCTCGTAGTCCGCCGTCAGGTCGTGCCGCCAGGATCGAGTGCGAGTGGGCGCGTCCTCCACCGTGAGTGCCGCGATCGGGCCCATGGGGTCCCCTCCCGTCCGGGTACCGCCAGCGTCCGCTGCCGGTACCTGCGTGTGCCATGCCGTGCCCTCCCTATCGGCCGCGTCGACACGAACGTGAGGACATGACGCCCGGACGGTCACTTCTGCCGGCAAATACCCTTGCCACCTCCTGACCGCCCGTTCTAATCTCTGACCACGCGGTCAACCCTACGTCCCGGCCAGGAGCGACATGAACGCCAGTCCAGTCATCGACGTCCAGCACCTCCGCAAGACCTACGGCGGCACGGTCGCCGTCGCCGACGTCTCCCTCGCGGTCGAGCGCGGTGAGATCTTCGGCATCCTCGGCCCCAACGGCTCCGGCAAGACCACCACCGTCGAGACGATGCTCGGCCTGCGCCCGACCGACGGCGGCCGGGTCCGCGTCCTCGGGCTCGACCCACACCGCCACCCGCGCCGGCTTCGCGAGCGCGTGGGCGTCCAGCTCCAGCAGGCGCGGCTGCCCGCGCAGCTGCGAGTCGGCGAGGCGCTCGAGCTCTACGCCTCCTTCTACCGCAACCCCGCCGAGCCCGCGGAGCTGCTCGACCTCCTCGGGCTCACCGGTCAGCAGCGCACCGCTTTCGCCAGCCTCTCCGGCGGCCAGCAGCAGCGCCTGTCCATCGCCCTCGCGCTGGTCGGCAACCCGGAGATCACCGTCCTCGACGAGCTCACCACCGGCCTCGACCCACAGGCACGCCGCACCACGTGGGACCTCATCGAGCGGGTCCGCGCCCGCGGGGTCACCGTCGTGCTCGTCACGCACGATATGGACGAGGCCGCGCACCTGTGCGACCGGCTCGCGATCATCGACCACGGCACTGTCGTCGCCACCGGCAGTCCCCGCGACCTCACCGCCGCGGAGAGCGCGTACACCCTGACGATCCGGGCCGGGACGGACTCGCTCACGACGGCGGCCCTCCCCCTTCCCGGGTCGAGCTCCTTCGACCTCGTCCTGGGCGAGCTCGAGGTGACCGGCAGCCCGCAGGACCTCACCAATGTGCTGGTCGCCCTCGCGCAGCACGGCATCACGCCGGTCGCCGTCCAGACCCGCACACGCACGCTCGAGGACGTCTTCCTCGGCCTCGCCGGCGACGGCGCCGCCTCGCTGGTCACCACCTCACGTTAGGGAATCGCTGTGGACACCCCGCTCCAGCTGCTCGCCTACCGGGTCTTCGAGGACCGCACGGACCCCGACCCCGGCATCCCGCGACGGAGGCGCCGGCGCCGGCTCGCCGCCGTCGACGCCCCGCCCGTGATGCTCCGCCTGCTGCGCGCCGAGACGCGCCTGTACGTGCGCGACGTGCCCTCGGCCGTCTTCGCGCTCCTCGTCCCCGCCGTCGTCCTCGTCGGTGCGGGCCTGGCCATCCCCGGCATGCGCGCGACGCTCAGCGGCGGCGCGTGGGACGGGCTGACGATGATCCAGGTCTACACCCCGGCCGTGCTCACCATGGCCCTCGCGACGCCGGCACTCTCCACGTTGCCCGTCATCGTCGCGAGCTACCGCGAGCACGGCGTCCTGCGCCGGCTCTCGACGACGCCGACCCCGCCCAGCGCCGTCCTCGGGGCGCAGCTGGTCATCAACCTCACCGCGTTCGTCGTCGCCGCCGTCATCGCGCTCCTCACCGCCGCCACCGTGTTCGCCTCCCCGCTCCCCCGTCAGGTCCCGACGGCGGTGCTCGCGCTGGCCCTCGGGGCGCTGTCGCTCTTCGGTCTGGGCATGCTCGTCGCCGCCCGGGCACGCACCGGCACCTCGGCGTCGGGGATCGGGATGCTCCTGTACTTCCCGCTCCTGTTCCTCGCCGGCCTGTGGACCCCTGGGCCGCTCATGCCCGAGGCCCTCCGGCTGGTGGCGACGTACACACCGGTGGGTGCGACGAGCCAGGCGCTGACGACCGCGTGGTTCGACGGCGGCTTCCCCGCGCTCCAGCTCGCCGTCCTCGTCGGGTGGACCGTGCTGCTCTACCCGCTCGCAGCGAAGACCTTCCGCTGGTCCTGAGCGGCACCCGTAGACGGCTCGCTTGTGACTCCCTCCCGCTCTCGCCCTAGCCTTTGACCATGCGGTCAGACTCCGAGCCCACGTTCACCGAGCGGGCACGCCGCGCGCAGATTCTGCGGTGTGCGATCGAGGCGCTGGCCGAGGTGGGTTTCGGCGGTGCGTCGCTCGCGGAGATCGCCAAGCGGGCGGGCGTGAGCAAGGGGGTCGTCTCCTACTACTTCGCGGGCAAGGACGACCTCCTCGGCCACGTCCTCCTCGACGTCTACACCCGGGCCGGCGGCGCCATCGGTGAGCGCATCGCCCAGGCCGCGGACCCGGCCGCCGTCGTCCGCGGGTACATCGAGGCGAACCTCGAGTTCGTCGGCGAGCACCCGGCCGACATCGCCGCCGTCGTCGAGGTCGCCGCCAACGTCCGCAAGCCCGACGGCTCGCTCCGCTTCGCCCCTCAGGGAGAGGACCCGGTCCTGGCGCAGCTCGAGCAGATCCTGCGGGACGGGCAGGCCGCGGGCGCCTTCAGCGACTTCGACGCCCGTTCCCTGGCGATCATCATCCGCGGCGCGATCGACACCGCCTCCGGCCGCATCGCGACCGACCCGGCCTTCGACCTCGACGCCTACGCGCGGCAGCTCGTCGGCACCGTCGAGCTCACCGTCGGCACGCGCTCCTGACACGGGCGGCGGAGCGGCGTGGTCTCACGCCGTCGGCGGGACCACACACCTGCCCGCGGGCGGCGACACGTGCAGTCGCCCAGGAGCAACGCCGCGGTCGACACAGGGCCGACGCGAGGGGTGGGGCGCGGTCCATAACGTCCTTGGCATGACGACGACCCCTGCCTCCCGCCCGTCGACGGTGCAGCGCCTCCGGCTGCCCGTCCTCACCGCCTACCTGTGGGTGATGACGGTGCTCCTCGGCGCCATCGTCCTGGAGACGCTCATGGTCTACCCCAACGTTTTCGCCGACCCGCCGGGATCCCTCGGGCTGACGATGGAGTTCCTCAGCGTCACCGGCCCGAGCGACTTCTTCCCGCCGCTGGGCTTCGCCTCGTGGGTGCTGGGCGCCGCCGCCGTCCTGCTGTGCTGGAGGCAGCGCGACGCGCGACGGTGGACGCTGCTCAGCGTGGTGATGATCGTGTGCGAGGGCGTCGCCTCGATGCTCTACTTCTGGCCGCGTAACGACATCATGTTCGTCGAGGGCCTCGAGGTGCACTCCGCGGAGTACCTCGTGCAGGTGGCACAGGAGTTCGAGACGTGGCACTGGGCCTCACGCATGGGGTTCAACGTGGTGGCGGCCGTTGCGGCGTTCCTCGCCTTCCTCGCCGTCTACCGCGCCCACGTGGCGAGGCGGCTGCCGGCGGCGGTCCCGGCGGCCGTGGCCGCGTGAAGCGTCACCAGCACAGGCAGAACGGGTGCCCGGCAGGGTCGGCGTAGACCCAGAACCCCTCCGGCTCGCTGCGGTCGTCCGCCTCCTTGAGGAGGCGGGCGCCGAGCGACATGACGTGCTCGTGGGCGGCGCCAAAGTCCTCGACCCACAGGTCGAGGTGGATCTGCTGGGGGTTGCCGTGCGGCCAGTCGGGCGGCACGTGGTTCGGCGCGTGCTGGACAGCGACGCGCGGCAGCCCGTCGACGACGACGTTGTGCCAGTCCTCGCGCGCATCGACCGTGCCGTCGAGCACCCCCGCCCAGAACGCGCTCTCGGCGTCGATGTCGGCGGCGTCGAAGACGACGATCTGGTGTTTGATCCGCATGGCGGCCTCCTCGCTCGGGGTGCCGCCACGGTAGTCCTGGTCGTGCGCGAGCTGAAGAGGTGCCGAAGGCTCGGACCTAGAGGAACTCTTCCTGGTCATTCGCGTCCTCGAAGAGGATCCGCAGACGTGCCTGCTGGATCTCGTAGTCAGCGGCGAGGGTGTCGCGCCATGACTTCTTGCGCGACGACGTCGTCGTGATCTCAACGTTGAGTTCCTGCTGGGTGCCCATGGGGCCCCTCCCTCCAAGATCGGCACCGCCCGATGCCGATCCCCCGAAGCATGTCATACGTTTCCGCACCGACCAATTCCGCGGCCCCCACCCTTTTCGCCGACAGCGGGATTGTTGCAAACCCCCCGTCCCGCTCCCCATTCGCCGACAGCGGGTTTGTTGCAAACCCCCGCCCCCGCGCCCCGCCTCTCTCCCGCCGAGAGCAGGATTGTGTCGAAACCGCCCCCGCGCCCCGCCTCTCTCCCGGCGAGAGCGGGAGTGTGTCCAGTCCCCCGCCCCCGCACCCCCGCCCCTCGTCCGCCGAGAGCGGGATTGTTGTCTGCAGTCGTCAGCTGCACGCAGTCCAGCTTTCGCCGGAAAGGGAACCCTGGGTCGTGCACCACGCAAGAGCCGTCATCCCGTCGCGTGCCCCGCCTTTACCGGCGACCATCACTGGTCGTTCTTGACAGTTCCCTCGTCCGCCACCTGGCATCACACCGCCGTCAGGCCGCCGGCTCGATCGTGCGCACTGGCGCGCTCGACATAACTCCGCTCTCGGCGAAGGGGAGGGGGACGGCAACCAGGGGCGGTCCGAGCACGCCCGATGAGTTCCGGGCCGTCGTCGGGTCTGAATGGGCGACACCGCAAGGGACCCGAGACGGCAGGGGAACACGACGATGGAGACACAGTCATGACGCGGACACCGGCCGAGGTCGTCGACCGCTCCGACCGGGCGCTCGTCGCCGCCCTCGGGAGCTGACCCGTGGTCACCATCGAGGCCAACGGGGTCACTCTCGGCATCGAGTCCTTCGGCGACGACGGCGCTCCACTGGTGCTCCTCGCGGGCGGGACGACGATGCTCTCGTGGCCGGACGCGCTCTGCGAGCGCCTGGCTGCGAGCGGACGACGCGTGGTGCGCTACGACCTGCGGGACAGCGGAGAGTCGACGACGACGGACCCGGCGAACCCTCGGTACACCTTGCGGGACCTTGCCGTTGACGCGGCTGCGCTCGTCGAGGCGCTCGACGGCGCGCCCGCTCACCTCGGCGGGATCGGCGTCGGCGGGATGGTCGCCCAGGTCGCGGCGCTCGACCATCCCGGCGCCTTCTCCGCGCTCACCCTGGTCGGCACTCGCGCTGTCGCGCCCGGCAGGCCGGACACCGACCTCCCGGACCACGACGGCGCGACGATGGAGCGCCTGTTCTCCCGTCCCATGCCCGACTGGACCGATCGGCGGGCGGTGGCCGAGTTCGCCGCCACCAACGCCGAGATCCTCGGCGACGACCCGGCCGCTGCCCGCGCGTCGGCCGCTCGCATCTGGGACCGCACACCCGGCACCGAACCCGAGACCCAGATGGCCAACCAGCTGGGCATGGTGTTCGCGAACCTGGACTGCAGGCCCCGCTGGCGCGAGCGGCTGCCCGAGATCGACATCCCCACGCTCGTCGTCCACGGTCGCCGGGACCGGTTCTTCCCCGTCGGCAACGGCGAGGCGATCGCCCGCGAGATCCCCGGTGCGCGGCTGCTCGTCCTCGAGGACGCCGCCACCGCGATGCCCGCGGCCGCTGCCGACGAGGTCGCCGAGGCGATGGCGACGCTGAGCTGAGAGGCCGTGGTCCCGGCGTCGGGGTGGCCGGGAGGGTGCGCAAGCGCGCGTCGCCGGTCTCGACGGTGGCCGCCGGTGGCTGGATACTCCAGCCATGGTGGCCCGCATCGGCGAGATCGTCGTCGACTCCCGCGACCCGCGCGCGGCTGCGACCTTCTGGGCCGCCGCGCTCGGTTACCGGATCACCGACGCCGACGAGACGGGAGTGGCGGTCGCGGGCCATCCGTCGGCCCCCACGCTCCTCTTCCTGGCGTCCACCGACGTCAAACGCCACAAGAACCGGCTCCACCTCGACATCTGCCCGACCGTGGGCACGACGCGTGACGAGGAGGTCGAGCGGCTCCAGGCCCTCGGGGCGGTTCGTGTGGGTAGCCCGGACGGCGCGAGCTGGGTGGTCATGGCAGATCCCGACGGGAACGAGTTCTGCGTCATGAGCACGGTCCTGCCGCCCGAGCCGGAGCCGTTCCACCACCCGTGAGCCCGGCCCGCACCCCTGTCAGCCGACGTCGTACACGAGGTGGGTGGCCGTCGTCGTGGCCGTGACGCTCCGTTGCACCAGCGCCCGGGGTGCCCCGTCGGTGAACAGCGGCGTCCCGGCACCGAGGATCACCGGCGCCAGGTGGAGCGACAGCACCTCGACCAGCCGCGCCGCGAGGGCCGACCCGATGGTCGCGCCGCCGCCCATGAGGACGACGTCGAGGTCCTCGCCCCTCTCCCGCGATGCCGCCTCGGCACGCCCCCGTGCCGCGGCGACCGCGTCGGCGAGGCCGGTGCTGACGAACGTCCAGTCGAGGGCGGTGAGGCGGACCGTCGTCGGCGGCGAGCCCGTCACGACGACGAAGGGCGGGGCGCCGACCTCCCCGGCCCCGTAGCCCACGGTGTCGTCCCAGCCGCCGGGTCCGTCGACGACGTCGAAGAGGCGGCGTCCGAGCACGACGGCGCCCGAGCGGGCGGTCCCCTCACGCAGGACCCGTAGGTCATCGGGATCGTCGGAGAACGCCCACGTGTGCAGGGCGTCGCCGCCGGTGCCAAGGCCGTTGTTCGGGCCGGGGTCGGGGCCGGTGACGTAGCCGTCGAGGGACATCGAGATGTCGGCGATGATCCGGGTCATACGGGGGCAGACCCGGCCGGCCGTCGGAACTGATCGGGCCGCCGTCAAGAGTGATTGGCTGCCGTCGGAGCTGGCACTCGGCGCCATGCTGAGGTTCGTCCCGTACTTCGCCGGAGCGGCCTCCCCGTGGCCCACGGCCTCAGTGCTACTCCCAGTGCTGGACGATGTTCCGGACGGTGCCGTCAGGAGCGCGGACGAAGAACCGGGTCACGCCCCAGGGCTCGGTGGTCAGCGGATGTACGAGCGCGCGACCGCCCGGTGGCTGGGCCGCAGCTTCGGTCGGGGCGCGAGAGCGCACCGGGCGCGACTCCGTCTCCTCACTCGCGCCCCACCGCCGCCGGGTATAGAGATTGACCGTGCTCCGCGCGAGCAACCGGCACGCGCTCCGGGCGTCGACCCGCTGGCCGGAAAACCAACAACGGGCACAATCCGCACCACCGGCGGGTAGGAGAGGTCGTGGGGCAGCGCATCGAGGACTACGCCGTCATCGGGGACTTGCACACCATGGCTCTCGTGGGCCGCAACGGTTCCATCGACTGGCTCTGCCTGCCGCGGTTCGACTCCGCCGCGTGTTTCGCGGCGCTTCTTGGTGACGAAGGAGCCGGCTTCTGGCGGATCGCTCCGCGTAGCGGCGGGAGCTGCACACGTCGGCGGTACCGCGAGGGCTCCCTCGTCCTGGAGACGGAGTGGGACACCCCGGAGGGCACTGTGCGGGTCTCGGACGCCATGCCGCCCCGGGACGGCGCAGCGGACGTCGTCCGGATCGTGGAGGGCGTGTCCGGTCGGGTACCGATGCAGATGGAGCTGCGCCTGCGCTTCGACTACGGCCACATCGTCCCGTGGGTCAAGCGAGAGGGCGGTCGCCTCTCGGCAATCGCCGGGCCGGACTCCGTGTGGCTCGACACCCCGGCTCGGCTCCAGGGGCAGGACTTCACCACCGTGGCGGAGTTCGAGGTGAGCGCCGGCGAGCGCGTGCCCTTCGTCCTCACCCACCACCCTTCACACGAGCCAGCGCCGTCACGCAAGGTCGGCACGCACGTGCTCGAGAGCACTGACGCCTTCTGGAAGACGTGGATGTCCCAGCTGCACTACGACGGGGAGTGGGACGAGGCCGTCCGCCGGTCGCTCATCACGCTCAAGGCGCTGACCTACCAGCCCACCGGTGGCATCGTCGCGGCGGCCACTACGTCCCTGCCCGAGTCGCTGGGTGGGGTGCGCAACTGGGACTACCGGTACTGCTGGCTGCGTGATGCGACCTTCACCCTCCAGGCGCTGCTGGGTACCGGTTTCGTCGCCGAGGCTGCGGCCTGGCGGGACTGGCTGCTGCGCGCCGTCGCCGGGGACCCTTCCGACCTCCAGATCATGTACGCGATCGACGGCACCCGGCGACTCTCCGAGCTCGAGCTCGACTGGCTCCCCGGGTACGAGGGCGCGTCGCCGGTGCGGATCGGCAACGCTGCGGCCGGTCAGCTGCAGCTCGACGTGTGGGGCGAAGTCCTTGACGGGCTCCATGTCGCCCGCGGCGCCGGGCTGGCGACGGTCGGAGACGCGTGGGACCTGCAGCTGGCCCTGCTGGAGTACCTCGAGGGTCACTGGCAGGACCCGGACAACGGCCTGTGGGAGGTGCGCGGCCCGCGCCGTGACTTCGTCCACTCCAAGGTGATGGCGTGGGCCGGAATGGATCGCGCCGTCCAGGCGGTCGAACGGTTCGGTCTCGAGGGCCCGGTCGACCGCTGGAGGCTGCTGCGGTCGCAGATCCATGCCGAGGTCTGCGAGTACGGCTACGACGCCGACCGGCGGACGTTCACGCAGTTCTACGGCTCGCAGGGCCTCGACGCTGCACTCCTCCTCATCCCTCAGGTCGGCTTCCTGCCGTGGGACGACCCTCGAGTGAGCGGCACGGTCGATGCCGTCCAGCGCGAGCTCGTCGAGGACGGCTTCGTCCTGCGCTACCGGCCAGATGCCGACGGCGGTGTCGACGGGCTGCCCGGGATCGAGGGAGCGTTCCTCGCGTGCAGCTTCTGGCTGGTCGACGCCCTCAGCGGAATCGGCCGGTACGAGGAGGCCCTGTCACACTTCGAGCGCCTCCTCGCCCTGCGCAACGACGTCGGCCTACTCAGCGAGGAGTACGACCCCCGCCACCGCCGCCAGGTCGGCAACACCCCGCAGGCGTTCAGCCACGTGGGCCTCGTCAACAGCGCCCGCCACCTCAGCGGCACCCGCCCGGCCACCGCTGCAAGCACCTGAGGACATCCGGGAGGCAGACCTGCGCGCCGTCACCGTCACGCCGGGACAGGCCGGATCTCTGGCCGTCACGGACGTCCCCGAGCCGACGCCGGACGCCGGCGACATCCCGGGATAACGTCTGGACATCACCCCGACCAAGGGACTGCCGAGCCTGGAGGATTTCAGTGCACCACCTCGACGCGATCACCGTCGACCAGCTCCGCGCCGCGGGCAGCACCAAGTGGACGATGTTCCCCGACGCGATCGGCGCGTTCATCGCCGAGATGGACTTCGGCGTCCCCCCGGCGGTCGCGGAGGTGGTGCGCCGGGCCGCGGACACCCAGGCGATGGGCTACCTCCCCGGTGCCGACCGCGCCGAGGCCAGGCGCGCGACCGCGCAGTGGCTGGGCCGCAGCTTCGACTGGCACGTCCCGCAGGACAACGTCCACCTCCTGCCCGACGTGCTGTCCGCGATGCGCATCGCGATCCAGCGCTTCACCCCGCCCGGCTCCCCCGTCATCGTGCCCACGCCGGCCTACATGCCCTTCCTCACGGTCGTGCCCGCCGTCGACCGCGAGGTCGTCGAGGTGCCCTCGCTCCTGGACGACGACGGCCGCTACCACCTGGACCTCGACGCCATCGACGCCGCCTTCGCCGCGGGCGCCGGCCTCCTCGTGCTGTGCAACCCGTGGAACCCCGTCGGCCGTGTGCTCAGCCGCGAGGAGCTCAGCGCCGTCGCCGACGTCGTGGACCGGCACGGCGGCCGGGTCTTCGCCGACGAGATCCACGCCCCGCTCGTCCTCGACGACGTCCCCCACCTCCCCTACGCCGCCCTCGACGCCCGCACCGCCGGCCACACGATCACCGCGGTCGCCGCCTCCAAGGGCTGGAACATCCCCGGCCTCAAGTGCGGGCAGATGGTCCTGTCCAACGACGACGACGTCGCAGCCTTCGCCCCGTACGCGGCCGACGCCGGGGACACGGTCGGCCTCCTGGGCGGCCGGGCCGCCGTCGCCGCCTACGACGAGAGCCAGGACTGGCTCGGGGACGTCGTCGACTACCTGCGCGGCAACCGGGACCTGCTCACCGAGATGGTCGCCGACATCCCGGCCCTCGGGCTCAGCCCCGTCGAAGGCACCTACATCGCCTGGCTCGACTGCCGCGAGCTCGACCTCCCCGGCGGGCCGGCGCAGTTCTTCCGCCGCGAGGCCGGGGTCGCGCTCACCGACGGCACCCACTGCGGTGAGGCGGGCGAGGGCTTCGCCCGCCTCATCTTCGCCATGCCGAGGCCCATCCTGCGCCGGGCGCTCGAGCAGATGCGCGAGGCCGTCGTCAGGCGACGCGCGGCATAGGGCGGCGGACCGCTACCTCCCGAGCCGCTCGGCGGGCACCCGCTCGATGCGCGTCCAGCCCTTCCATCCGCGCTCCTCGAGGAGCGCGATGATCCGCCTGGCGACCGGTGAGGAGTTGGCCGTGGTCGCGTCGAGCAGCTCGGCGAGCGGGTCGTCGAAGGGGTCGTTGTCCAGCTCGCCCGCTTCCACGGCGCGGATGAAGAGCCGTTCGAAGATGTCGACGACCTCGACGATCCGCGGGTCGTCGGGGTCCCAGTCGATCGCCTGGCTCACCAGCCCGTAGAGCCGGACCATCTCGGGGTCGTCGAGCTCCTCGTGCTTCTTGGCGATGATCTGGTCGACGTCGTCGGGTGCCTGGGCCGCGATGATGATCCAGGCGTCGCGCTCCAGGTCGAGGTACCGCTCCTCGACACCGAGGCCGCGCAGCCGGTCGAGATAGCCCAGCACGCTGTCCGGCAGGGCCAGGTGCTCGCCGGCGGAGAGCCGGGCCAGCCGCTCACGCGTGGCCTGCAGCCGCCGGACCTCTGCGCGCAGCTTCTTGTCGATCTCCTGAACTGCGGCGGCGAACTCCTCGGGGCTCGCCTCGAGGAGCTCCTGCACCCGGGCCAGCGGCACGCCGGCGCCCGCGAGGACGTGGATCCGGATCAGTCGCACGACGGCGTCGGCGTTGTACGTCCGGTAGCCCGAGCGGTCACGGTCGGGCTCCGGCAGCAGCCCGATCCGGTGGTAGTGGCGCACGGCCCGCACCGTCACCCCCGCGTGCGCGGCGAGCTGACCGATGGTGAGCATGACCTCAGCCTGCCTCAGGAGGTCCTGCGGCGGTAGACCGCGATCGCGCCGACGTGGGCGACGACGACGATCCCGACGAGCCACGCGAGCGCGACGACGATGTCGGTACCGACGGGTTCCTGGGCGAGCAGCCCGCGGACGGTGTCGACGACGGCGGTGACGGGCTGGTTCTCGGCGAACCACGCGACGGCGCCGGGCATCGTCTCGGTGGGCACGAACGCCGAGCTGATGAAGGGCAGGAAGATCAGCGGGTAGCTGAAGGCGCTCGCACCGTCGACGGACCGGGCCGACAGGCCGACGACCACCGCGATCCAGGTCAGGGCGAGTGTGAACAGCGTGATGATGCCGACCACCGCGAGCCACGCCGCTAAGGATGCACCGCTGCGGAACCCCATGAGGAACGCGACGCCCGTGACGACGCCGACGGAGATGAGGTTCGCGACGAGCGAGGTGAGCACGTGCGCCCACAGCACGCTCGACCTCGCGATCGGCATGGACTGGAAGCGCTCGAAGATCCCGCCCTGCAGGTCGAGGAACAACCGGTAGGCGGTGTACGCGACGCCCGAGGCGACCGTGATGAGCAGGATGCCGGGCAGCAGGTAGGTGACGTAGGAGACGCCGGAGCCGGTGTTGATCGCCCCGCCCAGCACGTAGACGAACAGGAGCAGCAGTGCGATCGGCGTGACGGCGGTGGTGATGATCGTGTCGGGGCTGCGCACGATGTGGCGCAGCGAGCGGTTGGTCAGAGTGGCGGTGTCGGTGAGAACGTGCGCGGTCATCGTGCTTCCCTTCCTGAAACCGGCCGGTCGGCGCGGTCGTTGCTGTGGGCTGCGTCGTCGTTGCCGACGAGTGAGAGGAAGACGTCCTCCAGCGAGGGCTGCTTCTCGACGTACTCGACCTCGGCGGGTGGGAGGAGCTGCTTGAGCTCGGCGAGGGTGCCGTCGACGATGATCGTGCCCCGGTGGAGGATCGCGATCTGGTCGGCGAGCTGCTCGGCCTCGTCGAGGTACTGCGTGGTCAGCAGAACGGTTGTGCCGCCTCGGGCGAGCTGCCTCACCGTCTGCCACACCTCGATCCGCGACTGGGGGTCCAGCCCGGTGGTCGGCTCGTCGAGGAAGATCACCGGCGGGTCGCCGATGAGGCTCATGGCGATGTCGAGCCGGCGGCGCATGCCACCGGAGTACGTCCCCGCCCTGCGGCCGCCGGCGTCGGTCAGCGAGAACCGGGCGAGCAGGTCGTCGGCGATCGCCTCCGGTGCCGGCAGGTGCCGCAACCTGGCGACGAGCACGAGGTTCTCCCGGCCGGTGAGCACGTCGTCGACGGCCGTGAACTGGCCGGTCAGGCTGATCGACTCACGCACGTCCCCGGGCGCGGAGACGACGTCGTACCCGTGCACCGTCGCGGTGCCCGCGTCGGCGATGAGCAGTGTCGACAGGATGCGCACGAGCGTGGTCTTGCCGGCTCCGTTCGAGCCGAGCAGCGCGAACACGCTGCCCCGCTCGACGTCGAAGTCGACGCCGCGCAGCACGTGCACGTCCCCGAACGACTTCTCGATCCCCCTCACCCGGATCGCTGTGCCGAGGGTCTGTTCGGCGGTCATGGTGGATCTCCCTTCCCTGGTGCAGTGGCCTCCGCGCCTGTCGCGGAAGGTGCTGGGCATCAGGGTGAGGGGTTGACCTTGCGTCAAGGTCAAGCGTCATTGTCGGGCGGCCGGTCGGGGTCGCCTCCCCGGCTGTCCCCGTCACCTCGCGGCACGGCCTCGACCGGGCCGCGTAGCGTGGAGGCAGCATCCACTCTTGTTGAGCAAGGAGTTTCGTGAAGCCCTGGCCTGAGTTCGTGCCCCGTCTGGTCGCCACCGACATCGACGGCACGATCCTGCCCCACGGGGGCACCGTGAGCGCCCGCACCCGCGCGGCGCTGCAGCAGTACACCGAGCGCGGCGTGGACGTGGTGATGGTCACCGGGCGGCCACCGCGCTGGCTCCCACCCGTCGTCGAGGCGACCGGACTGACCGGCCCCGTCATCGCCGCCAACGGCGCGATCGTCGTCGACGCCCAGAGCCTGGAGCCGATCGAGATCAGCGCGATATCGCCGGAGCGCGTGTCGGAGGCCATCGACCGGTTCACCGCGGCGCTGCCGGACGCCGCGTTCGCGGTGGAGACCCCCGGGGACCTGCGCATCGGCCCCGGCTTCGAACGGGCACGGACGAGCGCCCCCCGCGAAGGCCTCACACCGACAGGACCACCGGTGACGTTGGTCCGGTCGACCGAGGAGCTCGTTGACGGCGAGGACATCATCAAGATCATGGTGCTCAGCCCGGCGTCCGACCCCGACGAGATGCTGGAGACAGGGCGGGGGGAGGCCGGGCACGTCGTGAGCGTGACCCGCTCCGGCGTCGGGCGACCGCTCCTCGAGCTCGGCCCGCACGGTGTCACCAAGGCCTCGACGCTCGCGGCGTACGCGCGCGCCCGGAACATCGACCGGGCCGACGCCGTCGCCTTCGGGGACATGCCCAACGACGTGGAGATGCTGCGCTGGGCGGGCCACAGCTTCGCCATGCACGGCGGGCACGGCGAGGCGCTGGCCGCGGCGCAGTACCTCGCTCCGCCCGTCCAGGAGGACGGCGTCGCCCAGGTCCTGGAGACGCTCCTCGCGCCGCGTCCCATGCTGAGGTGAGGTGTGCAGTCTGACGCGTCCCGGACGCCCCTGCGTCGGGCCGTCGGAGCAGGAGGGAGTGGTCTCGCGAGACGTCAGTCTGACTCATCTCGTGAGTCAGACTGACGTCTCGGGCGCGCACTACCCCGCCCGCGCAGGAATCAGGGAGCCAGCTGCACCCCGGCGCGCTCGGCGATGACCTGCACCAGAGCGGACGCGTTCAGGTCCCCGTACCCGCGGTCGACACCTTCGCGGACGAGGGCCGTGGTCGTGTCCAGACCGGCCGGCTGCACGCCGGTGGCGTCGGCCTGGGCCTTGATCAGACCGAGATCCTTGAGGAGGAGCTTGAGCGCGAAGTCGGGAGCATGGTCCCCGGCCAGGCTGCGGGCGCCCACGCCGGCATAGATGGGCGTGCGGAAGTCGGTGACGGCGGCGACCTCCAGGACCTTCGCGGGGTCCAGTCCACTCTTGGCGGCGAGGACCAGCGCGTCACCGATCGCCCGGATCTGCGACCCGACCAGGAGGTTGCCCACGAGCTTCATGCGGTGCCCGGAACCGCCCGGGCCCATGTAGTGGGTCGTCTCCGCGATCGGCTCGAGGACGGTCAGGGCACGCTCGTAGACCGCCTCGTCCCCACCGACGACGATCCACAGCCCACCGTGAGCGGCTTCGCCGCGTGTCCCGAACACGGGCGCGTCGAGGAAGTCGATGCCTCGGGCCTCGTACGCCTCGCGCTCCCGCAGACCGAGCTCCGGGCTGATCGTCGACAGGTCGAGGACGGTCGTTCCCGGGGCGACGGACTCCGCGACCCCACCCGGTCCGAGCGCGACGGCCGTCACGGCGTCGTCGTCGCTGAGGCAGTACATGACGAACTCGGCACCGTCGACCGCATCAGCGATCGATGACGCCGCGGAGGCCCCCTCCGCCACGAGCGGCTCCGCCTTGGTCGCATCCCGGTTGTGGACCCGGACCGCATGGCCCGCTCTCAGGAGGTTGCGCACCATCCCGCTGCCCATGGTCCCGAGACCGATGAATGCCACATCTGCCATCGTCGTTTCCTTCCTCCGGCCACGCAGCCGTCCGGCTGCGTCGGCGTCCGTTGTTCTCGATGAAACCCGGGACGGCGTGCGTGCCTCGGTCGCGCCCGCCCGCGGTCCCATCCGGCCGGCGCGACCTCGCGCAGCTACCCGGTCGTGGACCGCTCCGGTTCGACGCCGGAGGGCTCCGCCTCTGCTTGCGGGGTGTCCTTCCGCCAGAACCGCCAGCCGCTGCTCCGGCTGCCGTCCCCGAGCCGCTGGCTCAGGCCGAGCACGACGATGAGCAGCACGCCCCACCCGAACTCGGCGGCGAAGTTCGCCCCGCCCCAGCGGCCCAGCGCCATGTTGATGCCGGTCTGGACCTGCTGCATGGCGGCCACCGAGAGCAGGACGAGGACGATCCGCCCGCGCCCACCGTTGGTGTCGATGCCGGTGAGGACCGCCACGAGGATCGCCTGGATGAGGTAGGAGGAACCGAAGGACACGTTCGCCGCGTTGGTGCTCGCGAACATCACCAGCCCGGCGGTGGCGGCGAGCAGCCCGCTGAGGACGTAGGTGGTGATCTGCACCCGCTCGACGTCGATCCGCGCGAAACGGCTGACCTTCTCCGAGGCGCCGACCGAGTAGAGCCGGAACCCGAACCGCGTCCGCAACGTGATGAACGCCAGGGCTGCGACGACCAGGGCGAACAGGAGGAACGACACGGGGATGCCGGCAAGCGTGCCGGACCCGAGGAAGTTCAGGCTCTCCGTGCCGTAGACCGTGCTCCCGCCGGTGATCCCGGTCGCGACCCCGGTGAACAGGGCGAGGGTGCCCAGCGTGATCGGGATCGGGTGCACCCGCAGGTAGGCCACGAGCGACCCGTTGACGAGGCCGGCGACGAGGCCGACGGCGAGCGCCGCGACCACACCGACCACCGTGGCGCCGCCCGCCCCGAGGTTCGGCTCGAGGGCCCCCATGGTGGCCGCGGCCGCGATGGCCGCCGCGTTGGCGACGGCGACGATCGACAGGTCGATCCCACCGACGAGGAAGGTGAGCGCGATACACAGCGCGAGCAGCCCGATGGGGGCCATCTGGTTGGCCATCGAGGCGATGTTGCGGCCGGTCGGGAAGGTGTTGGGGGCCAGCATCGTCATGACGATGAACAGACCGACGACGAGGCCGATGAGGGCGATGATGTGCGCCCTGCTTCCGAGACGTGCATCCATCAGGCCGACACCACCACTCCGCGCGCGCGTTCAGTTCGTCTCGCTCGAATCGCCGGTATCCCGACGCCGAGGAGCAGGAACAGGCCGACGAAGGCCTGCCTCCAGGCGGAGGGGATCCCGACCAGCACGAGGCTGGCGCCCACCATGGTGATGAGCAGGACGCCGAGCATGGTGCCCAGGACCGAGCCCCGGCCACCGGTAACCGCCGCACCACCGAGGACGACGGCGGCCAGCACCTCCATCTCCAAGCCGACGAGCGTGAACGGGTCGGCCGCCCGGTTGAGTGAGCCGCTGAGGATGCCCGCGAGACCGGCGAGGGTCCCGGCCAGCACGAAGGCGCTGAAGCGCACCCGGCTCGCCGGTACACCGAGCCGGGTGGCTGCCTCCTCGTTGTCACCGATGGCGTAGAGGTTGCGGCCCCAGCCCGTCGACCGCAGCGCCCAGGCCAGCGCCACGGCGAGGACCACGAGGATGAGCACGGCCACGTGCAGCGACGCCTGGCGCCCCGCGGAGGTCACGGTGACGAGCTGGCTCTGCGAGAACTCGCTCATCTGCGCCGGCAGCACGCGGACGCGCTCGGTGCCCACGAAGGCCAGCAGGCCCCCGCGGAACAGCGTCAGCGTGCCGAGGGTGACGATGAGCGAGGGCAGCTTGAGCTTGGACACGAGCACCGCGTTGACCATGCCGAACAGCGCCCCGAGGAGGCAGGCGAGCACGGCCGCCACGACGAACGGGCCCTGGTAGTCCAGCTCGAGCAGGACCACCGTGCTGATGTACATCGAGGCGACGGCGGTCGCCGACACCGAGATGTCGATCCCCCCGGTAATGAGCACGACGAGCAGGCCCAGCGCCATGAGCCCGATGACCACGGCGCTGCGGGCGATGCCGAACATGTGCGCCAGGGAGAAGAACTCCGGCGCCATGAGCCCGAACACCACTGCCACCGCGACGACGACAGCCGCGAGCAGTGCCTCGCGGCTACTACGGAGCCGTTGGATCACGACTCGCCTCCTCTACTGATGATGTCGACCAGGGCCTCTTCGTCGAGCTCCTCCGCGCCGTGCCGGGCGGTGACCTGCCCGTCGTGGACGAAGACGATCTCGTCGCAGACGCTCAGCAGCTCGGCGGGCTCGTCGGAGATGACGAGCACGGCGGTCCCCTCACCCGCGATGTCCCGCACGACGTCGTGGATCTCGGCACGCGAGCCGATGTCCACGCCGACGGTCGGGTTGTTCAGCACGATGACGTCCGGTCTGGGCGCCAGGGCCCGGGCGAGCAGGACGCGCTGCTGGTTCCCGCCGGAGAGGGAGGACGCCGGGTTGCGGACGTCGGGGGCCTTGATGCGCAGCGAGTCCCGCCACGTGGTCCCGAGCTCGACGATCTTGTCCGTCGAGACCGTCCCGGCCGTGCCGAGCACCTCGTCGAGGTCGTTGGCCGCGATGTTGTCGGCGATCGACCAGTCGAGGAAGAGGCCCTCGGTGAGCCGGTCGTCCGGCACGTACTGCAGGCGGGGGTTGTCGCGCAGGTTCGTCGCGACCTCCCCCCGGTACCGGATCTCCCCCTTCTCCGGGGTGACCAGTCCGGCGACCGCCAGCCCGATCTCGATGCGCCCGGACCCGACCAGCCCGGCCAGTCCCACGACCCGTCCGGCGTAGAGGTCGAGGTCGATGTTGCGGAAGCTGGCCTTCAGGGTGAGGTCGCGGACCTGGACGACGGGCTCGTCGGTGCTCGCCGGTGGCTTGGCGCGGCGGAGGTTCTCCACCACTCCCCCGGTCATCAGCTCGGTGATCCGCGCCTGGTCGTAGTCCTCCGACGGCCCGGTGGCGACGATCTGGCCGTCGCGGATCACCGTGACGTCGTCGGCGATCGACACCACCTCACGCAGCTTGTGCGAGATGAACAGGAAGGTGAGCCCCTGCGCGCTGAGCGACCGGATGGTCTCCAGCAGGCTGTCGATCTCGTCCTGGGTGAGCGCCGCGGTCGGCTCGTCCATGAGGACGATCCGGCCGTCGGAGGAGACCGTCCGGGCGATCGCGACGAGCTGGCGCTCGGCCGTGGAGAGGTCACCGAGCCGGGTGTTGGGGTCGATGTCGAGCCCGAGCCCGGCGAGCGCCTTCTCGGCGTGCTCGCGGACCTCGCGGCGACGGATGAGCCGCAGCTGGGGGTCGCCGCCGGAGAAGGAGAGGTTCTCCGCCACGGTCATGTTCGGGAACAGTGCGAGGTCCTGGTAGATCACGCGGACGCCGTGCGCGATGGAGACGCGGGGGTCGATCGTGGGCAGCGACTCGCCGTCGATCGACACCGTCCCGGAGGTCGGCTGCTCGACGCCGGCGATGATCTTCGTCAGCGTCGACTTGCCGGAGCCGTTCTCGCCGACGAGGGCGTGCACGGTGCCCTTGCGGATGGTGAGCTCGACGCCGTCGAGCGCGACGACCTTCCCGTACTCCTTGCGGACGTCGCGGACGGCGACGGCGGGCGGGGCGCCGCGCTCGCGAAGCGGCGCCCCGGTGATCGGTCCGTCAGAAGTCATAGTCATCGGCGTTCTCGAGGTCGACCTCGATCCACGCCTCGTCACCGTAGATGACCTTGCCGTCGATCGAGATGGTCTCGTAGCCGGGGGCCTCGAGGCTCATGCCGTCGGTGACCTCCTCACCATCGAGGATGGCCTTGGCCAGCACGTTCATCGCGTAGGCGGCGTCGGCGGGGTCCCAGAAGGTGATGAGGTCGATCGCCCCGGTCTCGAGTCCGGCCCGGGCGTCGTTCGGGGTGCTGGTACCGACGACGGCGATCTCGTCCTCCAGCCCGGCCTCCTCGACGGCCTGACCCACGCCGACGACATCGGTGGACGCGGAGCCCTGGACCCCCTTGAGGTCCGGGTAGGCGGAGAGCAGCTCCTGCATGCGCTCGTAGGCGATCTGGGAGTCGTCGGAGGTCTCGACGAAGTCCCCGACCATCTCCATGTCGGGGTAGTTCTCCTCCTGGTACTCCACCGCCGCGTTGACCCACGCCATGTGGGTGGCGGAGCTCAGGGAGCCGACCATGACGGCGTACTGGCCCTCGCCGTCCATGCGGGTGGCGAGCTGCTCCATGAGGTTGACGCCGTAGTCCTCGTTGCGGAAGGCCTCGAGGTCCCAGTCGGCGTTCTCGATCTCGGGTGCCTCGTGGGTGATGACGACGACGTCCTCGTCCATCGCGCGGCCCAGGACCTGCTCGACGGCGTCGGGCTGGAAGGGCACGACGGCGAGGGCGTCGACGTCGGAGGCGAGGAGGTCCTCGATGACGCGGACCTGAGCGTTGGCGTCGGCCTGCCCCGATCCCTGCATGTAGGCGTCCACGCCGGTCTCCTCGGCGTACCGGTCGGTGCCCTCGCCCAGGCGGGTGAACCAGGAGATGCCGGTGAGCTTGGGGACGGTGACGATGGTGTGGTCGCCACCGGCCTCGCCGCCGCCGGTCGCGGCGTCGGTGGCGGTGTCCGCGCCGGTGTCCTCGTCGAGGGACCCGCACGCGGCGAGCGCGAGGGGCGCAAGGGCGGCCGTCGCGACAAGGGCGGTGAGGCGGCGCTTGGAGGTGGTAGCGGTCATTGCTTCTCCCGTTTCGGTGTGGTGGTGATGATCGGTCGCCGAGGCGGACCCCGGCGACAGGGTGGACGTGGAGGTGGTCAGAACTCCTTGGCGATCTCCTCGAGGAGCCGGAGGAAGGCGACCGAGCCGGGGTCGTTGTGGCCGGCGCTGCGCTCCCCGACCCAGCTCGCTCGACCCCGCTGGGAGAGCTTCCCGGCGCCGTCGGCGACGGCGGTGTCGGCCGTCTGGACGGCGGCGCTCGCGAGGTCACCGGCGGGCTCGGCGCGACGCTCGCTCACCAGGTCGGCGACCGGCGCGATGACGTCGACGACAGTCTTGTCACCGACCTGGGCCCCGCCCCGCTCCATGATGCGCTGCTGGAAGGCGGCCAGCGCTGTGGCCAGCTCGTCCGCCGTGAACCGCTCGGCGTCGGCCACCGACGTCGCGGCGGCGACCAGGCCACCGCCGACGAGGGCGGCGTAGGTCGAGGGGTTCGCGCTCGCGAAGGCCACCCCCGCGGACTTGAGCACCTCGCTCGGGTGGGCGTCCTGCGGCAGGGTGGAGACCGCCTCACGGACCGCGCGAGCCCCGGAGCTCACGGTGATCCCGAGGTCGCCGTCGCCGAGGGCGGCGTCCAGCTCACGCAGCTCGTCGGCGTGCGCGGGCAGGCGGTCGGTCACTGCCAGGACGATCTCGCGCAGCCGGCCGGGCTCGGCGACGGTGCGTACCTCGCCCGTCTCGGTCGCAGCGGACCGCACGACGGGTGCCTGCTTGGCGGGGATCTCGGTGAGCGGCTCGACGGCGCCCTGGGTGAAGAAGGGCGAGCGGGCCGGGGCGTCGATGAGCTCGGTGAGCTCGTCGTCGAGGACGAGGACGGACAGCGAGGCGCCGGCCATCTCCAGGCTCGTCGCGTACTCGCCGATGTACCGGCGGTGGATGGTCACGCCCCGCTCGGCGAGCAGCTGGTGGGTCCGGCGGTAGATGAGGTAGAGCTCCTCGAGCGGCGTGGAGCCCAGGCCGTTGACGAGGAGGGCCACCCTGCTGCCCTCGGTGAGGTCCAGCTCCTTGGTGAGCTCCGCGATGAACCGGTCGGTGATCTCGTCGGCGGTCTCCAGCGGCCCGCGGTGGGAGCCGGGCTCCCCGTGGATGCCGATCCCGATCTCCATCTCCCCCTCGGCGAGGGTGAAGGTCGGCTCACCCGCCGCGGGGAGGATCGTGGGCGACAGGCCCACGCCCATCGTCCGGGTGCGGTCGACCGTCCGCTGGGCGATCTCGGTGACCGTGGCGAGGTCGTCCCCGCGGTCGGCGGCGGCTCCCGCGGTCTTGTAGGCGAAGATCAGGCCGGCGACGCCGCGGCGGGTCTCGGCGCGCTCGGTCGGTGCGGAGAGGATGTCGTCGGTGCCGAGGACCGTCGTCGTGCGGATGCCGTCGGCGGCGGCGAGGTCGGCGGCGACGTCGAAGTTGTAGACGTCTCCCCCGTAGTTGCCGTAGAGGTACAGCACGCCCGCGCCGTCGTCGCTGGCCACCGTCGCGGCGTGGATCTGCTCCGCCGAGGGCGAGGAGAAGACGTTCCCGACGGCCACGCCCGAGGCGAGGCCACGCCCGACGTACCCGAGGAAGAACGGCATGTGGCCCGACCCGCCACCGGTGACGATGCCGACCTTCCCCCCGGTGCCGGCGTCGGTGCGGACGAGGGCGCGCCGGTCCGCCGAAGCGGCACGCAGCTCGTCGGGATGTGCCAACAGCAGCCCGTCGACGACCTCGTCGACGAAGTCGGCCGGGTCGTTGATGATCTTCTTCACGGCTCTACCACTCCTTTGTCGTGTCTCGCTCTGTCGTGTCTCGCGTGCATCAGTTCGGGGAAACCTCGTCTCGTGACGTCGCCGCCACCGCGGCCTTCGGCGTGCGGAACCGGCGCAGGAACGTGCCGCCGAGGACGAGTGCGGTCAGGGCCAGCAGGACGATGGAGATCCAGCTCGACACCAGCTCACCGGACCCGCCGATGACCAGGGCGCGGCGCAGGTTCGCCTCCGCCAGCGGCCCGAGCAGCAGCCCGAGGACCACCGGACCGGCGGGGATGCCCGCGCGCTTGAGGCCCAGGCCCACGACTCCGGACACCATCATCGTCACCACGGTGAACACGTTGTTGCTCGTCGCGTAGGTCCCCACCATGCAGAAGATGAGGATGATGGCCCAGAGGTACTCGGGCTTCATGTCGAGCAGGCGCACCATCCCGCGGGTGCGGACGAGGCTGACCGCGGTCGTGATGAGCGTGGCCACGACCATGATGGCGGCGATGAGCACCACCATGTCGGGACGGTCGGTGAAGAGCGACGGGCCCGGCTGGATGCCCCAGACGATCATCGACCCGATCATCACGGCCATGACCGAGTCGCCGGGGATGCCCAGCGCCATGGTCGTCGTCAGCGAACCTCCGAGGGTGGCGCTCGACGCCGTGTCCGACGCCGCCACGCCGCCGACGTAGCCGGTGCCGAACTTCTCCGGGGTCTTGGATGCCGACCGCGCCCGGTCCCAGCCGATGAGGCCGGCGATGTCCCCGCCGGCGGCCGGCACGATCCCCACGCCCAGCCCGATGGCGCCACCGATCGCCCCGCCCCGGCCCGCTTCGCGCAGCTCCCCCTTGGTGGGCCACCAGCGCCCGAGGCTCGAGATCGGCCGGACGGTGCTCTTGCGGTGGGTGAGGATCTGGTCCAGGACCTCGGCGATGCCGAAGAGGCCGATGATGACGGCGATGAACTCGACGCCGGAGGTGAGCTCGTTGATCCCGAAGGTGAAGCGCTGGTCACCGGTGATGGGGTCGCGGCCGACGACGGCGAGCAGCAGCCCCAGCACTCCTGCCAGCAGGCCCTTGAGCAGCGACTTGGAGGCGATGCTGATCATCACCGTGAGGCCGAACAGCACGAGGGCGAACATCTCGGCCGGGCCGAAGCGCAGCGCGAAGGAGGCGATCGGCTGGGCGATGAGCACGAACAGCACCATGCTCGCGAGGATGCCGACGGCCGTGCCGATGCCCGACACGACGAGCGCGAGGCCCGCCTGCCCGTTCTTGGCCATGGGGTAGCCGTCGAGCGTCGTCGCGATGGAGGCCGGGGTGCCCGGGGTGTTGATGAGGATCGCCGGGATCCGGTCCCCGAACTGTCCGGCGACGTAGATGGTCAGCAGCACGGCCAGGCCCTGCTCAGCGGGGAGCGTGAGGGTGAAGCCGCTCGCGAGCGCCACGGCCATCGTCATGGTGACGCCGGGGAAGAACCCGACGAGCAGGCCGAGGACCATGCCGAGCAGCATGAAGCCCCAGAAGGCGATGTCGGTGAAGGCGCTGAGCCCTTCGAGGATGGTGGTCACAGCGGCACTCGCAACAGTAGGTCGAACATCACGTAGATCAGCGCCGTGACGCCGAGGGGGAACAGCACGAGGAGCTTGACGCTCCGCACGCCGAAGAGCAGCGCGAGGACCGCGAGGTAGACCACCGCCGGGATGACGAAGCCGATGGCCGCCCAGACCTCGATGAAGATGACCGAGAGGATGATCGCGAGGCCTGCCCGGATCCACCCCTCACGCGTCGCGGCGTCCACGCCGTCCCGCTCGCGGGTCGGCCGGACGAGGGCGACGACGAGGAGGGCGAGCGACAGGGCGAGGCCCGTCCCGCCGAGCACCAGGGGCCACCAGTCCGGGGACAGCCCGCCGGAGTCGACCCTCGACTCGATCCCGCGTGACAGCAGGAGGACGACGACGCTCGCCACCACGGCGATCGCGGCGACGACCGCCTCGAAGGCGCGCGAGGAGCTGGCCGGTGGGACCGGCGCCTGCTGGGTCGCGTCTAGCTGGCCCATCGTTCCAGCTCTCGAGCGATGGCCGTGCGGTCGGCCTCCGGGATGTCCTCGACGCTCGCGCGCACCGGCCCGGCGGGCAGGCCACGGAGCTCGAGTCCGGCCTTGAGGTGGGCGATGCTGCCGGCGCGGACCAGCTGCACGGCTCGCACGATGTCCTCGCGCGCGCTCTGCACGGTCTCGCCGTCGCCGGCGGCGATCGCGTCGCGCAGCCGGACGAAGGGCTGGGGGAACACGGAGGAGACTCCGGAGATGATGCCCGCCCCGCCGTCGTCGATGAAGTCGGCGAAGGCGATGTCGTTGCCGGACAGGACGACGAAGTCCTGCGGCGCGTACGAGAGGTACCTGGCGACCGACTCGTCGGTCTCGCCGCTGATCTTCACTCCCGTGACGCCGACGTCGGCCAGCAGCGGGAGCTTGTCCCAGGGGAACTCCGTCGTCGTGCGTGCGGTGAAGAGGTAGGCGTACACCTCCGCATCGCCGGCCGCCTCCACCACCTGGCGGAAGTAGTCGACCGTCGCCTCGACGGGAGCGGGGAAGTAGTACGGGGTGATGGCGGCGACCTTCCGGGCCCCGGCCGCCACGGCGTCGGTCGTCAGTTGCACGGCCTGGCGCGGGTACGCGGCACCGACGTGGACGTAGGCGCGCTCGGGGCCGAAGGCGGCGATGCCGGCCTCGATGACCGCCATCCGCTCCCCGTCGTCCAGGGTGGTGAACTCGCCCGTGGTGCCGGCGACGAAGGCACCGTCGATGGGCTCCTCGGCCAGCCGCTCGAAGAGCACGCGAGTCCCGGCGAGGTCCAGCGCGCCGTCGGCGGTGAAGGGGGTCGGGACCGCGGTGACGAGCTCGGGTCGGCTGGCGGGGGTGGCGTTCTCGGGCACGGTGGTCTTCCTCAGGTGTGGGTGGTCGAAGGGGGTGGTGCGGGGGCGGCGGCGCCGCCCCCGCACCGGTCACGTCACTCGGCGAGGAGCGTCGCGAAGATGTCGGCCTCGGCGTTGACGAACTCCGTCGCGTCGGCGGGGTTGCGCCACTGCGGGATGTTGCCGGCGCTCTCGATGACCTCGGTGTAGGCATCGGAGGCGACGGCCTCCTCGACGGCGTCGCCGAGCACCTCGACGACCTCGTCCGGGAGTCCGGCCGGCGCTCCGAGCATCCCCCAGCCGCCGATGGCGACGTCGATGCCCTGGTCGGTCGCCGTCTCCACCTCGGGCAGCGCGTCGGCGGGCTCTTCGGCGAGGATGGCAAGGACGCGCAGCTGTCCGTCGGCGTGTGCCTGAGAGGTCTCGGAGACACCGGCGACGACGGCGTCGACCTGGCCACCGATGGCGGCGCTGACCGCGGGCGCGCCGCCGTCGAAGGGCACGGGGCGGAACTGTGCGCCGGTCTCCTCGTTCAGCAGCGTGGTGGCTGCGTGCCAGATGGACCCGGCACCGGAGTTGGACACGGTGATGGTGTCCGGGTTCTCCGTCGCAGCGTCGACGAGGTCCTGCAGCGTCTCGTAGGGGCTGTCCGCCGGGACGGCGATGGTCGCCGGCACGGAGACGATCTGACCGAGGTAGTCGTAGTCCGTGTGGTCGGTGTCGTAGCCCTGCTGGCCGAGCATGACGACCTCCACCGGCATGTAGCCGAGGGTGTAGCCGTCCGGCTCGGCCTCAGCCAGTGCGGCGAGACCGACGGAACCCGCACCGCCGGAGCGGTTCTCGACGATGATCGAGACGCCGAGGGACTCCTCCATCTCACTGGCGAGGGTGCGCGCGGACAGGTCGGAGGCGCCTCCGGCGTCGTAGGGGACGATGATCCGCAGATCGCCGTCCGGGTAGCTGGCGGCGGCGGCGTCGCCGTCGTCGGACGAGCACGCGACCAGCGCGGTCACGGCGAATCCCGCGACGAGGAGTGCAGCAGGACGGTTGCGAAACTTCATAGTTTCCGCTCCTTGCGGGTTGGGGGTGTGCTACTGAGTGCGAGATTCGGACTCGAGGTCCGTCTCGTAGAACTCCCGGACACGCCCGCGGGCGTTGTCCAGGTGCTCCGCCAGGTCCGCGCGCACGGCCTCGAGCCCCCCGCTCGAGATGAGGTCGCGCAGGCGGTAGTGACTTTCGATCGACGGGCGGAGGTCGCTGTACGTGGATCGTGAGGCGAGCAGCACCAGGTGGATGCCGGGCCGGTACTGGTCCCAGATGCCCTGGAGCCTGCGATGCCCCGCGACGACGTACAGGCTGGAGTGGAAGTGGAGGTCCGCGTCCGCGAAGGCCTCCGCGCTCCCGCTCTCGACTGCGCGCTCCATCTCGCGGAGCGAGTCGTCGAGCAGCCGGACGAGGTGGTCGGGGTCGCGTTCCATCGCCCACTCCACCGCGGCCGACTCCAGCACGTAGCGCAACGAGAAGAGCTCGTCGATGTCGTCCGCCGCGAGCCCCCGGATGACGGACCGGCGACCGCTGCTCTCGATGAGTCCTTCCGCAGCGAGGATGCGGATCGCCTCACGGATCGGGCCTCGGCTCAGCCCGAACTGCGCCGCGAGCGACTCCTCGCCGACGACCGTGTCCGGCGCGATCCGGCGCGTGGCGATGAGCCGCCGCAGCTCGGCGGCAACCTGCATCCCCAGGGAGTCCTGCTTGATGGGCTCGATCAGCAACGCGCTTCCTTACGCATGTCCGGCTTCGTTGACTGTTAACAGTTAACAGTCTCCCGCCCCCGTGAGTCAACTCACCTGCGCCACTCCCCTGTCACGTTCTCCGCCCCAGCGGTGTCTTGTGACCACAACCCCAGTGACACGACCGGACACCGAAGGAGTGGAAGACCATGGCAGACGTGACAGACGTGGTGGTCGTCGGCGGCGGGTACGCCGGCGTCATCGCCGCGAACCGGCTCACGACCAACCCGGACCTGAGGATCACCCTCGTCAACCCGCGGAGCTCGTTCGTCGAGCGCATCCGGCTGCACCAGCGGACGGTCGGCACGCACGAGGCGGTCGTCGACTTCACCGAGATCCTCGCCCCCACCGTCCGGCTCACCGTCGACTCGGTGACGCGGATCGACGCCGCGTCCCGCACTCTCGAGCTCGCTGCAGGCGGCACGGTCGGGTACGACTACGTGGTCTACGCCGTCGGGAGCCACGGCGCGGCACCGACCGTGCCGGGCGCGAGCGAGCACGCCCACCCGCTGAGCACCCTGGAGCAGGCGGAAGCCCTGCAGCACGCCCTGGAGGCCGCCGGCCCGGCCGCGCCGGTCACGGTCGTCGGTGGCGGCGCCACCGGCATCGAGGTGGCGTCGGAGCTCGCCGAGTTCGGCCGCTCCGTCACGCTCGTCACCGCCGAGGAGCTCGGCCCCTACCTGCACCCGTCGGCCCGGCGGGAGGTCGCCAGGCAGCTGGACCGCCTCGGGGTCACCGTGCTGGACAACGCTCCGGTCTCCGCCGTGCGGCCCCACGCCGTGCAGCTCGCCGACGGTCGCGAGCTGCCCAGCGACGTCACTGTGTGGACCGCCGGGTTCGGCGTCCCGGACCTCGCGAGCCGCAGCGGGCTGAGCACCGACGCCGTCGGGCGGCTGCTCACCGACGAGACCCTCACCAGCGTCGACGACGATCGCATCGTCGCCGCCGGGGACTCGGCGGTCCCCTCGGGAGTGCCCTACCGGATGTGCTGCGCGGCCGCGCTGCCCCTCGGTGCGCACGCGGCCGCCACGGTGCTGCGCCGCGTCGCGGGGCACGCGCCCAAGCCCGTCGCGGTGTCGGTGCCCGGCCAGTGCCTCAGCATCGGGCGTAGCGCGGGCGTGCTGCAGGTCGCCCGGCGTGACGACACCGCGATCGCCCTCCACGTGGGCGGCCGTGCCGGCGCGTGGTTCAAGGAGTCCGTCACCGCGGGCAACCGCGCCTCGCTGAGCCTGGTCGCCCGCCACCCGGCGCTGATCGCCACGCTCACGGCGGTGCAGGACCCGCGCCGCGCGCGACGTCTCCGGTCCGCGGCCCCTGTCGTCCTCGACGAGGCGCGGGCAGACTGAGCGGCACGTCGAGGAGGCCGACCATGACAGACGAGTCCGTCGTCGAGGCGACCGACGCCTTCGTCGCTCACCGCAACCTGCTCTTCACCGTGGCCTACGAGATCCTCGGCTCCGCCACCGACGCCGAGGACGTGCTGCAGGAGACCTGGCTGCGGTGGGTCGACGTGGACCTCACCGAGGTCCGTGACCGGCGCGCCTACCTGGTGCGGATCGCCACCCGGCAGGCACTGAACCGGGTGCGCACGCTGCAGCGGCGCAAGGAGGACTACGTCGGGCAGTGGCTGCCCGAGCCGCTGCTCACCTCGCCCGACGTCGCCGAGGACGTGCTGCTCGCCGAGAGCGTCTCGATGGCCCTCATGGTCGTCCTCGAGGCGCTCTCCCCCACCGAGCGGGCCGTGTTCGTCCTGCACGAGTCCTTCGGCTTCCCCTACGACGAGATCGCCGACGCCGTGGAGAAGTCCCCCGAGGCGGTCCGGCAGATCGCCCACCGCGCCCGCGGCCACGTCCGGGCCCGCCGCCCCCGCCGGCCCGCCTCACCCGCGGAGACGCGGACCGCGCTGGAGGCCTTCAAGGTCTCGGTCGAGACCGGTGACGTCCAGACGCTGATGGACGTGCTGGCCCCCGACGTCGTCGTCCTCGCCGACGGCGGCGGGATCAAGCAGGCCGTCCCCAACCCCGTCCGAGGCGCCGACAAGGTCGCCCGCCTGTTCGTCGGCGGCATGCGCAAGGCCGGCGGCACCCTCGCCGCGCAGCACACCGCGGTCAACGGGCACCCCGCCCTCCTCGTCACCCTGGACGGTGAGCTGGACGGCATCTTCGTCGCCCAGGTCCTCGACGGGCAGATCGCCGGGATCTACTACGTCCGCAACCCTCACAAGCTCTCCCGGATCGACGCCGAGATCCCGCTGGCACGGCGCTGAGCCGTCCGCGGGTGCACCTCTCGTCGGCCGGGCGACGAACACGACGCCGCCGAGCGTCACCGTGCCGGCCGCGACGGCCCACCACGGGAACCGGGGCAGGTCGGACGGGGCTCCCGCGACCGCGTCGGCCGGCGTCTCCACCCGCTCCGCGACGACGACGATGCGCTCGGTGTTCATGCCCAGCGGCGTGCAGGTGATCATCGTCAGGAGGTCGCGGCCCAGCTGGACCGGCTGGTGCTCGGCGTCCCCGGGCGGCAGGACCTCGTAGCTGACGGCCGCGTAGGTGAGCACCTCGCCCGCGACCTCGACGACCACCTCGTCGCCCACCTGCACCTGGTTGAGGTAGGTGAACGCGGTCGCGGTGGGCAGTCCCCGGTGCCCGCCGATGACGGCGTTGGTGCTCGGCCCGCCGACCGGCAGGCTGGTCCCCTCGACGTGCCCGAGCGCCCGGCTGAGCACCTCCTCGCTCATCCCGTGGCGGACCGGCTGGTCCAGGCCGATCGAGGGGATCCGCAGCCGGGCCATGATGTCGGTCCGGCCCACCGTGAGCGTCGACCCGTAGTCGAAGGAGTCCACGCCGATGCCGTAGAGCAGCGCCTCGTTGTACTCCCGTGCCCGCTCGGCCATGCGGGAGCGCTCCGCGGGGCTCGTCGCGCGCGTCGTGTTCGCGAGCGCGTCGTTGGCCCGGCTCTGTTCCGCCTGCTCCAGCCACATCGCCGTCGGTGCGTAGAGCATGACCATCACGCCGCCCCACACGAGCAGGGCGATGGCCAGGCGCATCCTCCTGCTCAGCGTCGTCACCGCGGGACTCCAGAGGCGCCGGGACCTAGCCGACGGACCTGCGGCGCCTGCTCGCGACGCCCAGCCCCACGCCCCCGCCGATGAGGCCCAGGCCGACAAGCCCGGCCAGCGCCATGCCCTGGGCACCCAGGACGGGCAGGTCCACGCCGGTCCGCTGGCTGTTGGCCACCGAGACGCGCTGCGGGACCGAGCCGGCCGTGACGACCACCTGGTAGACCTCGTCGGACGCCGTGTAGCCCGCGGGTGCCTGCACCTCGGCCAGGTAGACGGTCTCCCCGGCCGAGAAGCCGGGCAGGAGCACCAGGCCGTCCTCACCGGTGATGAACTGGGAGACGTCCTTGTCACCGACCCAGATCTCAAGCGCGTTCGTGCGTGCCGCCGCGTCGCTCGCGGTCGCGTAGGCCTCGAAGACGGCGCCGGACAGCGGCGCGCCCGTGTCGCCCTCGACGTGCTTGTAGATCTCGACGGCGCCCCACTGGGTCACCGCCTGCGGGCTGAAGGTGGCCTGCCCGATGGTGAACGCGGCCTGGTTCTCGATGGTGCCGTCGCCGATGGCGAGGACCTCGGTGTCGAAGGTGACGGCGAGCTCGGACGTGACGGAGCCAATGCCTGCGAGCTTGCTCAGGCCGGCCGGGGTGAGCTCGACGGTCAGCAGGCGGTCGGCGTAGGTCACCGCGTAGTCCCCCGCCCCCAGCGCGGCGCTCGGCGTCGTCGTGACGGTGACCGTGTCCCCCAGGTAGCTGAGGCGCTCGTCCAACCGGTCGGTGACGACGTACTGCTCGAGCGTCCCGCCGTCCGGCGGCGGCGGGACCGAGCCGCTGAGCGTCCACGTGACGGTGCTGCCCAGGGCGAGGGCGCCGTCGTCGTCCACCTGCTTGCCCGCCGAGGCGACCGAGCTCTTCGGGGAGACGGACACGTCGTAGGTCCAGGTGCCGGCTGTCGTGTCCGGGTGCGGGAGCGTCACGAGGAACGGCACGGTACGGGCCGCGACGTGAGCGGGGCTGCCCGTCTCGGTGACGTAGTACAGGCCGAGCGGCAGCGGGCCGAACGTGGCCGTCCCGTCCGCGGCCGTCGTCCGTGCGGTACCGGCCGCGAGGACGGCGTTCGGGACGTCGTCGACGGTGATGCCGTCGATGGTCTGCCAGCCCTCTGGCGTGGTGAGGTCGACCGGCTCGCCGTTGTAGGACGTGACCTGCTGGACGGTGAAGGTGACGCCCTCGACGGGGGCCGGTGTGACGGCGTCGTCGCCGGTGCGGGCGAGGCTGGTGATGGTGAGCGACCCGCTCGCGGTCGGGTCGATGTTCGCGGTGGACGGCGCGACGGCGGCCGCCGCGCCCGTGCCGGGAAGCCCGACGACGGCGAGGGCGGCGACGGCGAGCGCCGCCCCCAGTCTCGTGCGGAGGATGGTCATGGGTCGAGCTCCTGTTCTCCCGGCCAGCGGGGTGGGTCCGAGCGGCTCGTCATGAGCACTCGGCGCGTGTGTGGGGCGGGGCGTGGTCACGTGAGGCCCCGGGTGCGGCGCCGGTGGAGGACGACGCCGACGGTGAGACCGGCGGCCGTGACAGCGCCTCCGGTCATGACGAGTGAGGACGTGCCGATGCCGCCGAGCGCCGGGAGCGCGAGCGGGGTCGGGACGAAGGTGACGAACCGGTAGACCTCGTGCATGCCGCGGTCCACCGTGATGGCCGACGGGTCCACCGGCTCCCAGTGGGACCGGGTCGTGTGGTCCGGCGCGTGCGGCGCGGGTCCGACGTAGCGCTCGACGGCCACCTGCAGCGAGGGGCTGAGGTGCGTGCCGACGGGCTGCTCGGTGAGCGCGTACTGGTGCTCGGGGCGGAGGGGGAAGGTGTTGCCGCTCGTGGGGGTCGTCGCGCCCGCCACGGTGGTCGCGCCGAGACCGTCGACTCCCGCGCCCGGGGTGGCGGTCAGCGCCCAGTCGGCCGGCCCGAGGCCGGACTCCCCGGTGACGACCTTGAGCACGGTGAGGGTGGCGGCGACGTTGGTGACCGTGCAGGTGACGTGCGTGGCACGGGGGACGACGACGGCGCCCGTGCTTGCGTCGACAGCGGCGAGGGTCCCGTCGTCCCGGGGGTAGGTGCACCGCCACGCGCCGTCCTGGACGTACTCGGCCGGGCCGCCGCTCTCGGTGAGGGCGTACGTCACGCCTGCCGTCACCGGACCGGTGGCGGTGCCCGCGCCGGTGACGACGGGGTGGCCGTCACCGGCCGTGGCGGTGAGCGTCCAGTCGGCCGGGTTCCCCGGTGCGACGTCCTTGACCAGGGTGAGGAGCGTGTCCGCCTCGAGGCCGAAGGTGTTGGTGGCCACGACAGCGAGGTGCGTGTCGGCCACGATCGTGAGGGCCACAGGGTCGATGAGGGTGCCGTCGGCCCGGTAGTCGACCCCGGCGAAGACGGCGCCCTCCGGCACGGTCACCGGCCGCTCCGCGACCGAGACCCTGGTGCCCGCCGGCAGGTCGGCGAACAGCCGGGACTCGCCGTCGGCCAGGCTCACCGCGTGGCTCTGGCCGTCGATGGTCACGTCGAAGGTGAACGTCGCGTCGCCGACGAGCGCGGCGCCGTCCCCGGACACGATCTTCGTCAGCGAGAGGTCGCCGGTGCGGGGGCAGGGCAGCTCGCCGAGGAAGCTGTGGTGGTTGATCGCGCCGCCGCCGGCGGTGGTGACGTTGTTGGCGAACCACTGGCCGTTCGCGGTGACACCGGAGCTGTACGACAGGTTCGCGCGCGGTGCCCAGATGGCCCCGAGCTCGAGCTCGTCCATCGTCACGGTGCCGGTGACGGCGGAGAGGTCGAGCAGGATGTGCCGGGCGTAGGACTGCTGTTCGCCGGCGTTGGCCGACCAGCCCTCGATGTTGATGCGCCCGATGCGCGTGGTGCCGGCGGGCACGGTGATGACCAGGGGCGCCTGCGCGCTCGGGACGTAGCCGACCGCTGCACCCTCCCGCTTGATCGTCCTGCCCGCGATGGCGGCGTAGGACAGCACGTTCGGGCGGGTGTCGTCGAAGCTGGTGACGACCAGCTCGGAGCCGGTGTCGGTGAGGCCGACGTTGTTCACCACGGCCGGCTGGGCGCCGTACATCGCCGACAGGCACTGGTCTGCCTGCGTCAGTTGCGCGTCCACGTCGAAGTACGCGCCGACGCTGCCGAGGTCCGCCTGCACCCGGCGCTGGATGACGTCCTGCGTGTACGGGAGGGCCTTCGCGTCCAGGTTGCCCTCGTAGTCGGCGGTCGACGCCGGGTTGACCACGCGGGTGTACGCACCGGGCTCGGCGAGGACGGCGCGCAGGCCCTGCGTATCGACGAACTTGGCGATGGCGCGGGACTCCGGCGAGTCCGGTGTGGCGTTGGCGTTGGTGAGGTCGATGTTGCCGACGCCGGTGAACGTCGTCGCGAGGATGCGAACGGGCTCCCCGTCGATGAGGGGCACCACGTAGTCCCGCAGCCCGGCCGCGTAGTGCCGGACGGGGTAGTTGTGGACGGTCGAGGCCAGCGAGCCGAAGGCGGCGACGGACCCCGCGAGCTCGCCGTTGCCGAGGACGGCGTTGCCACGCGCCACGACGGTGAACCCGCGGTTGGCCACGAAGGGGTTGAACGTCTCACCGGGCGACTGTGCGGCCGGGGCGCTGGAGCTCACGACGCCGGCCCCGGCGAGGACCACCACTGCGAGAGCCGCGAGCAGCGCGGCCTGCAGCTTCTTCCGCGGAGGCGGAAGGGAGTGCTCGTGAGTGCCCACATCGCCCCCAAGTGGCTGCGGGCCCGAGATCGCCGCGGTGCCCGAGTCGGAGGGTCCGCAGGCCGGCGGCCTGCAGACGTTTCTCCTACTTGTGACTACCCATCGGCTGCGACTTTAGAAGGATGCGAGATAGGGGCTGTGACGTTCGCCACACATGACTAAGCAGCCGACGCACAGTCGCGTCGGCGGGAACACAGGAAAAGGCCCCGACCCGTTCGAATCTCGGGCGGTAGATTCGAACGGGCCGGGGGTCTGAGTCCCGCGGCGTGCTCGCTCGGCGAGCACGCCGCGGGAAGGTGGCGGTCAGCCCGCCGGGATGACCTCGATCGCGCTGACCTTCGGCTGGTTCACCGTGGCCGAGAAGTCGATGTCGAGGTTCCCGTCGGTGACCGTGACGGGCACCTCCACGACGTGGGCCGTCATCGGCGCCACCACGGCGTTCAGGTCGAGGTTGGCGACCTCGACCGGTCCGCCCTCGAGGTTCACGCTGAACACGCGCTTCCCGGTCCCGCCGGCCCCACCACCGGTCGCGCCGTGGTAGATCTCGGCGAAGTGCAGCCGCACGAGGTACTCGCCGCCGTTGACGCCGACGTTGTACCCGAACGTCCCGAGGTTCGTCTCCGCACTGCGCTCAGTGAGGTAGAGGACGTCGTCGGTGGTCCCGGCGATCGAGGTCACCGAGCTGTTCGAGTACATCTTGCCGCCGGCGAACATCGAGTCGGCGAGCCACTGGTGCCCACCGGTGCTCACCGCTCCACCGCCGGCGTTGATCCGGACCGGCGCCTCGCTGAGCTCGGGGAGCTGGGCCTCCACCGCGGCCGAGGCCGCGGACACCGTGCCCGAGAAGTCGACCGCGAGGACCCGGTAGTACGCGGTCTCCGCGGACGGCAGGTTCGTGTCCGTGAACGACGTCCCGGTCACCGGGCTGGTGTTGGTCACCCGGCTCCACGGGCCGGACGCGGAGGTGGCGCGCTCGACGTGGTAGCCGATGACGTCGTCCTCCGTGGTCGCGGTCCAGGACAGCTCGACCGTCTCGTCGACGACCTCCGCGCTGAGCCCCGCCGGCGCGGCGGGTGCCGTCCCGGAGTGGGGCGTCACGGGGAAGACGTTGGTGACGAGGTAGACGTTGTCCTGGTAGTCGCAGTTCGTCGCTCCGATGCCGCACTGGTTCGGCGAGGAGATGTAGTCGTGGCCGACGATCCACGACCCGGGCACGTGCTCGCCGTCCTGGTCGATGACCGGCCAGGTCTTGGCGGCCATGTAGTTCGGGTTGTTGGTCGTCTGACCGCTGATCACGATGCCGAACTCACCCGTCGGGCTGGTGGACAGCTGCGTCGGGTTGCCCTGGTTGTTCAGCGGCAGGATCGACTGTCCGTACGGCGCGCTGTGCGTGGCGGAGGTGCCGGAGATGTTGATCGTCTCCTGCTGCCCACAGCAGCCGTGGAAGGCGCCGATCTGACGCACGACGACGGGCTTGGAGGTGTCGGCCCGCTTCCACAGCAGGGAGCGCACCTCGTCCCCGTTGAGCGCGGACGTCCGCATCTCGTCGCCGTTCTGCAGGTTACCGATGTTGGTCGTCCAGCCGAAGAGCGCCGACAGCTGGTTGAGCGAGAGCTCGTTGCCTCCCTCGGGTGCGGTCATGTACCCACCGCGCACCTGGATGGTGGTGACGGGTGACGTCGGGTCGCTCGAGGTGAGGTCCAGCTGAGCGGCCCGGATGCCCTTGCCCCCGGCGATCGCCGTGAACGTGACCTCCAGCGGGACGGAGGCGCCCGGCTCGACGACGAACGGTGTCTCCGGCGCGCCGGTGACCGTGAAGTCGGCGGCGTTCGGGCCGGAGAGCGACACGTCGGCCACCCGCAGGTCCTCCGCACCGTCGTTGGTCACCGTGAGGGTGGCGGTGTCGATGACCTCGTGGGTCGTGACGCCGCTGTTGATGCGGTGCAGGGTGACCCAGTCCTCGGACATGCCGGGGATGGGCTCCCCGCCGAGCCGGGTGACCTGCTCGTTGCGGACGTCCATGACGCCGCCGACGTCGAAGATGTCCAGCGTGACCTCGCGGACCGTGGTGCGGTCCTCGCTGTCGGTCGCCGTGATCGCCAGGACGTGCTGACCGACGCCGAGCGTGAACGGCCCGGTGTAGCTGGTCGGCGCACCACCGTTGAGCGTGTACGTCAGCGACGCGATCGTCGCGTCCCCGGGGGCGTCGGCCGAGACCACGATCTCGGCCGGACCGCCGGCGTAGGAGTCGTCGATCGCGAACCCGTTGGCGGTGACGCCGACGGTGGGCTCGAGGAGCGCCTCGCCGGTGATCCGGATCCAGTTGACCTTGGTGTTCTCACCCGAGTTCGTCATGGTGAGCTTGCCGTCGGTCACCGTCACCGTGCCGCTTCCGGTGGTGAACGGGGTGGCAGCGGTCGGGTCGAAGCCGCTGATGACCGGGACGCCCTCGACCGTCACGCCGTGCACCGAGTCGAGGTAGTTGGCGTCCCCGACGGAGACCTCGACGCCGTACGTGCCGTTGCCCAGCGCGTACTCCCAGATCCCGTTGGTGTAGGTGGGCTGGGTGGCGTTGTCCAGGAACGCGAAGGACTTGCGGATGTCGTCCGTGGGGTACGCGATCCCCCCGCTGGGGGCGGAGCGGTACCTGGTCGCCTCCATGCGGCTCACCGGGTTGCCGGTGGACGCATCGAGCCAGCCGTGCCCGCGCACCGCCGAGTAGGCGCCGCCGGTCTCGGTGATCCAGCCCGCCGTGGTCGGAGCCGCCTCCGGGGCGAACGCCACCTGCACGCTCTCCGTGGGTACGGGCTCCTCCCCGCCGAGCCCCTCGCCGTCGATGGTCACCCAGGCGAGCTTGGTGTTGGTCCCGCCGCTGGTGATGGTCAGCCGACCGTCGGTGACCTCCACCGTCCGCACACCCGTCTGGTGGGGGTTCGTGTTGGTCGGCACGAACCCGTTGATCACCGGCTGCCCCTCGGCGAGGACCGTGTGGGTGGAGTCGACGTACCCGGAGTCACCCACGGCCGCAGCGACCTCGTAGGTGCCGTTGGGCAGCTCGTACTCCCAGGTGCCGTTCGTCAACGAGGTGACCTGCGTGTTGTCCAGGATCGTGAAGGTCTGGAGCAGCGGGTCGTTGACGAAGGTGATGCCCGACGTCGGAGTCGTGCGGTACCGCATGGCGGCGCTCCGGTCGGCGGGTGCGCCGTCGACGATCCAGCCGTAGCCGTCCTCGGCGTCGAAGGCCGCACCGGTGTCCGCGAACCAGCCCGAGGGCGTCGGCGCGGCCGCCGTCTGGAAGTTGACCTTGACGGCTGCGCCGTCGCTCGGGTCGTCCGGGCCCTCGTCGACCTCGAGCGGGGTCACGTCGATGTAGTTGATCTTCGTGTTGGTCCCGCCGAGGGCGTCGACGGTGAGGAATCCGTCGTCGACGACGACGTCCGCCGTGGCGGTCGTGTGCCGGGTGTTCGTGCCCACCGCACCGCTCGGGGTGAAGGGGGCGATCACCTGCTCGCCCTCGAGGTTGATGACGTGCTGCTCGGGGTCGGAGTTGACCGTCGGGTCACCGGCGGCCACGGTCACGCGGTACGTCCCGGTCGGGAGCGCGAGCTCCCAGAAGGCACGCGCCGAGACGCCGTTGAAGGTGTTCCCGTTGTCCGTCACGTCCTGCGACTGCATGTGCATGAGCGTGTCGAGCCGCTGGTCCGACTGCGAGGTGTTGCGGTCCCGGCCGTTGCCGGGTCCGCTCGTCCCGCCGGTCGAGAGGTCGATGACCTCACCGTTGACCTGGTTCTTCCACCCGAAGGTCAGTCCCGTGCCCTGGTCGGCGCGGGTCCGCGCTCCGAACGGCTGGCCGAAGTCCCGCAGGTAACCCGTGGGAAGTGCGGCAGCCTGGTTGGAGAAGTTGATCCGCACCGGGTCACCGGTGGGGTCTGGCGGCGGCGGCTCGTCCCCCGCGGGGCGGACACCGGTGACGAGGAACACGTAGTCCTGGTAGTCACCGTTGCTCGCGTCCTCGAACGCCACGATGTAGGCGTTGCGGATGGGCGTGCCGTCGCGGTCGCTCGCCGGGTAGATCCGGGCCCGGTGGGCCGCGGAGGCGGGCGAGTTGAGCCGGTCCTCCGTGAAGCCGTACCGGTCGAACACCCCGGAGTGGTAGAAGAAGCCGAACTCGGCGCTCCCCGGGTTGAACGTGGTCGTGCCACCCGCCGTGATGGGCGGCAGCAGCGACTGGTACCCGGAGGTGTCGATCTGCGCGATGACGCTGCGCTCGGCTTCCGAGCCGTCACCCGTGTACCACCCGAAGGGCAGGTGCTCCTTCGGTGCGTAGTGCGCGACCGGCTGCATCGTCACCGAGCCGGAGCCCGCCTTGACGAACAGCGGCTCGAGCACCTCGTCGCCCTTGGCGGCGGGGTCCATGCCGCCGGCGAGGTTGGTCCAGCCGACGTTGATGTCGTACCCGAGGGTGCCCACCACGTCCTGGAACGTGGGCTCCTTGCTGCCCTCGATGCCCGCCATCGCCAGGCCGTACAGCCCGACGTCGATCACCTGGTCACCGGTGGTGACCCGGAGCACCGCCTCGCGCTGCCCGACGGTCGAGCCCGGCTTGAACGCCACCGCGAAGGTGGTGCTCGCCCCGGCGGCGAGGGTCGTGGCGCCACCGGTGACGGTGAACTCGCCCGGGTTGGCACCGACGACGGTGCGAGCGAGCGTGACCGAGTCCGTGGACTCGTTCGTCACCGTCAGCGACTTGCCCGCCGAGGTGGTGTTGATGACGCTGGAGAAGACGAGCTCGTCGGCCGAGGCCGTGAGGCTCGGGGCCTGCTGGTCCGCCGGCACGCGCAGCAGGAACAGCTTCTGGTCCGACCCGCCGCGGTTGTACTGGTTGACGTACAGGTTGCCCGTGCTCGGGTCCTCGACGACCTCGAGCGGGTCGTTGAACCCGTCGACGCCCGTCATGGTCGAGTTCGGCACGCCGGTGAGACCCGTCGAGGTCTGCTCGCCGAGCACCTCACCCGTCGTGGAGTCGACCTGGAGGAACAGCAGGTCGTTGTTGTTGGAGAACCGGGTGACGACGAGCCGGCCCTTGAGCTGGCCGCCGAAGGTCTCCGACTTGTACTCGAGCGCACCGTTCGGGGACTTGTTGAACCCGAGGTCCCACTCCACGCCCCGGTAGTTCGGGTCGGGAAGCTGACCGGAGGCGTACTTCGAGCCACCCTGGCCGGCCGCCGTGGGCGGGTTGGCCGGGTCGTTGCCCTCGTGCAGCACCCACTCGCACCGCTCGGGGTTCGGGTGGCCGTAGTAGCCGCCCTCCTCCACCCGGTACAGGTGGTCGCGCTGAGTCGGGTGGTTGGCGATCGGCGGCACGGATCCGCCGGTGTACGGCTCACCGTCGATGCGCCGGTCGAGGCAGGCGGCGGTGTAGTCGAGCCCGTCCACCGAGGAGAAGCCGGGGATGCCGGCCGCAGCCTCGCGGGTGAACGTCCCGTCGCCGTTGACCGTGACGCCGGGGCTGTTCGCCCCGCCCGCCGTGCCGTTGGTCGGCACGTACAGGTGGCCGTTGGAGTGCCAGACGAGGTCGTAGGCGTTGCGGATGCCGCTGGCGAAGATCTTCAGCGGCGCGTTCGGGTCGAAGGGGTCGTAGGTACCGCCCTCGGCCGTCTTGACGTCGATCGGACCCGCGCCGTTCATGGCTGCCTGGATCTGCGGGTCGTCCTGGTCCCAGACCAGGGTCGCCGCCGTCAGGAGCGTCTCGCCGCGCTGACCCCACGCGTTGTCGAGGTCACCGGCCGCCTGGTTGGAGCCCTGCAGGACGTAGAGCCGTCCGTCGGGCCCGTAGGCGAGGGAGTTCGTCAGGTGGTCGGACTGCGAGCGGGGCAGGTTGTCGAAGATCTCCACCTCGTTCTCGAGGTTCGGACCGCTGAGGTAGCTGATCCCGCTGATCCACTTGTTCGACTCGTTGCTCACGTTCGCGCTGGTCTTCGTGACCCACAGGCGGAGGTCGTCCGCCGTCGAGTCGCGGTCGAAGACGATGCCGATCATGGCGTACCCGAACTGGCCGAGGCTCTCCGCGTTGGACAGCGTGCCGTCCTCGTTCACGGTGTACCGCCACAGGCCCTGGCCGATGGTGGTGCCGTAGAGCTTGCCGTCCGGCCCGAAGGTGAAGGACGACCAGTACTTGTTCGCCCCGATCGGGAGCTCCACCTTCTCGAAGGCGATGTTCGTCAGCGGGGTGAACTCGTCCCCGCCGCCGACGACCTCGCCGGCCCCGGTGGTGAACACCGAGGTGAAGGGGACGAAGGAGGCGCCGAAGTTGTCCTTGACGCCGCTCGTGACGACGAACCGGTAGCTGGTGTTCGCCTCGAGCCCACCGACCGGGTCCAGGGAGATGACGTCGTTGCCGCCGGAGGTCCCGACGGTCACCTCGACGGGCGTGCCCGCGGGCAGCTCGTAGAGGTGGACGTTGCCCTGGAGGGTGGTCGGGTCGACGCCGACACCCGCGTAGGGGATGCGGATGGTCGAGGAGACACCGGCAGCGAGGCCGTGGTCCGTCTCCCGGTTGTCCGGGAGGACGGTGTCCACGTGCGGGGCCATCGGCTGGCCGACGACCTCGACGTAGGCGAGCTTGGTGTTCGTCCCGCCCTGGGGGCTGATGGTCAGGCGACCGTCCCAGACGCCGACAGTGGTCGTGGCGACGTGGTACTCCTCGGCCGTCGTGGCCTGGAAGGCCTCGATACCGACGGCGGCCTCGACGTTGAGCACGTGGAGGGAGTCGTAGCCGTTAGTGCCACCCGGCTCGTCGCCGACCGCGACGGTGACCTCGTAGAGGCCGTCGGGGACGGCGAGCTCCCAGGTGCCCTCGGTGTCGACGCCGTTGGTGCCCTCGACGTCTCCGTACTGCATGTGGATGATCGAGTCGAGCCGCTCGTCGATGCCGGCGCGCTCGCGGTCACGGGCGTTGCCGACGAGGCTGACGGGGTTGCCGTCCGCCGTCGTCCACCCGTAGATGAGGCCGGAGCCCTGGTCTGCGCCGGTACGGGCGCCGTACGCCTGCCCGTAGTCCCGGAGGTAGCCGGAGGCGACGGGTGCGGTGGCGGCCGTGAAGTCGACGCTGACGTCGACGTCGTTGACCGGCCGCGGGACGGCGTAGGCCTCAGGAGAGGTCGCGGACTCGTTGCCGGCCGCGTCGACGGCGGTGACGACGTAGAAGTACGTCGTCCCGTTCGTCACCGCAGTGTCGTCGAACGTGAGGGCGCTGACCGGCGTGCTGGTGATCAGCTCCCCGTCCGCTGCGCCGCCCACCTCGAGGTCGCGCCGGACGTTGTAGCCGACGGTGTCCTCGGACTCGCTCGCCGACCACGCGAGGCTGACGACGCCGTCGCCCGCCTCTGCGGTCAGCTCGACCGGGGCCGCGGGGGCCTCAGTGTCGGGCGCCTCAGAGATCTGGGCGACCGCCTCGTTCGAGAGCTCGGACAGACGACCCAGGCCGTCGACGGCAGTGACCGCGTAGTAGTAGGTCACCCCCACCTCGGCGGTGTCGTCGACGAAGCTGGTCCCCATGACCGGGTTGGCCCCGGAGATCGGACCCCCGTCAGTGGTCACGCCCGCCGCGGTACCGCGGTAGACGTAGTAGCCGACGACCGACTCGGTGGCGCTGGCGGTCCAGGTGACGCCGATGGTCTCCGCGCCAGCGGAGGCGGCGACGTTGGTGGCCGGCAGGATCTGCTCGATGCCGACCTCGACCTCGTTGGAGGCAGCGGACTCGTTGCCCGCGGCGTCGACGGCGGTGACGACGTAGTAGTACGTCTGGCCCGGGTCGACGTTCGGGTCGAAGAACGAGGTGTCACCGAGGAGGGTGTCACCCGAGTAGGGCACACCGTCAGTGGCGACGTCCGCGTCAAGTGACCGGTACACGCGGTAACCGACCGTGTCGATCGAGACGCTTTCCTGCCACGACAGCTGGACAGTGTCCGTGGCCGTCGCGGTGAGAACGGTCGGCGCCTCCGGGGCGGTGACGTCAGGGTCACCGACACGCTCGTAGCCAACGAGAACTCGTGCGGCGCCGGTGGCCTCGAAGTACTCCACCACGATCGTGTGCTCACCCTCGGTGAGATCGATCTGACCGTTGTAGACAGTGCTCCATGAGCTCTTGGACCACTTGTCGATCACCAGCTCGTCATCGACGTAGACCCGCACGCCGTCATCGGCCTGGGCCTGGAACTCATACGTCCCAGCACCCTCGTTGACCGTCGTGGTGAAGCGAGCCGAGAAGTTGCTGTAGCCCAGCCCAGCCGGACCACCGGTGTTGTACCAGTTCTTGTCGACCGCACTCAGGCACTCACGGGAGACCACATCACCCGCCAGCTCACGCCCATCGAAGTACTCCGCAGCCCACTCACCCGGAGCACATGCCTGCGGCTCACCCGGGGTGACCTCGAAGTAGTCGAAGCTGACGCGGGCAGCGCCGGTGGCCTCGAAGTACTCCACCACGATCGTGTGCTCACCCTCGGTGAGATCGATCTGACCGTTGTAGACAGTGCTCCATGAGCTCTTGGACCACTTGTCGATCACCAGCTCGTCATCGACGTAGACCCGCACGCCGTCATCGGCCTGGGCCTGGAACTCATACGTCCCAGCAC
>NZ_JAYDZY010000019.1:0-50678 GCF_035607575.1 Georgenia sp. H159 | reverse complement strand
CAGAGGCGCCCGCCCCAACCACCGGGGACGGGCGCCTCACCCTGCCTCTTGACAGAGAGCCACTACATATCAGAAGGGCGGCCAGGGGATGGCCGGGTACCCGTCCAGCGGGGCGGGGAACCGCCCAGCGGCGAGCAGTCGGTCACAGCGCGCCGTGAGGGCGGCGACCTCCGCTGCCGTGAGGAGGTCGGCCAGGGCGGTCCCGAGGTCCCCGTCCAGGCCGTGGCGGACGCGCTGGACGCCGGCCACCTCGGGGGCGTCGAGCTCCCGGCCGGCCCACCCCCACAGCACGGTCCGCAGCTTGTGCTCGACGTGGAAGGTGAGCCCGTGGTCCACGCCGTACCGGTGCCCGTCCGGCATGGTCAGGACGTGCCCGGCCTTGCGGTCGGCGTTGTTGGTGAGGATGTCGAAGACCGCCATCCGCCGCAGCGCGGGGGAGTCCTCGTGGACGAGGGCGACCTCGCGGTCCTGCTCGTCGACGCCGTCGAGGACGTGGCACCAGCCCCGGGCCGGCACGTCGTCGGCGGGCACGAGGGTGACGGCGTCCTGCTCGGGGTCCGGCTGGCACCACAGCTGGGCCATCCCGGGGCCCAGGGGACCGTCGCAGAGCCAGGTGCGCGGGACGAGGTCCCAGCCGGACGTCACGGCGAGCAGGTACGCGGCGACCTCCCGGCGCGCCAGCGTGCCGTCCGGGAAGTCCCAGAGGGGACGCTCACCGGCGACCGGCTTGTACACGACCGTCACCTCCCCGAGGTGACCGACGAAGGTAGCGTTCGAGGCCGTCATGATCCGGCCGTCCAGGACGAGCTCGGCCTCCGGCGGCCCGGCCGTCACCGCGGCTCGTCGGTGAGGTCGCAGACGTGCCCTTCCGGGTCCATCGGCGCACCGCACAGCGGGCACAGCGGCCGGCCCGCCGCGACCACGTCGCGGGTGCGCTGGACGAAGGCGCGGGCAGCGCCGACCGGGATCCGCACGACGAGCAGGTCCTCGGGGTCCGGCCCGACCGGCTCGAGCGTCTGCGGGTCGACCGGCTGCACGGGCGCGGCCTCGATGACGAACTGCGCGGTCGACGGGTCCCACCCCAGGCCCATGATGCCGACGCGGAACTGCTCCGCGACGGGCTGGTCGAGGGCGTCGGTGTCGGCGAGCTCCTCCGGCGCCCGGGCCGGCACGCTGAAGGGGTTGCCCTCGGTGGCCATGAGCTCGTCGAGGAGCGCGTCGATCTTGTCGGCGAGGGCGGCCGACTGCTCCTTCTCCAGGGCGACGCTGAGCAGCCGGGACCCGGTGCGGGCCTGGAGATAGAACGTGCGGGCGCCCGGCCGGCCTACCGTGCCGATCACGAGTCGGTCGGGCCAGTCGAAGGTGTGAACGGTGGGTGGCACGTCGTCCATGCTACGAGGCGGGCGCGGGTGCCGCCGGGCCGGCGCCGCCGCCGACCGGTGGCTCGTTGGCCCGGGCGCGGAGCCACGAGAGGTCCCCGGCATCCGTGTTCATCGCGACGACGTGGGGCTGGGTCGGTGTGTAGCGCACGATGGAGGCCGACGCGGGATGGACGTGGAGGCGCTGGAACAGGTCGAGGTGCAGCCCGAGGGCGTCCGCGAGGATCGCCTTGACGAGGTCACCGTGGGTGACCGCGGCCCACACCGCACCAGGCCCGTGCTCGGCCTCGACAGCCGCGTCGACGCGCCGGACGGCCGACACCGCCCGGGCGGCCATCGCCGGCAGCGACTCCCCACCGGGGAACACCGCGGCCGACGGCTGCCGCTGGACCACCGACCACAGCTCCTCCCGCGCGAGGTCCGTGAGGGCGCGGCCCTGCCACCGGCCGTAGTCGCACTCGGTGAGCTCCTCCTCCACCCGGACGGTCAGGCCGGAGTCCTGGTGGTCGACGATGGCCTGTGCGGTCTGCCGGCATCGGTCGAGCGGGCTGGAGAGGACACCGACCAGCGGCACCGCCCGGAGACGCGCGCCGTTCCGCTCCGCCTGCTCGCGTCCGGTCGCGTCCAGCTCGACACCCGGCGTGCGCCCGGCCAGCACGCCGGCGGTGTTCGCCGTGCTCCGGGCGTGCCGGACCAGGATGACGGTGGCCATGGGGAACGATCCTAGGGCTGGGGTGCGCGCCGGGCGTCGGGCTCAGCACTCGCCGAGGTCAGAGGACCGCCTGGAGGAAGGCCTTGGTCCGGGGCTCGCGGGGGGCGGAGAACATCACGTGCGGCTCGGCGTCCTCGATGATGCGGCCCTGGTCGAACATGAGGACCCGGTGGGAGACCTCCTGGGCGAACTGCATCTCGTGGGTGACGATGAGCATGGTGATGTTCGTCGTCTCGGCGATGTTCCGCAGCACGCTGAGCACCTCACCGACGAGCTCGGGGTCGAGCGCGGAGGTGACCTCGTCGAGCAGCAGGATCTCGGGGTCCATCGCCAGCGCCCGGGCGATCGCCACCCGCTGCTGCTGCCCGCCGGACAGCCGGCTGGGGTGGGCATCGGCCTTGTCCGAGAGCCCCACGAGCTCGAGCAGCTCGTGGGCCCGGGTGCGAGCCTCCTCCTTGCTCCTGCCGAGCACGTGGATCGGGGCCTCGACGATGTTCTCCATCACGGTCATGTTGGGGAAGAGGTTGAACTGCTGGAAGACCATGCCGATCTTCGTGGCGACCTTCGCGACCTCCTTCGGTTTGCGGGCCACCCGCTTGCCGCCGCGCTCCTCGTAGGTGAAGGGCTCACCGTCGATGTAGATGTAACCGTCGGTGAGGTCCTCGAGGGTCATCACCAGGCGCAGGATGGTCGTCTTGCCGGACCCACTGGGGCCGATGAGCGTCACGCGCTCACCCCTGCGGACCTCGAAGTTGAGGTTGTCGAGCACCGTGTTGTCGCCGAAGCGCTTGACGACGTTCTCGAAGCGGATCACCGGCGAGGAGTCAGTAGCGGGCAAGGCGGGCCTCCAGTTTCCTGACGAGGATGGACGTGGGGTAGCTGGCCGCGAGGAAAATGAGGCCGGCCAGGGTGAAGGCCTCGACGTACGTGAAGGTGCGCGAGCCGTAGTTCTCCGCCGCGCTCACCAGCTCGGGCACCGTGATGACGAAGAGGAACGGGGTGTCCTTGAACATCGAGATGACCCAGGTGCCGAGTGCCGGGACGGTCGTGCGCAGCGCCTGCGGGATGACCACGCGCGTCCACGTGCGCTGCCGGGGCAGGGACAGGGCGGTTGCCGCCTCCCACTGCCCCTTGGGGACGTTGTCGATCCCCGAGCGGTACACCTCGGCCATGTAGGTGGAGTAGTGGATGCCCAGCACCCCGATGCCGATCCACAGCGGTTCCCAGCTGGTGAACGCGTAGTAGACGAACAGCAGCTGGATGACCACCGGGGTCATCCGGATGAACTCCATCACCCAGTGCACGGGGCGGGCGATGAGCGCGGGCGCCGACCGTCGCACGACGGCGACGACGAGCCCGAGCACGGCCGCGATGGCCGAGCCGAGGACGGTGGCGAGCAGCGTGACCTCGAAGAACGCGGAGAGCAGCTGCGGGAGGGCGTCGGCGGCGCGCTCCCAGCTCCAGATGTCGTTCACGAGTTCACCACCCCCGCCTTGGCGGCGCGGGGGCGGAAGATGCTTCGCAGCGGCGGACCGGTGCCGAGCCGGCTCTTCGCGCGGACCTCGGCGAGGTTCGCCACGAGGACGAGGACGTAGGCGATGAGGAAGTAGATCACCATGCCCACGCCGTAGGAGAAGAAGGTGTCATTGGTCATCTGGCGCAGCTGGTTGGTGACGAAGGTGATGTCGTGCATGACGATCACGTACGCCACCGCGCTGCCCTTGAGGAGCATGATCCCCAGGTTGCTCAGTGACGGGATCATGATCGCCCAGGCCTGCGGCCACACGATGCGGAACAGTCGCCGCGCGGGGGAGAGGCTGAGCGCGACGCTCGCCTCCCACTGGCCCTTGGGCACCGAGTTGAGCGCGCCGCGCACGACCTCGGCGCCGTAGGCCCCGTAGTTCAGGCCGAGGGCGAGGATGCCGGTGAACAAGGAGCTGAGCTCGATGCCGAAGAGCGGCAGGACGTAGAACAGCCAGAACAGCTGGACCAGCAACGACGTCCCGCGGAAGAACTCGACGAACACGCGCGCGGCACCGCGCACCACCACGTTGTGGTGGCGCGCGGTGATCCCCAGGATCGCGGCGAGGAGGAAGGCGAGCACGGAGCCGCCGACGGTGAGCTGGAGGGTCACGAGGATCCCGTCCAGCAGCCGCGGCAGCACCGTCGCCAGTGCGTCCAGGTTGTCGCTCATGCGTGGTGGACGATCAGCCGAGGTCGCCGGCGCAGAGGTCCTCGGTGGTCAGGGTGAAGTCGCCGGCGGGACGCTCACCCGCGGTGAAGCCCCAGTCCCCGACGACCGAGAGGTACTCGTCCTCGTCGGCGACGATCGGTGCGAGCTGCTCGTTGTAGGCGTCGCGCAGCTCGGTGTCCTCGGTGCGGAAGACGGTGCCGCCGGCCCCGAGCTGCTCCACGCCGTCGATGACGGCGACGAAGGTGTCGGTGACCTCGACGCCCGGGTCCTCCCCGGCGTTGTCGACCATCCAGTTGAGGGAGATGCCGGTGAGCGCGAAGACGTCGGCGCGTCCGCCGGTGACGGCGTCCATCCCGTCCTGCGGGTTGCCGACCTCGATGGCGTCGATGCCGAGGTCCGCGGCGTAGGTCGCCTCGATCGCACCGGTCATCGCGGCCATCTGGACGTCCTCCGCCTCGGCGATGGACTGCATGTCGCTGAGGTTGTCCGGGTTGCCCTCGGGGACCAGCAGCGCGGTCGTGTACTGGAACTCCGGCTCGGAGAAGATCGCCTGCTCGCAACGCTCGGGCAGGATCGACATCCCGGCGGCGACGACGTCCCAGCGGCCGGCGTTCAGCCCCTGGATGAGCTGGCCGAACTCGGCCTGGACGCCCTCGACGTTCTCGATGCCGAGCTCGCCCCAGATCCGCTCCTGGAGCGCCACGGAGGCGCCGACGAGCTCGCCCTCGTCGTTCTCGAAGCTGTAGGGCGCCTCACCGGCGAAGCCGACGGTGATGGTGCCCTCCTCCTGGAGCGCCTCGAGCGTGCTCTGGCCTTCGGACGGGGAGACGGCCTCGCCACCGTCGCCGTTGTCATCGCTGCCGCATGCTGCGAGCCCGAGGGCCACCGCCGCCACAGCTGCCGGGAGTGCCACCCGTCGGCGGGTAGAAGTCATGGTCATCATGGTCCCTTCGGTTTGCACGAGGCAGTGCTTCCCGTAACCGCCTCCCGGCCGCATGCTGCGACGCACGGAGACGGCCAGGCGCCCCGAGTGGTCATGGTGTCCAGCCACGCTAAAGAAGTCGGGGGCAGACCACAAGGACCTCGAACCCCGAGATCGCGGCGGCGTCGGACCACGGTGGGTGCGCCCGCGATCCGCGAGAACCCGCGCAGAGGTCGCGGTCCACGCGCTCGTCGCCGGCTGCCCGAGTGATGGTGGAGCGGGCCGCCGGATCGTTACCGCAACGTGATGGAGATTGCGCTCGCTTTACCGTGGGACGCCGTGTGCATTACACGCCGCGGGGTGGTCACTGGAGGGCCGGGACGACCTCCCGCTCGAAGAGCTCCATTCCGCTGGCGTCGTAGGCGGCCTCGGGGAAGTAGCAGATCGCGTAGCTCATGCCCTGCTTCTGCAGGCCGCTGAGGTTCTCCACGATCTGCTCGGGGGTGCCGCAGGTGGGCGTGCCGCGGACCGAGCGGAGCTGCCCCTCGACGTCGTCCTCGCTCACCCCGGCCGTCCGCAAGCGGTCCGCGAGCTGGTCGAGCCGGTCGGACACCTCGGCCTCGTCGCGACCGATCGCCACGTTGTAGTCGGCCGACCGGGTGATGCGGTCGAAGTCCGTGCCCGCCTCGCGGCAGTGCTCGGCGAGGATCGCGGACTTCCGCGCGAAGCCCCCAGGGGTGCCGTCGAAGTTGGTGTAATCGGCGTGCCGGGCGGCGATACGGAGGGTGACCTTCTCCCCGCCGCCGGCGATCCACAGCGGCACGCCGCCGTCCTGGAGGGGGAGAGGGCGGCAGATCGCGTCGTCGACCTCAAAGTGCGTGCCCGCGAAAGTGGCGCGGCCCTCCCGCCAAGCCTGCCGCATGATCTGCACCGCCTCGTCGAGCATGGCCAGCCGTTCGCCGGCACGTGGGAAGCCGTACCCGTAGGCGCGCCACTCGTGCTCGTACCAGCCGGCCCCGATGCCCATCTCCAGCCGCCCGCCGCTGACGTGGTCGACCGTGGCCGCGACCTTGGCGAGGTACATCGGTGGGCGGTAGGCCACGCACGTGCACATCTGGCCGAGGCGCACCCGCTCGGTGCTCGCCGCGAGTGCCGCCATGAGCGACCAGGCCTCGTGCGTCGCCTCCTCGCTGGGGACGGGGGTGGTGTGGAAGTGGTCATAGACCCACACCGACTCCCACGGCCCCGCATCGGCGCGGCGGGCGAGGTCACGCATGACCGGCCACTGCCGCGAGTCGTCGATGCCGACGAGGTCGAAACGCCAGCCCTGGGGAATGAAGAGTCCGAATCGCATACCGGGGAGCGTACGGTCGGGTCACGGCCTGGTCACGCCGGGCGCGGCCCGGCCCGCCACGCGGGTCCCGTGCGTACCCTGGACCACGTGACCACCGGGGACAAGACGGCACGCACGGCCGAGGAACGCGTGTGGACCGTCCCGAACGCCATCAGCCTCCTCCGTCTCGCCCTCATCCCCGTCTTCGCATGGCTGATCGTCTCCGGGCACGACGCCGCCGCACTCATCGTCCTCGCCGTCGCGGGTGCGTCGGACTGGGTCGACGGCTTCGTCGCCCGGCGCTTCAACCAGGCGAGCCGCCTCGGGCGCATGCTCGACCCGGCCGCCGACCGGCTCTACATCTTCGTCACGCTCATCGGGCTGGCCTACCGCGAGCTCGTGCCGTGGTGGCTGGTCATCGTCATCGTCGCCCGTGAGCTCGTCCTCGCCGGGACCATCCCGGTGCTCCTGCGCCACGGCTACGGGACGTTGCCGGTCCACATGGCCGGGAAGGCCGGCACCTTCTGCCTCATGTACGCCTTCCCGCTCCTGCTGGTCGCTTCCGTCCCTGGCGTCGTCGGCGAGGTCGCCTGGATGGTGGGGTGGGCGTCCGCCCTGTGGGGCGTCGGGCTGTACTGGTTCGCCTGCCTGCTCTACCTCGAGCAGGTGGCCCGGATCGTGGGTCGCGACCGCCGAGCGGCGAGTGCGGCATGAGCCGGACGCGCCCCGACGAGTCGATGACACTGCTGCGCGAGGTCATCGAACGGCCGCTGGACCCGGGATACGCCGAGGCGGCGCAGCGCCGCGCCGAGGGGTCGGCACCGGTGCTGCCGTGGTGGCGCAAGCTCATCATCCTCCTCGTGGCCGCCTCCCTGGGCACGGGTGCTGTCTGGGCCGCGCGCGAGCTGCGGGTGCCGAGCGAGACCGGCGGTGAGGCTCGCGCGCTGCTCCTGTCGCAGATCGAGGAGCGCGTGGACCGCGCGGAGCAGCAGCGTGAGGACAACGCCGACCTCGCCGCCGAGATCGACAGGATCCAGCAGGAGTCGCTGAGCAGCGACCCCGAGTTCCTCGACCGCGTGCGGCTGCTGACCCTCAGCGCCGGGGGTGCCCGGGTGCGTGGTCCGGGCCTGACCATCACGCTCGACGACTCCCGCGACGCGCAGGCCGGCGAGCCCGACTCCGACCTCGGCCGCGTCCAGGACCTCGACCTCCAGGTGGTGACGAACGCGCTGTGGTCCGCCGGCGCCGAGGCGGTGGCGATCAACGGCCACCGGCTCTCCAGCGTCAGCGCGATCCGCTCGGCGGGTCCCGCGATCCTCGTCGACCTCACCCCGCTCGCCCGGCCCTACGTCGTCGAGGCGGTGGGCGACCCCGACGACATGCGTGCGCGCCTCACCCGCAGCACCGGGGGCTCCCACCTGGACATCCTGCGTGAGTCCTTCGGTATCGCCGTGGAGATCGAGGAGGCCGAGGGACTCGTGCTCCCCGGGACCACCGCACGGACCCTGCGCCACGCCGAGCCGCTGGCGGCCGTCGGGACGCAGGACGACCGATGATGAGCACTCTGCCAGGCGGTCGGGGTCGACCCGGGCGAGCACCGAGTGAGGAGGAGCGCTGAATGTTCGCTGTCATCGGACTCGTCATCGGCGTCGTCGTCGGCGTCGTCGTGGAGCCGACGGTGCCCGCGGCGCTCCAGCCCTACCTGCCGATCGCCGTCGTCGCCGCTCTCGACGCCCTGTTCGGCGGCCTGCGGGCCTACCTCGACGGCGTGTTCGACGACCGTGTCTTCGTCGTCTCCTTCCTCTTCAACGTGCTCATCGCCGCCCTGCTCGTCTTCCTCGGTGACCAGCTGGGAGTCGGTGCCCAGATGACGACGGCGGTGGTCGTCGTGCTCGGCATCCGCATCTTCTCCAACGCGGCCTCCATCCGCCGCCACATCTTCAAGGCGTGAAGGCCGTGCAGCACCGCGCGCAGCCCGGGGACGACGGACCTCGGGCCGACGACGCCCCCACCGGAGAGGGGAGGGGAGCGGCGACGGCCGGCCCTGCCCGGCTGCGTCACCTCGCCCTGGGGCGCCACCCGCGCTGGGTGCACGTCGTCATCGTCCTGCTGTGCGTCGCGCTCGGCTTCGCCCTCGCCGTCCAGGTGCGCCAGACGCACGAGGACACCTACGCCTCGATGCGTCAGGACGACCTCGTCCGGCTGCTCGACGAGCTCAGCGTGCGCAACCGTGAGCTCACCGAGGAGGGGCTGACGCTGCGGCGCGAGCTCGCCGAGCTCGAGTCGGGCTCGAGCTCGCGCGCCGCTGCCCAGGAGGCGGCGGCCCAGCAGGCACAGGTCCAGGGCATCCTCGCCGGTGCGCTGCCCGTCGCGGGGCCGGGCATCGAGGTCGTCGTCCACGACCCGGGGGCCCAGCTCACCGCCCCGACGTTCGTCACCGTTCTCGAGGAGCTGCGCAACGCCGGAGCGGAGTCGATCGAGCTCAACGGCCAGCGCATCACGGCCTCCAGCTGGTTGGGCACCCGGACCGGGGGACTGGTCGTCAGCGGCGAGGAGATCACCCCGCCGTACATCTGGCGGGTCATCGGCGACCCGCAGACGCTCGCCGTCGCCCTCGACATCCCAGGCGGCGCGCTCGCCTCGATCAGGGCGGCCGGCGCCGCCGCCGAGGTCACGCAGCACGACCGGCTGGAGATCACCTCCGTGCGGCCGCTGAGCCAGCCGGAGTGGGCCACCCCGGTCCCGGTCGACGACCGCTGAGGGCGACCGGTCCACCACTGTCTGTCACACCCACCCCACGGGGAACTATGGTGGAGCCCTGAGCCGGGCAACCCGGCGGGCGCTGAGGGGAGTACACGCAATGGGAACCGAGCCGGAACCGCAGGACACGTCGAGTACAACAGCCCGGTTCGGAGCGATCGGGGCCACCGAGGAGACCGGGGCGCGCGCCGACGTCCCGCCGGACCTCGCGGCCATCGAGGGCCTGCCCCCGGGTCACGCGCTGCTCATCGTGCAGCGCGGCCCGACGGCGGGAGCCCGCTTCCTCCTCGACACCGAGCGCACCCTTGCCGGGCGCCACCCCACCGCGGACATCTTCCTCGACGACGTCACCGTCTCGCGCCGGCACGCGGAGTTCATCGCCCACGAGAACGGGTACGTCGTGCGTGACGTGGGCTCGCTCAACGGCACCTACGTCAACCGTGAGCGCATCGACTCCGCCGTGCTCAACGCGGGTGACGAGGTGCAGATCGGCAAGTACCGGCTCACCTACCACCCCAGCCCGAACCGCGGCGACGCCCCGGCCCCGTGACGTCGTCGGCACGCAGCGCAGCCGGGCGGGAGCCCGAGGAGGAGCCCCGGCCGTGGCCTCCCGGTGCCTCGACCGAGCCGTCGATGAGCATCGGCGCCGTCCTGTCGATCCTCCAGCCGGAGTTCCCCGCGGTCCGCATCTCCAAGCTCCGCTTCCTCGAGGAGCAGGGGCTGGTCACCCCGCGCCGCAGCGGCTCCGGCTACCGCATGTACAGCCAGGCCGACGTCGAGCGCCTCCGCTTCGCGCTGACCGCCCAGCGCGACTCCTTCCTCCCGCTGCGGGTCATCCGCGACCAGCTCGAGGACCTCGACGCCGGCCGACCCGTGGCGACGGCGCCGGGGACCCGCGTCGTGGCGCGGGACGGTGAGCTCGTGCGGCCGCGACCCTCCGCCCGCGTACGGGCCGAGGAGATCGCCGACCTCACCGGCGTCAGCCTCGCCGAGATCGAGGAGATCGCCGGGGCCGGCCTCATCGCCGCGGACGCGCGCGGCCGGTACCCCGGCCGGTCGGTGGACATCGTCCAGCACGCCGCAGCGCTGGCCCGCCAGGGCATCAGCCCGCGTCACCTGCGCACCGTCCGGAGCGCCGCCGAGCGGCAGGTCGACACGATCGAGCAGGTCGTTGCGCCCGAGCGGGCCCAGCGGTCGGGCGCCGGGCGGGAGCGCGCCGCCGCGCGGGCGCAGGAGCTCGGTGAGCTCTACGGCCGGCTGCACGCGGAGCTGCTCCGCGCGGCGATCGACGAGCTCGGCTGACGTCGCACCGCCTGCGCCCCACCGGCGAACCATCCGCGAGCACCGCACGCGCGATGGTCGTACCGTTGCCCGTATGCGAGAGATGGACGTGCTCGGCGTCCGGGTGAGCATCCCGGAGAACGAGGTCGTCGTCGTGCTCGCGGCCCGCGACGGGGGACGGGTGGTGCTGCCCATCGTCATCGGCCCGCGCGAGGGCGCCTCGATCGCCACGGCGCAGGCGGGGATCGTCCCGGAGCGTCCCCAGACCCACGACCTGTTCATCTCCGTGCTCGAGGCGACCGGGGTGAACCTGGAGGAGATCCGGGTGACCAAGCTCGAGCAGGGCACGTTCCACGCCGAGCTCGTGCTGTCCTCGGGCCAGCGGCTCGACTCCCGCCCCTCGGACGCGATCGCCCTGGCGCTGCGCGCTCGGTGCCCGGTGCTGTGCGACGAGGCGGTGCTCACCACCGCCGGGGTGGTGATGGACGCCGAGGACGAGGCCGACGTCGTCGCGGACTTCCAGGCGTTCCTGGAGAACGTGGAGCCGGAGGACTTCGAGGCCTGAGCGGTGGGTCCCGAGCCGGGGTCGACCCGCGCCACGAGGCCCGACTATGCCTCAAGTTGAGGTTGAGACACGCGAGGACGACACGCCGACGGCGCCGCGCCGCGCGTGTCGTTGACTGTGGTCTCGCCTGGTCATAGCGTGGGGGACATCAGGGCCGGAGCACATCTCGTGCGCGGCGTGGACGAACGGGAGTGCACGTGAGCGGCAGCGACGCAACGGCCGGCGCGGCGAGCGGGATCCCCCAGCGGGCGCAGGGGATGCTCTTCGGCGACTCCCTGCCGGACCTCGACACCGAGACGGGGTACCGCGGTCCCACCGCGTGCCGCGCCGCCGGCATCACCTACCGCCAGCTCGACTACTGGGCCCGCACCGGGCTGGTCGAGCCGAGCATCCGCAACGCGAGCGGGTCCGGCTCCCAGCGCCTCTACAGCTTCCGCGACATCCTCGTGCTCAAGGTCGTCAAGCGGCTGCTCGACACCGGGGTCTCCCTCCAGCAGATCCGGTCCGCCGTGCACCACCTGCACGAGCGCGGCGTGGACGACCTCGCCGGCATCACGCTGATGAGCGACGGCGCGAGCGTGTACGAGTGCACGAGCGCGGACGAGGTCATCGACCTCGTCCAGGGTGGTCAGGGTGTCTTCGGCATCGCGGTCGGCAGGGTGTGGCGCGAGGTCGAGGGCTCGCTGGCCGAGCTTCCGACCGAGCGTGCCGAGCGCGAGAGCACCGCCGTCGAGGACGAGCTCGCGCGCCGTCGTCGGGCACGCGACGCCGGCTGAGCTCGTCCGACCGCGGCACCCGCAGGTAGGGGAGATGTCCCCATCTCGACGGCGGGTCGTTGGTCATGAGGTGGTCACGGTCTCTCCTACCATCGGACCATGAGCAATCCCATCGCCGGTTGGTACCCGGACCCCTCAGGAGACCAGAGCAAGCTTCGTTACTGGGACGGCACGTCCTGGACCGAGCACTTCGCCCCCGCCCACGGCGCCGCCCAGGCCGCCGGCGGCACGCCGGAGCACTCCGGCACCGCGGGCCAGGACGGCGGGGCGGGCGAGCCTGAGTCGCCCACCGCCGCCGCGGACCACGGCGGACGGCCGACCGAGCAGCTCCCGGCGCAGCCCGGAGCGGGCCAGTCCGGCGCGACCGAGCAGTTCCCGGCGCAGCCCGGAGCCACGGCCGCCTACCCCGCGGCGCAGGGCCAGTCGCCCTACGGCCAGCAGGCGGGCTACGGCCAGCAGCCGGGCTACGGCCAGCAGCCGGGCTACGGCCAGCAGCCGGGCTACGGCCAGCAGCCGGGCTACGGCGAGCAGGCGAGTTACGGCCAGCAGGCGGGGGAGCAGGGCTACGGGCAGCAGCCGTACGGACAGTACCCGGGCAGCCAGCAGCCCTACGGCCAGTCGCCCTATGGCGCCCCGCAGGACCAGGGCTACGGCCAGCAGCCGGCCGGCACCGAGGGGGGCGGCTCGGGCAAGGGCCTCGTCATCGGCATCGTCGTCGCCGCCGTCGTCCTCATCGCCGCCGCCATCACGGCCGTCGTCCTGCTTCTCGGCGGGGACGACGAGCCGGAGCCGCGGACGGTGCCGACGAGCACGCCCACCCAGGCGGCCACCGAGGCACCGACGACCGACGCCCCCACGCAGGGCTCCACGCCGGACGCCAGCGAGGAGCCGACCGAGGCGCCCGCCGGGGCCGTCAGCGGTGGCGAGCTCGAGCTCGACGCGACCGTCGCCGGCTCCATCGCCCCGGGCGAGACGTGGACCGGGACACTGACCGTCGCCGACGCGACGCCCGTCGTGTTCGACGTCGTCGCCGAGAGCGGCGACCTCACCCTCGCTGTGACGGGCGGGGCCGTCGAGCTCGACAACGACGACCGCAGCCAGTTCATGAAGAGCGGCTCCGCGAGCTCCCTCGACCCGGCGGTCGGCGCCTACCTCGAGCCGGGGGAGTACCAGGTCGCCGTCTCGGCCTACAGCAGCTCCACCGGAGCCGACTTCACCGTCACGACGACGGCCGTGGACCTGGTGGCACCGGGCGACACCATCAGCGTCGAGAACGGACCCGACGAGAGCTGGGTCGCCGCCATCGAGCTGGCGGACCGTACGACCCTGGTCCTCGATGCCGTCTCGGCCGAGGGTGACGCGGTCCTCGGGGTCTTCACCGCGACCGGCGAGAGCGACGGAGCCGACGACAGCGACGAGGGAGCCGGATCCTCGCGCGACCCCTACCTGGAGATCGAGCTGCCTGCCGGCGTGCACTTCGTCAGCCTCGGTGACTACTGGGGCGAGCCGCTGGTCAGCGAGCTCAGCGTGACCGCGCAGTAGCACCCGGACCGGCCGACGCCGCCCCCGCACCGCGGGGGCGGCGTCGTCGTTCCCAGGCGCGTGCCTCGCCACCGTCCATGACGCGGCTCACAAGCGCCACAGCATCATCGTCGACCAGTGCTTCTCCAGTGCGCGGAGGAGCTCGGTGGCGCCGTGTGCCACCTCGCGGCCGACCCGGCGGACCGTGCCGCTGCGCGGACCGCCCGGTGTCCCACGGTCCGGGTGCGTCTCGACCGAACGGGCAGCTGCGCGGCCCGCGGGTCGCAGGGTCGTCGTCATGAGCGACACCTCTCGTTACACCACCAACAGGCGTTTGCTGGTGTAAGTGACGGTGGCACCACACCTCACACCTGTCAAGTGGGTATGCTGGTGTGAAGAGCGGGAGGTGACGATGGACGAGGGGCCCGACGTCCCACGTGGCGTGCGGCTGGTGCGCGACTTCGTCAACACCTACGAGCCGCAGGTGGACGAGGAGACGATCGCGACCGCGCGCGCGTTGGGGGAGTGGCTGGTCGGGCGGGGCGTCATCACGGACGGCGACGACCTGTCGGCGGCGGACGTCGAGCGTGCGACCACCGTGCGGGAGGGGCTGCGCCAGGTGCTGCTGGACCATGCCGGGCACGACGCCGACGACGCCGCGATCGACGCACTCAACCGCGAGCTCGCCGCTGCGCCCGTGCGCATGTCGTTCACGGGGGGCGGGCACCGGCTCGAAGCAGCGGCGGGGGAGCCGTGGCACCGCGCGCTGGCCGGACTGCTCGACGCCATCCGCATGAGCACGGAGGACGGGACCTGGACCAGGCTCAAGGTGTGCGCCCGCGACACCTGCCGGTGGGCCTTCTACGACTCGTCGCGCAACCAGGCCAGGCGATGGTGCTCGATGGCCGGCTGCGGGAACCACGTGAAGATGAAGCGGGCCTACGCGGCACGCAAGGAGCGGGAGTCCGGCGGCTCCCGGACCGCTCCGTGACCGGGCCCCGGCCGCGACCGGACGGCGCGTCAGGGCCGGCCGGCCAGGCGGCAGGAACGGCCGGGGCGGACGTCGGTGCTCACGGGCGCGTGTCTCAGCCCGCTGAGGACGGTCGACGCCGCGGGGGAGCCGTGCCGGTGTCGGCGGCGCGCGTCGCGGCCGTCACGCTGCAGTTCCATCCCGACTGGCCCCACCGCGGCGGGAAGGTCATCGAGTCGATGGCGGCGGACGGTCAGTACCGCTCGCAGTTCGCGACCGGCATCTCCAACGGAGGGCTGACCGCCTTTCCCGGTGGGGACCGCTGGCGCTGGGAGAGCCGCCTCTTCGCCGGCCGGTACGACCACGGGCTGCCGTCCGACCGACCCGTGTACGGGGCCTGGAACCGCAGGGCGGACCCGTACGGCGGTGCCATCCGGTTCGGGTCGTCATACGTCCGCCTTCGCCCGGAGGCGGTCACCCGGGCGACGTTCTGCTTCCCCGACTCCGTCCTGGAGCCGGTCGACGTCGGCGACGCGGCGCTGCTCCCGCACCTGTGCCGGATGGCCGACGAGTCGGGGTTCGACGACCTGGACGAGTGCGTCGAGGCGCACGTCCACGGCCCGGTCCGCTTCGACAGGGATGTCGAGGCCCTCGTCCTGGATCCGTGCTTCGTCGGGACGGACGTCGAGGCGACGGCGGAGCTGCTGGGGTGTGCGATCGAGTTCCATCCCGGCTTCCGGGCATCGCCGGACGTCCTCGACCCGGAGTACCGCGGTGCGCACATCGTCGATCTCGCGCGTTCGATCGGTGAGGAGCTGACGCCGAGGGTCATCGGCGACGCCGCGCGAGCCGGTCGTCATCCCGCGCAGTCGGTCAAGCAGGTGTGGCACTGCCTTGCCCGGTTCGGCAGGACCGCCCGGTGAGACGGGGAAGGGGGGACGCTCGATCCGCCGGGCCACCCGCAGGGTCGCCCACGGGGCTCGCGCGCCTCAAAATGACATAATGTGCATTATCGGCGTTGAGCCAACGGATGGTGGACCAGCGGAAGTGGCAGGAGATGCACGACTCCCGGTTCCTGGCCAGCACCTGAGTGCGGCACACCTAGCCCACTGCTCAAGACGGTGTGCTCGATCCGGGCGGCGCGCGTGAACCGACCTCATGAAGACGAGCCCGATCCCCGTCCTCGCCGAGATCCTCCGCTACAACACCGCCCACCCACCGCTAGATCTGCTGAGACGTGGACGCCCCGGGTGTTGCGGGAATCCCTTTCGCGCAGGCACGCCTGCTCATTCCACAGCAAGGAGACGCGCTGGGAAGACATAGTGAAGGTATGGAGAACCGCGCTCTGGCCGTCGCGGGAGGAATTGTCGCCTTCACCCTGACGACTGGTTGCGCCGGCTCAGCGCCCGACAACCCGGCCACGGCAGCCCGCAGCCCGAGCACGACCAGCACGGCAGGTCCGTCGGTGCAGCACGAGAACGGCAGCGTCATCCTGCTTTCGGCGGAAGTGGACGGCGTGATGGACGCGTCGCTCTCCGGCGTCATCGTCCGCACCGAGCCTGGATGCCTCGCACTCACGGACGACCCAACCGACATACCGGTGCTGTGGCCTCATGGGGCAACCCTCAGCGCGGATGGCATGAGCGTTGACGTTCCGGATTTCGGCACGGTCACCGTTGGCGATGAGGTCTGGGCGGGTGGTGGCTATATCAATCCCGGATCCGGCGAGCCGATAGTGCCAACGTTCCCGGAGGAGTGCGCGCCCAGCGGGGACACGAGTGTCGCGGCGCTGCAAGCGTTCACTGAGGGGCCACCACCATGGGACGTAGCTTCACCTGGGCCGCCCAGCTAAACCAGCGGGTGAGCGCCAAACCCGGGCAGACCCGGCGCGTATCACTCTGACGCGCGACGACGATCGGACGCTACCAGCGCCGCCGTCCGCACATCAGCCGTCCGCTGTCCGGGCCGCCGCGCCGTCGGCCCTTCCGCCCCGCTGCTCCCGGTCCTCCCCCTCGGTCGAAGGGCCGGTGTGCCACCACGTCGTCGTCGACGAAGGCCCGAACCCCATCCCCGTGTACAGCGCCTCGGCCGCCAGGGCCTCGAAGGAGACCTTCACCCGTTCAGCACCTCGGGCAGCCAGTCGCTCGAGCCCGGCGGCGAGCATCGCCCGCGCGAGGCCACGTCGCTGGAACCCGTCCTCGACGCGGACCAGCTCGACGAGCCCGACCTTCGTTCGCGGGTCGAACCAGTAGAGCGAGTAACCGGCAGTCTCACCGTCCGCCGTCTCGACGCAGAGGTCGAGCGCCGGGTCGTAGAGCGAGCACTCCCGCAGGCGCTCGGCCACGGTGTCACCGCTGCGGCGTCGCATCGGGTGGGGCGTTCCCGCACGCTGTGTGCGGTCGACGAGGACGAAGCCCGCTGCAGTCGGCACGACGGCGGGCCGGGTACTCGTGTCCATCCAGGCGGTGCCGTCCTGGTCGCCGGCGCTGAGGCCGGACCGCCGCGCGAGCTCACCGAACGTGCCGTCGTCGTCGTCCACCGGCACGTCGAACCCACGCGGCGCGTGCTGACCGGCGTGCGCAAGCGCCCGGCGCCACAGCTGCTCGACGTCGACGCCCTGGACGCCGGGGACCCGGACCGGGTCGCACTGCCACCTGCCGCCCGCCCAGCTGGTCACGACGACACCCGCAGCCGGGCCCTCGTCGTCGACCCAGAACAGCTGGTCGACCACGTCGGACCGCCGCGGACTGCGCCACCACCACTGGACGTCCGCGGCCTCCCACACCCCTGCCCTCGGATCCGCCAGGCGGGCCCGTTGCAGCAGCTCCGTCGCCAGCCGTAGTGCGGTACGTCCTGCCGCCCTGACCTCCCGCATGCGCTGCGCCTCCCTGGTCTCACCCGACCACCTCTCCCCGGTCCGGGTCCACCGCATTTCGACAGGTGTGGTCCCGCCGCGAGTCGGCCTGGCGCACGTGCCCACGACGACCGTGCCGTTCGCACACTCCGGGGCGAGTCAGGGTGATGCCGGATATCCCTGGCGCGGCGGTGAGCCATAGCGTGGCGCCATGCACTCCTTCTTCGAGACCATCCGACGCCTCGGCTTCCGCCGCGGCCCCGAGCGGATCCTCGGCGGCCTCGCCTCCGGGATCGCCCACCGCCTCGGCGCCAGCGTCGGGATCATCCGGCTGCTCGTGCTGCTCGCGTTCCTGCTCCCGGGCATCGGGCTCGGGCTCTACCTCGTCCTGTGGGCGCTGCTCCCCTGGCAGGACGGCAGCATCCCGCTCGAGCGGCTGCTCTCCCGGTGAGGTCTCGGCGTCACCCTGCGGCGTAGGCGCGCAGGAATGTTCGCGCACCGGCCCGGATGCTCGTCGCGACCTGTCGCTCGGTGACCGTGGCACCCGCGAACATCGCCTGGTTGCCCGGGATCCACAGCATGAGCCCGGCGAAGTGATGGGCAGCGAGCTCGGCGTCATCGACCTCGAGCAGGGCCCTGCTGTCCAGCACCTCCAGGCACCGGGCGACCGACGAGATCGTGCGGAGGAAGCCCCGCTCCCAGTACAGGCGTCCCAGCTCCGGAAACCGCGTCGCCTCGGCAATGACCAGTCTGCGCAGCTGCTGGACCTTCGCCGTGAGGATCGAGGCGGTGAACTGCTCCGCGAGGAGCATGACTCCGGCCTCGGCATCGGGCACCCGGCCCATCTCCTCGACCAGCGGCGCGAAGGGATCGACGACACGATCACACTCCTCGGTGATGAGTGCGACGAACACGCCCTCCTTGTCGCCGAACAGCCGGTACATCGTCTGCTTGGACACCGACGCGGCCGCTGCCAGCCGGTCGGTGGACGTCCCGACGTAGCCGTGAGCGACGAACTCCTCGAGCGATCGCTCGAGGATCTGCCGGCGCTTGGCATCGGACCCGTTCTCACTCCGCCGATGTGCCGCTGCAACCATCTGGACCTCCTCAGTACTGAACGGTACTGTACTCCACGAGACGGTACGTCAGGCCGTCCGTACCGAAAGGGTTGCCACATGTCGTTCCAGGCCTACCTCGACGCCATCGAGACGAAGACCGGACTCACGCCACGCCAGCTTCTCGACGAGGCCACCGCGCGGGGCTTCGGACCGGGAACCAAGGCAACGCCGATCATCCAGTGGCTCAAGGAGGATCACGACCTCGGCCGCGGTCATGCCATGGCGATGGTCCATGTCATCACCAAGGGCGACCGGATCAGCACGAAGCACGTCGGTTCCGACGGAAGCCACGCCGACGCCTCCGACCGGCTGTGGCTCGACGGCAAGGAGTCGATGCCGGCCGAATGGTGATTCCGGACGACCCGCCGCTCGAACGGTCCCGTACGGCCCGACGAGACCTCGCCGGCGGCTGCCACCCGAGCCTCGGTTCTACCCACCCGCTGACCGGCGGCCGGCCCGCTCTACGCCAGGACCTTCGCCCCTTCCATGACCTGGGGGCCGGACGTCTACTGGTGGGAACGGCAGGGAGGTGGAGGTGGAGTCACCGCACCTGACCAGCGCGGCAGTCGCCGCCGACGCGGCGTGGCCGCTGTCCCTGAGGCTCACGGAGCTCGCCGGGATGCTCAACCTCGAGCTGGCCGACCACCCCGTCTACGACGGCTGCAAGCTCCAGTGGTTCGACGACGACGTCCATGGCACGGGCATGCTCGCCTTCCTCTCCCGGCGCGGTGACCGGCGCGTGGACTACTACCAGCAGCCGGGACTCCGACTGGACCGGGACGGGTACCGGATCGGCGGCGGCACCGGCTCGTGGACGGAGTGCGACTTCGACGTCGCGCGGCTCGACGTCGCCCAGGACGGCGTCGACGCCGAGGCGAGGCGAGGTTCCGCGACATCGACGGGCGCCTGATCCATCTGCGGGTCGACGACCGTGACGGTCGCCGGCGCCGGCGCCGGCCCGCCCCGCTCCTGGCACCGGTCAGTGCGGCCATCGAGAAGCCCGCCGGCCTGCTGCTCGTGTGGATGCCCCGCTTCGACCTCGTCCGCGTCACCGACGCACCCCCGCTCATCCGTATCGACGGCAGCGACGCTGCTCCGGGCCGGCTGCCCGGGCGACGACTCCACCGTCGCCACCTCATCAAGTACGCCGCACCGCTGCTCAGCGTCGAGGTGAACCGTGAGCACCGTGGGCCGGGCAGGCCCGTACCCACCGGGGAGAGGCTCACCGTCACCGCCGAGGATGCCCTCACCGCGCTCGTCGCGGAGCGCGGCGACCACCGGGCACGGCTCGTCCTCGACCCCGCACTGCGGCCTCCGAATGCGTGGACGACGCCGCCGGGCCCCTCGACCGGCAGCGGCCGATGGCACGTCGAGGTGGACGGTGCCCGGCTGACCGGCGGGACGTGGTCGACGACAGGAACCGCGTCCGGCGTGCGGCTGCTGTTCGACGTCGACGAACGCTGGTGTCCCGGGCCCCTCCCCTGGCTCATGCGAGTCGTCACCACGGTCGTGCCGGTCTTCCGGCGGTGGCCAACCACCTACGCGTGGCGGTGCGAGGTCCGCCTCGACGGGACGGAGCCGACCACCTCGTCCCGCTGGCGGCGCACCGGACCGACCGCCGTCGACTCCTACCGACGCGCCACCGGCTCGTGACCCGAGGCGATCCACGACCGCCGCGGCGCTCAGCGCGCCGACGGCGCCGGCGGCGAGCACGAGGCCGAGGGACGTCCACCGCAGAGCTCGTCACTCAGCGGAGGACGTCGCCCGCCCCCTTGCCTCCCGCCGTCAGTTGAGCAGGAGCTCACGCCCCGACGTACGCGGCCAGGTGCTCCCCGGTCAGCGTGGAGCGGCTCGCCACCAGCTCGGCCGGTGGCCCCTCGAAGACCACACGTCCGCCGTCGTGCCCGGCGCCGGGACCGAGGTCGATGACCCAGTCGGCGTGGGCCATGACCGCCTGGTGGTGCTCGATGACGATGACGGTCTTGCCGGCGTCGACGAGGCGGTCGAGCAGCCCCAGGAGCTGCCGGACGTCGGCGAGGTGAAGGCCCGTCGTCGGTTCGTCGAGGACGTAGACCCCGCCCTTCTCCCCCATGTGGACCGCGAGCTTCAGCCGCTGGCGCTCGCCCCCGGACAGTGTGGTCAGCGGCTGGCCGAGGGTGATGTAGCCGAGGCCCACGTCGGAGAGCCGGTCGAGGATCTTGTGCGCGGCGGGTGTGCGCGCCTGGCCCTGCCCGAAGAACTCCTCGGCCTGGGCGACCGACATCTCCAGCACCTCGGCGATGTTGCGTCCGCCGAGCGTGTAGTCGAGCACCGCGGACTGGAAGCGGCGCCCCTCGCACTCCTCGCACATCGTCGTCACGGTGTCCATGAAGCCGAGCTCGGTGAAGATGACGCCGGCACCGTTGCACACCGGGCACGCGCCCTCGGAGTTCGGGCTGAACAGCGCGGGCTTGACGTCGTTGGCCTTGGCGAAGGCCTTGCGGATGGGCTCGAGCAGCCCCGTGTACGTGGCGGGGTTGGACCGCCGGGAGCCCTTGATCTGCCCCTGGTCGACGACGACGACGCCCTCGCGCGTTCCGAGGTTGCCGTGGATGAGGGAGCTCTTGCCGGAGCCGGCGACGCCGGTGACCACGGTGAGGACCCCGGTGGGGACGTCGACGTCGACACCGACGAGGTTGTTCTGCCGTGCCCCGCGAATCTCCAGGGCGCCGGTCGGCTCCCGGACGGCCTCCTTCAGTGCGACCCGGGGGTCGAGGTGCCGGCCGGTGAGCGTCTCGCTCCCCCGCAGCCCGTCGAGCGACCCCTCGTAGACGAGCTCTCCGCCGGCCGTGCCCGCTCCGGGCCCGAGGTCGACGACGTGGTCGGCGATCGCGATCGTCTCGGGCTTGTGCTCGACGACGAGCACCGTGTTGCCCTTGTCGCGCAGCTGGAGCAGCAGGGCGTTCATCCGCTCGATGTCGTGCGGGTGCAGGCCGATGGTGGGCTCGTCGAAGACGTAGGTGACGTCGGTGAGCGAGGACCCGAGGTGGCGGATCATCTTGGTGCGCTGCGCCTCGCCGCCGGACAGAGTGCCGGAGGGTCGGTCCAGGGACAGGTAGCCGAGCCCGATCCCGACGAAGGAGTCGAGCAGGTGGCGCAGGTTGGACAGCAGCGGGGCCAGGGAGGGCTCGTCCAGGTCGCGGACCCACGCCGCGAGGTCACTGATCTGCATCGCGCAGGCGTCGGCGATGCTGATCCCCCGGACCGTCGACCGCCGGGCGTGCTCCGCCAGCCGCGTCCCCTCGCAGTCGGGGCAGGTCTGGTAGACGACGGCACGGTCGACGAAGGCCCGGATGTGCGGCTGCATCGCGTCCCGGTCCTTGGCGAGCATCGACTTCTTGATCTTCGGGACCAGGCCCTCGTAGGTCATGTTCGCGCCGCCGACCGGGACCTTGGTGGGCTCCTTGTAGAGGAAGTCGTGTAGCTCGCGCTTGGTGTAGTCACGGATCGGCTTGTCCGGCTTGAGGAACCCCGACTCGCTGAACAGCTTGACGTACCACCCGTCCGGCGCGTAGCCCGGGACGGTGATGGCGCCCTCGGCGAGGGACTTGGAGTCGTCGTAGAGCTGGGAGAGGTCGATGTCGGTCACCGCGCCCCGACCTTCGCACCGCGGACACATGCCCCCGAGCTGGTTGAAGGTCGCCTTGACGGCCTTCTTCCCGCCGACCGAGATCGCGCCCGACGACGTCACGGAGGGCACGTTGAAGGAGAACGCGTTGGGCGACCCGACGTGTGGCTCCCCCAGCCGGCTGAAGAGCATCCGCAGGAAGGCGTTGGCGTCGGTGACGGTCCCGACCGTGGACCGCGGGTTGGCACCCAGGCGCTCCTGGTCGACGATGATCGCCGTGGTCAGGCCCTCGAGGACGTCGACGTCGGGGCGTGCCTGCGTGGGCATGAAGGTCTGGAGGAAGGTGCTGTAGGTCTCGTTGATCAGCCGCCGCGACTCGGCGGCGATCGTGTCGAAGACCAGTGAGCTCTTCCCCGAGCCGGACACGCCCGTGAACACCGTGAGCCGGCGTTTGGGGATGTCGACGTCGATGCCCTTGAGGTTGTTCTCCCGGGCCCCCTGGACCCGGATGACGTCGTGGGTGTCCGCTGCCCGTCCGGCCGTCACCGCGGAGTCTGTCGTCGTGGCCATGCGTGTCGTGTCTCCGTCTCGGGTCAGGGAACCTGCTGAAGGCGGACGGTGTTGCCCGCCGGGTCACGGAAGGCGCAGTCACGCCTGCCCCAGTCCTGGTCGGTGGGCTCCTGCATGACCTCGACGTCGGCGGCCCCCTGGACGCGCTCGAAGGCGGCGTCGACGTCGGCGGTGGCCAGCATGATGCTGGCGAAGGTGCCCTTGGCCATCATCTCGGCGATGGTGCGCTGCTCGTCCTCGGTGATGCTCGGGTCGGCGGTCGGGGGGTAGAGCACGATCGAGGTGCCGGGCTGGTCGGGCGGGCCGACGGTGATCCAGCGCATGGTGCCCTGGCCGACGTCCTGGCGGACCTCGAAGCCCAGGGCGTCGCGGTAGAACGCGAGGGACGCCTCCGGGTCGGTGGTGGGAAGGAAGCTGGAGTGAATGGTGATGTCCATGGCCGTCACGCTAGTTGCGCCGCGGCGCCGCGGGCTTCTTGATTCCTGACCGGTCTGGTCACGCGCTTGACGACGCAGGGCGGGATGCCTGCGGTCGCGTCGGCGGCGCGGCGCCGGTAGACGCTGGGCGGCATGCCGACCAGCTCGGTGAAGCGGGTGCTGAAGGTGCCCAGGGAGGAGAAGCCGACAGTGAAGCACACCTCGGTGACGCTCAGCTCCCCCCGGCGCAGCAGGGTCATCGCCCGCTCGACGCGGCGCGTCATGAGGTAGGAGTACGGCGACTCACCGTACGCGCGGCGGAACTGCCGGCTCAGGTGCCCGGCGGACATGTGCACGCCGCGCGCGAGGGCCTCGACGTCGAGCGGCTGCGCGTACTCCCGGTCGATCCGGTCACGTACGCGACGCAGCAGCGCGAGGTCGCGCAGTCGCTGCTCCGGGACGGGTGTGCCGGTCATGGCGTGATGGTGCCACGCCCCTCCGACATTGCCTAGGGTGCCGAGTCGGCTGCCCGCCACTGCTCACGGCACGTCCCGGCGACCTCAGTCGGCCGCGCGTCTCGCTCGCGCGCGTGCGCGGGCCACGGCCTCGCGCTCCCGCTTCTCCGCCGCGACGCCGCCGGTCACCGCCCGTGTCGCTAGCCCGGGACGCGACGCAGACGCTGGGCCTCCACCTCGTACCGGGAGGCACGACCGGCGCCGGCGACGAAGAACCGTCGGCGCAGCGCCCCCTCGACCGCGACGACGACGCCCTCCTCCAGACGCCCCGCCACACGTCGCGTGCGCCCGCTCCAGCAGGCGACGTCGATGGTGTCCACCCGTGGCCGTCCGGGCGCCGGGTCCTGTCGGGGCACGACGAGCCGGAAGGTCGCCAGGTGGTCCCCGCTGGGCAGCTCCCGCGCGACAACCTCACCGCTCACCCGCCCGATGAGACGGACGACGTTGTGCCCGATGCGCTCGTCCTCCATGGCCGCTCCTCTCCGTGCCCGAGCATGCCGGTCCCCGCCCACGCGCTGCGGCGACGGCGGACCGCCTGTGGACCGGGCTCCGCGAGCCCGTCGCCGTGCAGCAGCGCCGGCGCTGCCGCACAGGGGTCGGCCACCGCGCCACGGTCCACAGCAGCCGACGCCGGGCCCCGCACCAGCGGAGCGGTCCTGTGACGGTGTGCCCATGACAACCGACGACACCGTTCGCTCCACGACGACGGACCGGTGGGGGCGCCCGGTCCTCGACGGCGAGGCCCGCTACGGCCCGCTCGACGGCGAGGACTCCTCCTGGCCCGCCAGCCCGATGCTCGTGCTCGACGACGAGGACGTCGTCACCTGTGCCACGGAGTTCTGCCGCGCGTTCAGCAGCGAGTACTTCTTCACCATCTGGCTGCTCGCCGTCGACGCGTCCGGCTGGACCACCAAGGCCGCTGCCGAGCTGCTCGACATGCCCCAGCGGCCGCCGCCGGCCGGGGCACGTCACATCGTCCGGAAGGCCGCCGGAGGCCTCACGGCCGCGAGCCCGGGGTGCTCCCTCGTCGTCGCGATCGCCGACCCCGACGGCGGGGACCACGCTCCCCGCGAGGTCGCCTGGACGCGCGCGGTGCTCGACGCCGCCGAGGAGTGCGGGCTCACCGTGCGCGGCGTCGTCGCGGTCGGAGCGCACCGTTCGCGGTTGCTGCACTCAGCGGGACACGTCGACCGTGGACGTCGCTGACGGCGCGGCGCGGGACGCGGGCGAGCCCGGCCTGCGACGTCATCCGGGACGGCGGCGCGCACCCTCGCGCCGACGGGCCGTCATCGAGCACGGCACCGCCGGGTGAGCACACCGTGGGTGGCGACGGAAGCGCTCAGCCGGCAGGGCTGGGCGACGCCTCGTCGATCGCGACCAACGTCTCGGGGCCGGGCTCCCACAGCCCGGCGGCCACGTTCGCGCGCACCTGCTCCGGCGTCCGGGCGCCCGCGATGACGCTCGCCACGCCCGGCTGGGCGGCGAGTCCGCCCATCGCGAGGGTGAGCAGCGACACCCCCGCCTGCTCGGCCACGGCCCGGAGGGCCTCGATCCGGTCGAAGTCCGCGGCCTCGAGCCGTTCCGGCTTGTGCTCGAGGCGGCTGCCGGCGGGAGCCGGCTCCCCACGGCGGTACTTGCCGGTGAGCAGCCCCGAGGCGAGCGGCCAGTACGGCAGGATGCCGGCACCGACGTGAGCCGCAGCAGGGACGACCTCCGCCTCGATGCCACGCGCCAGCAGCGAGTACTCGTTCTGCACCGAGATGAACGGGGTGAGGCCCTCGCTGCGCGCCGTCCAGTCCGCGTCGACGAGCTGCCAGCCGGTCACGTGCGAGCACCCGACGTACAGCACCTTGCCCTCCCGGACGAGCTCGTCGAGCGCACCGAGGGTCTCCTCGAGGGGCGTGACGGGGTCGAGGCGGTGGAGCTGGTACAGGTCGATGCGGTCGGTACGCAGGCGCCGCAGGGAGCCCTCGACGGCGCGGCGGATGTACCTGCGCGAGCCACGCACCCCGTAGTCCTCGCCGTTGAGGCCACCGGTGTCCATGCCGAACTTCGTGGCGACGACGACGTCGTCGCGCCGCCCGGCCAGTGCCGCCCCCAGCAGCTCCTCGCCCTGACCCGGCTCGCCCCCGTAGGTGTCGGCGGTGTCGAACAGGGTGATACCTGCCTCAATCGCCTCCCCCACCACGCGCGGGACGTCCTCCGGCGGTAAGGTCGCCCCGAAGCTGTTGCACCCGAGGCCGACGGCGGACACGACCAGACCGCTGGGGCCCAGCTGGCGATAAGTCATCTCAGTCACACCGGCACCCTATCGGCGGGACGGGCTGCTGGACCTTCACAGGACGTTCACCGCGACCGTGGAACAACTCGGCACGATCGGTCGTTGGGACCAGTAGAAGCTTGCACACCGGCGCGCCGCAGCGCGCCCGAGAGGAGACGCGTCATGGCAGATCGATCACTGCGTGGAGTCGGGATCGGCGCGAAGAGCCTGGAGAGCGAGGTCGGAGTCCAGTACGCCGACCGCACCGAGGCCCACTACGAGTGCCCCAACGGACACACCATCGTCCTGCCCTTCGCGGCGGACGCGGAGATGCCCGCACTGTGGGAGTGCCGGTGCGGTGAGGAGGCGCTGCTGCGCGACGCCAGCCGCCCCGAGCCCACGAAGCCGGTGAAGAAGCCCCGCACCCACTGGGACATGCTGCTCGAGCGCCGCACCATCCCCGAGCTCGAGGAGCTGCTCGCCGAGCGGCTGGAGCTGCTCCGCAGCGGCCAGCTCCGCAGGCGCAGCGCCTGACAGATCCACCGAGACGGCCCGCAGGCACCGCCTGCGGGCCGTCTCGCGTGCCGGGACGCTCGCCGGCCCGGTTCCACGCGCGGTCGGAGTCCGCGTGCGAGCCCGGCGCCGTGGCAGGGACCCGCAGCGGACGGTTCAGCGTCGCGGCGGCAGGACGCGGCGGACCAGCCCCGCGAGCTGCCTGCCACGGTGCGCCAGGCCCCACGAGGTCGTCCGGACGAGCGCCTCGGTGATGATCGACCGGCTCATCTTCGACACGCCCTCGGTGCGCTCGACGAAGCTGATCGGCACCTCGGCGACCCGGCCGCCGGCGCGGTGCACCCGCCACGTCATGTCGACCTGGAAGCAGTAGCCCTGGGACTCGATCTCCTCGAGCGGCAGCGCCGCGAGCGTGGGGGCGCGGAAGACCCGGAAGCCTGCCGTCGCGTCCCGGACCGGCAGGCCGAGCGCCAGCCGCACGTAGGTGTTCGCGCCGCGGGAGAGCAGCTCGCGGTGACGCGGCCAGTTGACCACCTCTCCCCCGGGCACCCAGCGGGAGCCGATGACCAGGGCCGGAGCATCGGGGCGCCGCACCCGTGCCAGGAGGGCGGGCAGCTGCTCGGGCTGGTGCGAGCCGTCGGCGTCCATCTCGACGACGAGGTCGTAGCCCCGCTGGAGTGCCCACTGGAAACCCGCGACGTACGCCCGCCCGAGCCCCTGCTTGCCCGGCCGGTGGAGGACGTGGATCCGCTCGTCCCTGGCGGCTGCTGCGTCGGCGACGGCGCCCGTGCCGTCGGGGCTGTTGTCGTCGGCCACGAGGATGTCGGCGTCGGGCACGGCCCGCCGGGTGCGTTCCAGGGCCGACGGCAGCGACTCCCGCTCGTCGAACGTCGGGATGATGACGAGCGTCCTCACCGGGCCCTCCGTCCGCGCCGGGCGATGGTGGCACCCGTTCCCGCGACGACCAGGACGACGGCGAAGGCCGCCACGGTCACGGTCGGCCAGACGCCGAGCCGGTCCGCCACCGTCAGGGAGGTGCGCAGGGGCAGGCTGGCGACGAAGCGGTCCGCGGTGAACAGTCCGGAGGACTGGGTGACGACACCGTTGGGGGCGACGATGCCGGAGATGCCGACGGTGGAGATCTGCACCGTCGAGCGCCCGTGCTCGACAGCCCGGAAGACCGACATCGCCAGCTGCTGGGAGGACTCCTGGGTGTACCCGAACGAGGCGTTGTTCGTCGGGATGACGAGCAGCTCACCCCCGGCGAGGACGGAGTCGCGGATGAGGTCGGCGTAGGCGACCTCGAAGCAGATCCCGACCGCGAGGTCGACGACCCGGCCGAGCCGGGCACTGTCGAGCTCGACGACGCCGACCTCCTCACCGGGCAGCATGTCGATCGACACGAGGTCGACGGCGTCGGTCACCATGCGTGCGACCTCCCGCAGCGGGATGTACTCGGCGAACGGTGCGGGCCGCTGCTTGGCGTAGACGTCGACCTGTCCCTCACCGGGCGCCCAGAGGATGGCCTCGTTGTACCGGTGGTTGTCGGTGTACCGCTGACCTCCGACGAGGATGGGAGCACCGACGGCGGTCGCGGCCCGCTCCACCAGCTGCCCAGCCTCCGCGTCGACGCGGGGATCGATGTCGGTGGAGTTCTCGGGCCAGAGCACCACGTCGAGCTCCCCCGGCTCGACCTCCTCGAGGAGTGCCTCCGTCCCGGTCACGTGTCGCTCGAGCACGTCGCGGCGGACGGCGAAGGCGTCCAGGCCCGGCCCCGGGACGTTGCCCTGCACGGCACCGACCCGCAGCGTGCCGGACTCGGCGCGCGTGTCGACGGGAACGACCAGGCCGACGCCGACGAGCCCGGCAGCGACGACGACGGCGCCGCTCGCCCGCCCGACACGGGCGTGCCGCAGGTGCGCGAAGGCCAGGGCGACGAGCGCGCCGACGGCGACCACGACACCGCTGACGAGGGTCTCACTGCCGAGCGACGCCAGCCGCAGCAGCGGCCCGGTGGTCTGGGAGAAGGCGAGCTTGCCCCACGGCATGCCGCCGAAGGGCACGAGGCCGCGCGCGGTCTCGGTGGCCACCCACAGGCTCGCGACGGCGACGACGGCCAGTGCGGGGTGGCGCTCGACCGGCCCCCAGCGCCGGACCAGCACCCACGCCGCGGCGAACACCGCGACGAACCCGGCCTCCGCGATGCCGAGGAGCACCCACGGCGCCGCCCCGGCGGCCTCCTCGGCCCACCACAGGTGGATGAGGAAGAAGACCGCACCCCACAGCCACCCGTACGCCAGTGCCCGCGGGACGGTCGCGCCGCCCAGCGCGAGGAGCAGCAGCGCGATGCCGACGGGGGCCAGCGGCCACCACGAGCGTCCCGGGAACGCCGCTTCGGTGGTCAGAGCGCCGAGGATGCACAGGAGCATGGCGACAGAGGGGCGACGCGGGGGCACCCGACAAGGATAGGTGCCCGGCCGGGCACTCCCGGCCCCGAACGTGACCGACCCGCGTGTCCTTCGGACCGCAGCTGCGGGGCAGCTGCGTTATCTACTGAACACGCGGGTCTGGCCACTGTCCGCCGCGGCGTTTCCCGACCCGCTGTGGAGGTGGGTGCGCGCCGGCGGTATGGGACCCGAACCTAACGGCCCGGCGCGACGGCATCAAGCCCCTGACGTCGCAGGTCAGAGGCATGGATGCAGGTCAGCAGTGGTGGCGCGAACATTCCGCTCCGGCGCCCTCTCGGCGTGTCGCCGTGGCGTGTCGTCACCGGCGTGGTGGAAGTACGGAAACGAGGCGTGAGTTGTCTCACACGCTGGACCAGGCGACCACACCGCGACGCACGAGGTCGATCGCGCGCCGCGCCGTCCGGCGGCCCTCCGGGTCGGGCGCTGCCGTCGCCAGCTGGTCCAGCACGTCGAGCACCTGCTTGCACCAGCGCACGAAGTCGCCCGCCCCCAGCTCGGTGCCCTCGAGGACCGAGTCGAGGGCCGCGCCGCGCGCCCACTGGTGCACGGCGGGGACGATGCCGGCGTCGACGGGCTCGGTGAGCTGGACGCCGTAGTGCGACTCGCGCTCGGTGACCTCGTCGGAGACCCGGACGGTCGCGCGGACGGCCTCGCCCAGGGCGCCTCCCCCGGCGGCCCGCGGAGAGCTGGCCGCGTCGGTCCGCGCGGAGTAGACGACGGTGGAGACGACGGCGGCGAGCTGGGCGGCGTCGAGCCCCCGCCACAGGCCGCGCCGCAGGCACTCCGCCAGGACGAGGTCCTTCTCGGCGTAGAGCCGCGCGAGCCAGCGGCCGTTGTCCGTGACGGCGAGGTCGGTCGTCCCGGGGTCGGGCAGCGGCTCCTCGCCGACGGGCGCCGGCGAGGGGACCGCACCGTCGGTGGGCTCGGTAGCGTCCACACCCAGGGCGATGCCGTCCGGGCCGACCGGCACGTGGTGGTCCACCGGCCCGTGGGCCGCCTCCTCGAGGTAGCCGAGCTCGGTGAGCAGGGCGCAGACCTTGTCGAAGTCGCGGGCGATGGACGAGGTGCGGTTCTCGATGCGCTGCAGCAGGCGCTGGTGCTCGTCGTCGAGGGTCGCCCACCGGTTGGCCCAGCGGGCGTGCTCCTCGCGGTCGCTGCACCCGTGGCACGGGTGGGCGCGCAGTGCGCGGCGCAGCTCGTCGATCTCGTCCTCCGTCCCGGTGCGGGCCCGGGCACGCCCGTCGTCCGCCACCGGCGGCGCGGCCGTCTGGACCGCGCTGCGCAGGCGAGCGGCGAGGTCGCGCCGCTGCCCGGCGTCACGCAGGTTGGCGTGCTTGGGGATCGGCACGGTGGCGATCGAGGTGGCGCCCCGCGGCAGCTCGGCGGTGGTGAGCGTGCGGACGCGTGGCTCGGGCGTGAGGACGCGCACGATCGGGGAGTCCAGGCGGTCGGCGTCCACGTCGAGCACCAGGGCCCACAGCGTGCGCCGTCCCCGGCGGTACTCCAGGACGTCGCCGCGCCGGACGGAGGCGAGCGAGGCGTGGGCGGCACGCCGGGCCGCGACCGACCGCTCGCGGGAGTGGTCCTTCTCCAGCTCGCCGATGCGCCGCCGGATCCGCGCGTACTCGCGGAAGTCCCCGAGGTGGCAGGTCATCGCCTCGGCGTAGCCGGCGAGGGCCTCCTCGTTGCGGCGGGCCTGCCGCGCGAGCCCGACGACACCCCGGTCGGCCTGGAACTGCGCGAAGGACGTCTCGAGGATCTCCCGCGCCTGCGGGTAGGCGACCGCGCCGAGGAGGTTGACGGCCATGTTGTACGTCGGGTGGAAGCTCGAGCGCAGCGGGTAGGTGCGGCGGGACGCCAGGCCCGCGAGGGCGCCCGGGTCGACGTCGTCGCGGTACAGGACGATGGCGTGGCCCTCGACGTCGATGCCGCGCCGCCCCGCACGTCCCGTCAGCTGGGTGTACTCCCCCGGGGTCAGCGGGGCGTGGGTGGTGCCGTTCCACTTGTCGAGCTGCTCGAGCACCACCGAGCGCGCCGGCATGTTGATGCCCAGCGCCAGGGTCTCGGTCGCGTAGACGACCTTGACCAGCCCGGCGGCGAAGAGCACCTCGACGGTCTCCTTGAAGACGGGCAGCAGCCCCGCGTGGTGGGCGGCGACGCCCCGCTGCAGGGCCTGGGACCACGCGTGGTAGCCGACGACCGCGAGGTCCTCCGGAGGGAGGGCCGAGCAGCGCTCCTCGACGATCTGGGCGATCGCGCGTGCCTCGGTCGAGGTGGTCAGCCGGATGCCCGAGCGCACCGTCTGCTCCACGGCGGCCTCGCAGCCCGCCCGGGAGAAGATGAAGACGATGGCCGGGAGCAGGCCCTCCTCGTCGAGCCGCTCGACGACCACCGGTCGCGCGGGCGGGCGGACCTGGCCGAACCGCATCGGCGGCCGGCGCCGTCCCCGCGGCTCGCGGCCGCGCCGTGCGGGCGCGGAACCGGTGTGGCGGGCACGCCGGACGGCCTCGAGCAGGTCGGGGTTGATGGGCGGGTTCGGTCCCGGGTCCGTCGGGTCGACCCGGGCGCTGTAGAGGTCGAGCACCCGGTTGCGGACCATGACGTGCTGCCAGAGCGGGACCGGGCGGTGCTCGGACACGATGACGGCGGTGTCCCCGCGCACCATGGAGAGCCAGTCACCGAACTCCTCGGCGTTGGACACGGTGGCGGACAGCGAGACGAGCCGGACGTCCTCGGCGAGGTGGAGGATGACCTCCTCCCACACCGGTCCCCGGAAGCGGTCGGCAAGGTAGTGGACCTCGTCCATGACGACGTAGCCGAGGTCGCCGAGGGTGGCCGACCCCGCGTAGAGCATGTTGCGGAGCACCTCGGTCGTCATGACGACGACCTGGGCCTCGCCGTTGATCGTCGTGTCCCCGGTGAGCAGGCCCACCCTGTCCGCGCCGTGCGCCGCGACGAGGTCGGTGTACTTCTGGTTGCTCAGCGCCTTGATCGGCGTCGTGTAGAAGGTCTTGCGGCCCGTGCGCAGCCCGAGGTGGACGGCGAACTCGCCGACCACCGTCTTCCCGGCGCCCGTCGGTGCCGCCACGAGCACGCTGCGGCCCTCCTCGAGCTGCTCGCACGCGTCGCGCTGGAAGTCGTCGAGCTGGAAGCCGAGGCCGGCGGCGAAGGTGGCGAGCTCGGTGCGCTCGGCACGGGCCCGACGGCGCGCGGCCGCGTAGCGCTCGGCGGGACTGGGCTCGGCCACCAGGGACTCCGGAGCGGGCTCGGTACGGCGCTTGCGTCGTGGGCTCACGCCTCGACTGTAGGCGCCAGGACCCGCAGCGCGCGCGGGTGGACGTCGCACTGGAGCGGGAGCGCCGCGAGGCGTTCGCCGTCGACGATCGCCACCGGAGGGTTCGCTCCCAGCGGGGTGCACGGCTCGATCCGCACGCTGCGGACGCGCCGGACCTGGACGGCGGGATGGTGGACGTGGCGCCCGGAGAACAGCAGCGGGAACAGGCGCACGACGGCGTGCCGCGGCAGGCCCCTGGCGGTGACGAGCTCGAGCAGGCCGTCGTCGGGCACGGCGTCGGGCGCCACCCTCATCCCGCCCCCGAAGAGCGGGGTGTTGGAGACGGTGACGAGCGTGGCGTCCTGCTCCCAGGTCTCGCCGTCCGCGGTGATCCGGAACCCGTAGGGGCGGAACGCGGACAGCTCGGCGAAGATGGCCCGGACGTAGCGACCGCCGTCCCGGGGCCAGCGCAGCCTGGCGGCGTGGTCGGCGACGGCGGCGTCGAGGCCGGCGCACAGCGAGCTCACGTACCAGCGGCTCGCCGCCTCCCCCGGTGAGCTCACCGCGACCGCGTCGATGAGCCGGCCGCCCGTCCCGAGGGTGTCCTGGAGGACGCTCACCGACGCCGCGACGTCGTGGACCGGCAGGCCGAGGGCGGTGGCGATGTCGTTGCCCGAGCCGACGGCCACGACGCCCAGCGGCACCCCCGTGCCGACGACGACGTTCGCACCGAGGTGGACCATGCCGTCGCCCCCGACGACGACGACGGCGTCCAGTCCGTCGGCGAGGGCGGCACGGGCGCGGGCGAGCCCCTCGGCGAAGTCGCGGCCGGTGAGGTCGAGCGCCTCCCGGCCGGTCGCCGTGATGCCGGCGAGCACGTCGGCCCGCGCCCGTGCCGCCCGGCCGTGGCCCGCCGTCGGGTTGCAGACGACCCCGACGCGGTCGCTCACGCCTCCGGCCCGAGGAGCTCGGCGTCCCGGGCGGCCAGCCGCCGGTCGACCCTGCGGTCGTGGAGTGCGGCGATCCCCACGGCACCGAAGTAGAGCGCGCACATCGGCAGGGCCAGAGCGATCATCGTCCACGGGTCGGGGGTCGGGCTGGCGATCCCCGCGAAGATGAAGATGAGCAGCACGGCCCAGCGCCACCCGGCCAGCAGCGTCCGTGCGGACACCAGCCCGAGCGCGTTGACGAGCACCATGAGCAGCGGGAGCAGGAAGGCGATCGCGAACGCGAGGATCACCCGCATGACGAAGCGGACGTAGTCGGTGGCCGGCATGTAGTTCAGGGCGCCCTCGGGCGTGAACTGGATGAGCACCCGGATCGCGTTGGGGAGCACCAGCCAGGCGAGCACGGCGCCGGCCAGGAAGAGCGGGACCCCGGCCACGACGAAGAGCAGGCTGCGCCGCTTCTCGGTGCGGGTGAGGCCCGGGGCGATGTAGGCCCAGACCTGGTACAGCCACCACGGGCTGGCGATGAAGGTCGCCACCCACAGCGCGACGCGGACGCGCATGTCGAAGGCGGCGGCCGGTGTGGTGAAGATGAGGGCGGCCGTGAGCGCGGCGTCGTCGACGGCCAGCACCGGCGCCTGGAGCGCGTCGAAGACGGGCGTGTAGAGGAACCAGCCCGGGACGGTCATGACCGCGACCCCGGCCAGGGCGAGCAGCACCCGACGACGCAGCTCCCGCAGGTGCTCGACCAGCCGCATCCGGCCCTCGGGGTTGCGGGCTCGCCCCTTCCTCAGTGCCACGCCGACCGGCTATCGCTGGTCGGTGCCGGTGCCACCACTCGGGCCGGGCGCCGGAGCCGACGGTGGTGGCGTGCTACCACCGGGCGGCGGGGTGCCTCCGGGCTGGTTCGTGCCGTGGGGCTGCTGCTGGCTGGTGCCGTAGGTCTGCTGCCCGTCGTCGCCACGGGCTGCGGTGCCGTCGTCCTCCCGCAGCTCGGTGACCTCCTTCTTGAAGATCTTCAGCGACTTGCCGATGCTGCTCGCCACGTCCGGCAGCCGCCTGGCGCCGAAGATGATGACGATGATGAGGACGATGATGAGGATCTGCCACAGTGATGGGGGTCGCATGACGTGCCTTCGGGTCGGGAACCTTGAGTCTACGCGCGGGGGGCCGAGGTCAGGCCGAGCCGCCGCCAGCGGGCGAAGGCCGCCGCGGCGCGCACGTGACGACGGTGGCGCCGCTCGCGCAGGTTCTCCGCCCGCCGGTGCCGGGCCTCGGCGATGACGCCGGGCGCAGCGAGGTAGGCGGGGACGATCGGCGGCGGTGGCTCGCTGCCCGTCACGGCTGACAGCCGCTCCCCCAGCACGGACAGTGCCTCCAGCTCGGCGAGCAGCACCTTACCCTTGCGCCACAGGCGCAGGCCGAGGAGCGCGAGCAGGGCGAGCGCCGCGATCACGAGGACGAGCCAGAGCCACCAGGTCATGAGCCCGAGGATAGGTCCTCGTAGGCCGCCAGGGCGTCGGCGGCTCGCGTGGCGACCGCGGCGGCGAGCTCCGGCGGGGCGACGGCGCGGACATCCGGCCCCAGCCCGAGGACGACGTTGGTCAGCCACGCCGGGTCGGCCACCCGCAGGCGCACCCGCATGCCGCCGTCGGGCAGGTCCTCGTGGCCGACCACCGGTACCCGTTCGGCCAGCCACCGGGCGCGCGGTGCGAGCTCGAGCTCGGCGAGGAGGTCGTCCTCGGCGAGCTCCGGTTCCGTCGTGCGGCCGGTTGCCTCGGGCGGGTGCACGGCCGGTGTCCCGAGCACCGCAGCCGCCAGCACCCGGTCGAGGCGGAAGTGACGCAGCCCGTCGACGCGGTGGCACCACGCCCGCAGGTACCAGGCGCTGCCGTCCCAGACGAGCTCCAGCGGGTCGACGTCCCGCTCGGTGACGACGTCGGCCGCCGACACGTAGCGCAGGTGGAGCTGCCGGCCCTCGGCCATCGCCTGCCGTGCCGGGGCGAGGGCGGCACTCGCGTCGCTCACGTGGACGTCGACCGCCTCCGCGGCCCGAGCGGCCTCCCCCGCGGCCGCGGTGAGCTTGGCCGTCGCGCTGCGCAGCACGTCGTCGTCGATGCCGCCGTCGGCGCTCAGCGACTCCAGCGGCCGCAGCGCGACGAGGAGGGCGAGGGCCTCGTGGACGCCCAGCCGCAGCGGCCGGTCCATGCCCCGCGGGTTGGTGAGGGTGAGGACCTGGCGGTCGTACTCGTCGGCGGCGAAGTCGATGAGGTCGTCCGGCAGGTAGCCGGGCGTGCCGGTGACCCACAGCAGGTTGACGTCCGCGATGACCTGCTCGGGGCTGACGGCGAAGTGCGCGGCGACGTCCGCGACGGGCACCCCGGGGTGGTCGCCCAGGTAGGCGATGAGCGCGAGCAGCCGGGTGAGGCGCTCGCCTGTCGTCTCAGCCACGGGGAACCTCCCCCAGCGAGGCGACGGCCCGCAGCCGCTGCAGCACCGACTCACGCAGCTCGGGTGGGTCGATGACGAGGACCGCGGCCCCGTAGGAGGCGATCTCGGCGGCGAGGGAGGCGTCGTCGTCGGTCTCCACGACGATGACGTCACGCCCGTCGCGCTCCCCGCGTCGCTCGACCGCCCGGGCCCGGAGCGCCGCACCCCGCTCGGGGAGGACCGCGAGGACGGCCTGGACGCCAACCCCCGCGCCCACCGCGAGCAGGCTCTGGGCGTCGTGCTCGGGCACCTCGAAGGCACCGGTCGGGCCGGTGGTCCGGACGGTGCCGACCACGCGGGAGAGCCGGAAGACACGCGGGGCGTCGCGGTCGACGTCGTGCCCGATGAGGTACCAGCCGCGGTCGCGGGACAGCAGCCGCCAGGGCTGGACGTGGCGCGTGGCCTCCCGGCCCGTCGAGCCCGTCCGGTAGGTGAAGGTGACCGCCTGACGGGCACCGATCGCGTCGAGCAGCGGCCCCAGCGCCGTCTCCGCAGGCTGCAGGCGCAACGCGACACCGAGGTGCGCGTCCGGCTCCGCGCCGGCAGCGACCGCCCGCAGCTTCGTCAGCCCGCGGTGGGCCGAGCCGTGCAGGTGGGCGTCCTGCCACACGGTCGCGGCCAGCGACAGCACGCCGATCTCGGCGGCCGTGAACGTGACCTCGGGCAGGGAGTAGCCGGCCGTGTCGAGGCGGTAGCCGACGGCGTCCTCGTGGACGGGGTCCACCTCGGTGATGATGGGGACGCCGAGCTGCCGCAGGAGGTCCTTGTCGCGCTCGAACATCCGCTCGAAGGCCACGTCGTTCGCGGCGTCGCGGTACCCGTTGACCGACGCGCGGACGTCGGACCTGGTGAGCCGCCCCTGCGCGTGCCTGAGCGCGATGAGGAGGTCGAGCAGTCGCTCGGCCGGGTCGACACGCGTAGCCACGGGTCACACGGTAACCGCTGACCAGGCGGAACGCGGGACCCGCCGACCTGCGGCGGCGTCGCCGGCGGGAGGTCCCGGGCCCTCCTGCCGGGTCGCGGCGACCCGCCGGACCCGCTCGGACGCACGGTCCCGACGGCGACCCCAGTGGGCACCCGCCGGTGACCGTCGGCCCGGTCGGCACGGAGCGGCCGGAGGCCCGCCGGACTGCGCCCGCCCGGGTGACGCGCGGTAGCGTGCGCTGGGTGATCTCCTGGCGCGACGGTGTGGTGAGGGCGGTGCGCGGCTCGTGGGCCGGCGCCGTCGAGCTCGAGGTCGAGCTGGACCGCCCGGCCGGTGGGCTGACCGCCGTCCGCGCGCTGGCCTACACCGACGTCGTCGGGGAGCCGCGGGAGGGCGACCGGGTGACCCTGACCGTCTCCGCGCTCGTGCGCGGGCTGGGCACCGGTGGCTACGCGATGGTGGTCGCCCTCCCCGACCGGCTGCCCGCCGACCCGGCTCCCGGGCCGGGGCACGTCGTCAAGGCCCGGTACACGCCACTTCAGCCGATGGTGCTCGGGGTCGACGAGCAGGAGTCGCCCTGGCACGACCGGTTGCGCGACGCCGACGACGTCGCCGGGCTGGCCGTCGTCGTGGCGGACCTCCACTCGGCGCTGCCGGCCGTGCTCGCGGGCGTGCGCGCCGGCGCCGAGCGTCTGGGACGCCCCGCGCCGCGGGTCGCGTACGTGATGACCGACGGCGGGGCGCTGCCGCTGGCGTTCTCCCGCTCGGTGGCGACGCTGCGCGAGGCGGGCTGGCTCGCGGCGACCGTCACCGCCGGGCAGGCCTACGGCGGTGACCTCGAGGCCGTCGGCGTACACACCGCCCTGCTCGCTGCCCGGACGGTGGTCGAGGCCGACGTCGTCGTCGTCACGCAGGGCCCGGGCAACCTCGGCACGGGCACGAGGTGGGGCTTCTCGGGTGTCGCGGCAGGCGAGGTCGTCAACGCCGCGGCGGTGCTCGGCGGCCGGCCGGTGGCTGCCCTGCGGGTGTCGGAGGCGGACCCACGCGAGCGGCACCGGGGCGTGTCGCACCACAGCACGACCGCCTACGGGCGGGTCGCCCTCCGGCCGGCCGACGTCGTCGTGCCCGACCTGGGCGGCGCGGGCTGGGAGCGCGTCCGGGAGCAGGCGGCGGCGCTGTGCGAGCCGGTGGGCCGCCACCGGCTCGTCGAGGTCCCGGCCCACGGGCTCACCGAGGCCCTCGCCGCGTCCCCGGTCCGGCTGTCGACGATGGGTCGCGGCCTCGATGAGGACCCGGCCGCGTTCATCGCCTCCGCCGCGGCGGGGGTGCACGCCGCCCGGCTCGCGCTGGAGGCCTGACCGGTCGGGGGGAGCTCCCGCCCCGTTGCAGACCTGACCGGTCGGGGGAACCTTCCGACCCGTGCGAGCCTGACCGGCAGCCTCCGCGCCGGCGCGGGACGTCCGACCCGCTCAGCCCGGCTGGCCGGGCTCGTGGAGCTGGACCAGTGCCGCGAGGCGGCCGGCCTCGCGGCGGCCGTGGTCGCCGTCGGCGGACTGCACGGCCATGACCGCCAGCGTGGTCCCGTCGGAGAGGTCGAGCTGCGCCCAGGGGCTGTTCGGGCCGAAGCGCACGGAGACGACCTGTGCCCAGTCGAGCCGGCGGACCCGGATGAAGTTCCGCACGGTGATGCCGGTGTCGTCCGGGACGGCACGCACGGCCGCCTGCCGGAAGCACAGCCACGCGAGAGCGGCGGCCGTGACGGTGAAGCCGACGACGTCCGTCCAGGGCATCTCGAGCCGGTTGACCGCCATGACGAGCAGCAGCGCCGGCAGCGCGAGCACGCTGAGCACGAACAGGACCGAGGCCACCCACCGTGCCGCCCGGGGACGGAACGGCCGCAGCAGCTCGGCCGGGATGCTCACAGCCGCGACGCGTGGATGGACGTGACGATGATCGCGCGCGCCCCGACGGAGTACAGCTCGTCCATCGTCCGGTGGGTGTCCTCCCGCCGCACCATCGCCCGGACCGCACGCCAGTTGCCGTCGTGCAGCGGGGACACGGTCGGGGACTCGAGACCGGGCGTCACCGCCACAGCTCTGTCGACGTGCTCGACGGGGACGTCGTAGTCCATGAGGACGTACTGACGGGCGACGAGGACGCCCTGGATCCGGCGGTCGAGGACCGCGACGGCGTCGTCCTCGGGCCGGCTCGCGGGACGGATGAGCACGGCCTCGGACTGGAGGATGGGCTCGCCGAAGACCTCCAGCCCCGCGGCGCGCAGCGTGGAGCCCGTCTCGACGACGTCGGCGACGGCGTCGGCGATGCCGAGCTGGACGGAGGACTCGACCGCGCCGTCGAGGTGGACGACGCTCGCCTCGATGCCGCGCTCGGCGAGGTAGTCACCCACGAGGACGTCGTAGCTCGTCGCGACCCGCTTCCCGGCGAGGTCCTGGACCGAGCTCACCGTGCCCTCCGGGGCGGCGAAGCGGAACGTCGAGCGGGCGAAGCCGAGCGCGCGGTGCTCGACCGCCGACGTCCCGGAGTCGAGGAGCAGGTCACGGCCGGTGATGCCGACGTCGACGGTGCCGTGCCCGACGTAGACGGCGATGTCGCGGGGCCGGAGGAAGAAGAACTCGACGTCGTTGTCCGGGTCGGGCAGGACGAGCTCACGATCGCGGCGGCGGCGGTAGCCGGCCTCGGCGAGCATCTGGGTGGCGGGCTCGGACAGCGAGCCCTTGTTCGGGACGGCGATGCGCAGCACGGGTTCTCCGGGTCGGTCTGGTCAGAGCTTGCGGTAGACGTCCTCGAGGCTGACGCCCCGAGCGAGCATGAGGACCTGGACGTGGTACAGCAGCTGGGAGATCTCCAGCGCGGTGGCGTCCTCGCCCTCGTACTCGGCGGCCATCCACACCTCGGCGGCCTCCTCGACGATCTTCTTGCCGATCGCATGGACCCCGGCGTCCAGCTGGGCGACCGTCCCGGAGCCCTCGGGTCGGGTGTCTGCCTTGTGCCGCAGCTCGGCGAAGAGGTCGTCGAAGGTCTTCACGTTCCTCAGGATAGGCCCCCGGGCTCCGTGCCCGCCGACGCGTCCACGTCCACGCCGGCGGCGGGCTCCCCGGCGTGGCGGGCGGTCAGCCGGCGCCGAGGTGGTCGTTGGTGACAGCGGAGCCCACCTCGACCGTGCCCTCGAGCAGGCCCTGGTCCGCCATGAACGCGGCCATCTCCTCCCACCGTGCGAGGTCGCTCGCACCGTCGGCCGAGCCGTAGAGCGGGACGGTGGCCTCGACGGTGGCCAGCGCCGCCTCGTGTGCCGCGGGGTCGGTGAGGCCGGGGACGTGCTCGGCCGCGATCTCGACGGCGCCCGCGGGGTCCTCGATGACGTCCCGGACCCCGCGAAGGGTCGCGGCGACGACGGCGGAGGTAGCGCCGTCGTCGTCGGCGAGGAGGTCCGCGTGCGCGCCGATGCCGATGCCGACGAGGGGTGCGCCCTCGAGCGGGATGGTCCGCACGTCCAGCCCGGCCTGCGCGAACTGGACGGCGTCGTTGTTGGCATAGCCCATGACGGCGTCGACGTGCCCGGCGGACAGCGCCGCCTGCTGGGTGAAGCCGATGTGCTCGACGTCGACGTCCTCCTCCGTGAGCCCGGCGCCGTCGAGGAGGGCGAGCAGCCCGAAGTACGTCTCCCCGAACGGGCCGGGGATGCCGACGGTGTGGCCGGGGAGGTCGGCAGGTGAGGTGATGTCGGAGTCGGCGGGCACGATGAGCACGACGGGGTACTCCTCGTAGAGGGTGGCGACGTTGACGACGGGCACGTCGGCGGAGCGGGCCTGGAGCATCTCGTCGCCGCCGGCGACGACGAGGTCCTCCTCCCCCGCCTCGAGCGCCCCGAAGAGCGACTCCGAGGCGCCGTGGTGGCGCAGCGTGACGTCGACCCCCGCGTCCTCGTAGTAGCCCTTGGCCTCGGCGACGTAGAAGGGCGCGAACTGGACGTCCGGCGTGTAGGTGAGGCCGATGACGCGCTCGGTGGCGGCGGCGTCCATCTCCTCGGCGGGCTGGACACCGGCATCACCGCACGACGCGAGGACGACGGCGGAGGTGGCCAGGACGACGGCGGTTGCGGCGCGGCGGGTGGAACTCATCGGGTACTCCTCGTGGTGCTGCGGGTGGGACTCATCGGGTACTGCTCGTGATGCTGCGGGTGGCACGCCGGACGGCGAACCTGGGTCGGACGGTGGGGCCCTCGGTCACCGCGAGCCGCTCGACGACGCGCAGGGCGGCGTACATCGCCACGGCGAGGACGGACAGGACGGCGAGGGTGGCGAACAGGCCGGTGGTGTCGGCGGAGTTGGACTGGACCGACAGGACCATCCCGAGCCCGCGGCCGCCCATGACGAACTCCCCGACGACGGCACCGGTCACCGAGAGGGTGAAGCCGTTGCGCAGCCCGGTGAGCAGGGTCGGCAGGGCCATGGGGACCTCGATGTGGCGCAGCATCGTCCACCCGTCGGCACCGTCGAGGCGGGCGGCGTCGACCACCTCCGGGTCGAGGGTGCGCAGCCCGAGGATGGTGGCGAGCAGGATCGGGAAGAAGACGAGCAGCGCGCACAGGAGCACGATGGGCAGCAGCCCGTAGCCGACCCAGATGACGAGCAGTGGCGCCAGGGCGACCGCGGGCAGCGCCTGCGACGCCGCGACGTACGGCTGCAGGCCCGCGGCGGCCCAACGGTTGCGGGCGATGAGGTAGCCGAGCGGGAAGGCGACCGACGTCCCCAGGACGCTGCCGAGCACCGCCTCCACCCAGGTGACCCAGGTGTAGCCGAGGAGTCCGGTGCTCAGGTCGGACCAGAGGCGGGCCGCGACGGCGGACGGTGCGGGCAGGAAGAAGGCGGAGACCAGACCGGCACGGCTCACCGCCTCCCACGCGAGCAGGACCGCGACGCCGAGCACGACCGGCGTGAGCAGGACAAGGCGGCGGGTCCGACGGTGGGCTGCCAGGGTGCGCGCGAGCGACGGCGTGCGCCGTGCTGCCTCCATGGTCGTCCCTCCGGTCCGCTGCGGCGTGGACCGGGGTCGCCGGACGCGTGTGCGTCCGCGGCGCGCACCGACGTTCGGTGCACGCCCGTGCATCCTCCCATCCGGACTTTCACCGTCGGTCCCGGAGTTCCACCAGGTCAACCGCCTCGGAAGGCGGGTCGCGGACTGTCACCGCCGGTTCGGAATCTCACCGACCCCGGAGCACGTTCTTGCAGGCTCAAGTCTGCCACACGCGCAGGTATTCCCGGGATGGGCCCGGCCGGCGCGCCGCTCGCCGCGCAGCGCCGGTCCGTGCGCGCCGGTCAGCGAGCGGCCTGGGCGAGCTCGCGGAGGGCGCTGACCTCGGCACCCGGGTCCTCGGCCCCGTACACGGCCGAGCCGGCGACGAACGTGTCGGCACCGGCGCGGGCGGCGACGGCGATGGTCTCGCGGGAGATCCCCCCGTCGACCTGGAGCCAGACGTCTCGGCCGGTGGCGTCGATGGCCCGGCGCGCGGCGGCGATCTTCTGCGTGGTCGCCTCGAGGAAGCGCTGGCCGCCGAAGCCGGGCTCGACCGTCATGACCAGCAGCATGTCGAGCTCCTCGAGGTACTCGAGGTAGGGCGTGATGTCCGTCGTCGGGCGCACCGCGATGGCCGCTCGGGCGCCGGCGGAGCGGATCTCCCGGGCCAGGCGGATCGGGGCCACCGACGCCTCGGCGTGGAAGGTGACCGAGGCGCAGCCGGCCTCGGCGTAGCCGGTCGCCCACCGGTCGGCGTCCTCGATCATGAGGTGCGCGTCGACCGGCACCGGGCTCGCGGCGACGATGCGCTCGACGACGGGCAGGCCGACCGTGAGGTTGGGGACGAAGTGGTTGTCCATGACGTCCACGTGGACAAGGTCCGCGCCAGAGATCCGGGCCAGCTCGCCCGTGAGGTCGGCGAAGTCGGCGTTGAGGATGCTGGGAGTGATGCGTACGGCCACGAGCCCGAGCCTACCCGGCACGGGTGCCGTCGCCCGCCCGCGAGTCCGGTGGCCGCCCGCTACCGGTCGCGGCGGATGAGGGAGAGGAACATCGCGTCGGTGCCGTGGAGGTGGGGCCACAGCTGGACGTCCGGCCCCTCGCCGAGGGCGGGGACGTCCGTGCCCGCCGCCTCGGTCAGCGCGGCGCGCGCGTCCAGGCGGGTGAGGTCGTCCCGACCGCGCAGCACGTCGGCGACGACGGCGCTCGTCTCGGCCAGGTGGGGCGAGCAGGTGACGTAGGCGACGACGCCGCCGGGACGGACCGCCTGGAGGGCAGACTCGAGGAGCTCGCGCTGCAGGGTGGTGAGCACGGGCAGGTCCTCGGGCCTGCGTCGCCACCGGGCCTCCGGTCGCCGGCGCAGGGCGCCGAGGCCGGTGCACGGGGCGTCGACGAGCACCCTGTCGTAGAGACCCGGTTCCTCGGCACCGACGTCGCGTCCGTCACCCGTCCGGACCTCGATGCTGTCCCGCGGGAGACCGGCGGCGGACTGCCGGACCAGCCGCGCGCGGTGGGGGGCGACCTCGTTGGCGACGAGGTGGACGCCCCGCTGCGCGGCGACCGCCCCGAGCAGGGCGGACTTGCCGCCGGGTCCCGCGCACATGTCCAGCCACCGGCGCTCCTGCGGTGGACCGTCGTCGGCGGACGTCACCGGGGCGGCCGCGAGGGCCAGCGCGACGAGCTGGCTGCCCTCGTCCTGAACGCCGGCCCGCGACTCACGGACGGCCGGCAGGGCGGCGGGGTCGCCGGCCGGAAGACGCAGCGCGGTCGGTGCCCACCGGCCCGGGGTGGCGTCCTGGCCGAGCGTGCCGCCGACCTGCTCGACGAGCTCGTCGGGAGAGATGAGGCCGGGTCGGGCCACGAGGGTCACCGAGGGCGGGGCGTTGTCGGCACGGAGCAGCTCGGCGAGCTCGTCGGCCGGGCGACCGTGGGACCGCAGCGAGGACCGCATGGCCCGCACCACCCACGCGGGGTGGGACTCGACGACGGCCAGCCGCGCGCCGTCGTCGTCGGTCTCGGACGCGAGCTGCGCCAGCCAGGCGTCGAGGTCCTGGCGGCCGACGGCGCGCAGGACGGCGTTGACGAAGCCCGAGGGGCCCTGGCCGACGCGGGCACGCACGAGGGCCACCGTCTGGGAGACGGCGGCGTGCGGCGGGACGCGCATCCCGAGGAGCTGGTGAGCGCCCAGGCGCAGGAGGTCGAGCACCGGTGGGTCGATCTGCTCGAGGGGACGGTCCTTGGTGCACCGCGCGAGGATCGCGTCGTAGCGGCCACGCAGCCGCAGGGTGCCGTAGACGAGCTCGGTGGCGAAGGCGGCGTCGCGACCGGTGAGTCCTCGCTCGCGGAGCACCTTGGGCAGCACAAGGTTCGCGTACGCGTCGCTCGTGGCGACCGCCTCGAGCGTGTCGGCGGCCGCGGTCCGCGCGGCGTCCGGGCCCTCCGCGCCGCCGCGGCCTCCGGAGCGGCGCGCGCCGCCCGGGCGGTGGGCGTTGCGGTTCCCCGGCCGTCCCCGGTCGCTGGGTGCCCCGGCAGCCCGCCGCGGCCCGCCGCTCCCCGGTCGGTCGCCGTTCCCCGGTCGGTCACCGTTCCCCGGTCGGTCACCGTTCCCCGGTCGGTCACCGTCCCGGGGCGCGCCGTCGCGCCGCTGCCCCCGCGGACCTCTCCCCCGGTGGTCCCGGTCCGCCGGTTCGTGCCCGCTCATCGGGCATCCACGCCGAGGCGTGCGTCCTCGTTCAGGCGCGCGCCGCGCGCCCAGTCGGCTGCGGGCATCCACGAGCGTCCCGCGGGCGCGACCCGTCCCAGCGCGACCGCACCCTGACCTGTCCCGACGAGCACGTCCTGCTTCCCCGGTCGCAGCGCGCCCGGCGCCAGGTCGGTGATGTCGGTGCGGACCCGGACCGGGCCGAGCTTGAGCCGGGAGCCGTCCGGCGCCGTCGTCCACGGACCGGGGGCCGGGGTGGTACCCCGGACGAGGCGGTCCACGGCGGCGGCCGGCGCCGCCCAGTCCACCCGGGCGTCGGCGACCTCGAGCCGCGGCGCCTGGCTCACGCCGTCGGGAGGTTGTGGGACGGCCACCGCCGTGCCGGCCTCGAGCGCGTCGAGGGTGGCGAGCAGCAGCGGCGCGCCGGACTCCGCGAGCCGCGCGAGGAGGTCGCCGGCCGTGTCCCCGGGTCGGACCGACTCGGTGAGCGTGCCGAGCACCGGGCCGGTGTCCAGGCCCTCCTCGATGCGGAACGTCGTGGCACCTGTGACATCGTCGCCGGCGATGAGGGCGTGCTGCACGGGGGCGGCGCCCCGCCACGCCGGCAGCAGCGAGAAGTGGAGGTTGACCCACCCGTGCGCGGGGACGTCGAGCAGGGCGGGCGGGATGAGGGCGCCGTACGCGACGACGGGAGCAGCGTCCACCTTCAGCGCCCGGATCTGGTCCTGCACCTCGGGATCGCGCAGGGTCCGTGGGGTGAGCACCTGGAGCCCCTGCTCCGCCGCCCACGCCGCCACCGGGCTGGGGTGAAGTGTGCGTCCGCGGCCGCGGCGGGCGTCCGGGCGGGTGAGGACGGCGACGACCTCGTGCGAGGACTCCACGAGGGCGCGGAGGGAGGGCAGGGCGACCTCGGGGGTGCCGGCGAAGAGGAGGCGCATGATCGTGAAGTCTAGGTCGCGCGGCGGGAGGGACCTGTCCGGGTGGCGAGCGGTCAGCTCACCGCGACGGGCAGGCCCACCTCGCTGAGGTCCCGGCGCAGTCGGGCGGCGTCGGTGAAGTGGAGGGCGACGAGGCCGGCATTCGAGGCGGTCTCGATGTTGGCAGGCGAGTCGTCGGTGAAGACGGTGCGGGCGGGGTCGAGCCCGAAGCGCTCGATGAGGAGCCGGTAGATGGCCGGGTCGGGCTTCGCGAGCCCGACCTCACCGGAGACGAGCACGTCCTCGAGCCGGTCGATGACCGGCGCCGAGCGAGCGGCCTCGTGGAAGGTCTCGGCCGACCAGTTCGTCAGGCCCAGCACGCGGATGCCGGCGTCAAGGAGCTCGTCGACGATCTCGGTGGTGCCGAGCACGGGGCCGCCGAGCGACCCGGCGAAGTTGGCGATGTAGTGGTCGAAGTCAGGCACGCGGTGCGGGTGGGTGGCCATGAGCGCTGCTCGGGCGTCGGCGTTGGTGCGGCCGGCGTCCTGCTCGTGGTTGAAGGTGGGGAAGTCGATCTCCGCGGCGAAGGCATCGAACTCCTCGCGGGTCCACCGGCCGGCAAAGGCGTCGTAGGGGTCCCATCTGACGAGGACCTTCCCCAGGTCGAAGACGACGGTGGTGATCGTCGGCCGGTCGGCCGGGCTCGCTGACTGCACGCTCGATGCCTTTCGGAGGGGACGGCTCGACCCTAGACGATCCGCCGGCCGGACCCGCCTGCCGGTGCCCGACGGCGATTCGCCCGCTCGGGCCGCGACGGCGGATCATGGCACCATGCCCGCCTCAGCAGCCGACACGCCCGCCCGCACCTCCGCTGCCGTCGCCACCTGGCGGGCGCGGCTGCCGGGCCTGGCGGCGGCGGTCGCGCTGGCCCTGGTCGCGACTGCGGTCGGGACGGCGCTGCCGATGGTCGGGGGGCCGGTGAGCGGCGTCGTCCTCGGTGTCCTCGTGGGCGCGTTCCTACGACGCCGCCCGCGGACGCGCACCGCCCTCGGCCCCGGTCTCAGGGTGGCGAGCAAGCTCGTGCTGCAGATCGCCGTCGTGCTCCTGGGAGCGCGGCTGTCCCTGGCCCAGGTCGCCGAGGTCGGTCTGGACTCCCTCCCGGTAATGCTCGGCACCGTCGTCGTCTGCCTCGCCGGCGCGGCGGTGCTCGGACGCCTGCTCGGGATCGACGGCGAGCTCCGGGCGCTCATCGGCACCGGGACGGCCATCTGCGGAGCCTCGGCGATCGCGGCCGTCACCCCGGTCCTGCGCGCGTCCAGCACGAACGTCGCCTACGCGCTGTCGACCGTGTTCGCGTTCAACATCGCCGCAGTTCTCCTGTTCCCGCCGCTCGGTCAGCTCCTCGGCATGAGCGAGGAGGCCTTCGGTCTGTTCGCCGGGACAGCGGTCAACGACACCTCCTCGGTCGTGGCCGCGGCGACGACGTACGGCCCGGTGGCGGCCGACTACGCCGTCGTCGTCAAGCTCGTCCGCACGCTGCTCATCATCCCCATCGTCGTCGGACTGGCGGTGCTCGTGGCACGCCGGGACAGGAGGTCTGCGGGGGAAGCCGGCGCGGTGCGCTCCCGCCCGTCGGTCCTCCGGCTGGTGCCGTGGTTCCTCGTCGGCTTCCTGATCCTGGCGACGGCGAACAGTCTCGGAGCCGTCCCCGACTCGTGGCACGGGCCGCTGGCGACAGCGGCGACGTTCCTCATCACGGTCGCGCTCACCGCGATCGGCCTGTCGACCGACCTGCCCGCCCTCCGCGCCGCCGGGCTCCGCCCGCTCGCCTTCGGTGGCATGCTCTGGGTGCTGGTCACCGGGAGTGCGCTCGCGATCATGGCGGCGACCGGGATGCTCTGACGGGACACCGCGGAGCCGGCGTGCGCTGCATTCCGACCGCGAGGGATTGCGGACAATCCTGCGCTTTGTGGGAAGGGGTGCGCCGGCGGAGGCCGCTGTGCTCGACACAACTCCGCTCTCGGCGACCGGGGGGCTCACCGTCCCGGGCGGTCGTGCTCGACACAACTCCGCTGTCGGCGACACATGGGGGCGGGCGGTGCTCAGAGCTCGGTGGGGTCGACCTGGATGCGGATGGAGTCGGGCTCCTTGTGGGCGCTGCGCACCGCGGCGGCCTGGGCCAGCGCACGGGTGAGCCGGCTGCCCTGCGCAAGATCCGCGCGGACGAGCGCCTGGACCTCCTCCTCCGACCACGGGACGGGGCCGAGGACCTCGGCACCGTCCGGGCGTTCGAGGTGCCGCAACAGGCCTGCCACGGCCCGGGAGGTCCCGCGGATCGCCGCCATCCGGGTCGCGGGAGGTAGCTGCAGCTCCTGACGCTCGGCCAGCTCACGCTCGGCGAACCCCGCGGGGTCCCACCTGACGAAGGCCTGCGCCGGGATGGGGGCCGGGTTCCCGAGGAGCATGACCCTGCCCCCGGCGGATGCGGGGCGCACCAATGCGGCGGCGGCCATCCAGCGACGCAGCGCCTCGGCGGGGGCGGCGAGCTCCTGCCGGCCGGACACGGCGGCCGCGTCGAGGAGGAGCGCACCCTGGTAGCCGCCGCGAGCGATCGGCTCGGCACCGGGCGTGGCGACGACGACGCGGGGCCGGTCGTCCACCTCGCGCACGACGCCGTGGTCGGCTCGCGCCCCCGACAGCACCACCGGGACCTTCGGGAAGGCGCGTCCGAGCTCCTCGGCGGTACGCGCCGAGCCGACGCGGGCGGCCCGCAGGGTGCTGCCGCCGCAGGTGGGACAGGCCCAGGTTCGGTCGGGGCGTCCGCACCAGCGGCAGGACGGCACGCTGCTGCGCCCGGAGAGCTGGATGGGCCCGTGGCACTCGCGGCACCGGGCGGGCTCCCGGCACGTCTGGCAGGCGACGACGGGCAGGTAGCCGGCCCGCGGCACCTGGACCAGCACCGGCCCGTTCTCCAGAGCGGTGTTGACCAGGCGCCACGCGGGCGTCGGGATGCGCGCTGCGGCCGCCGGTCCCTCACGCGCGAGGTCGAGCTCCCCTGGCGCTTCCACACGCGGCGTGCGGGCCCGGACCGTGTCACGGGACGCCATGACCGATGCGGCCCAGCCCGTCGCGACGAGGAGTCCGGCCTCCACGCTGCGTGACCACCCGCCCAGCAGGAGTGCCGCGTGCTCCTGCGCCGAGCGCAGGGTGAGCACCTCGCGGGTGTGCGGGTAGGGGGCGCGTGGCTCGGCCAGGAGGTCGTCGCCGTCGTCCCAGCACACGAGCAGCCCGAGCCGCTTCACGGGGGCGAATGCCGCTGCGCGGGTCCCGACGACGACGCGGGCCTGGCCCGTCAGCGCTCGCAGGAAGGCGCGGTACCGCCGGGAGGGGCCGTGGTCGGCCTGCAGCGCGACGACCGGCTCCCCCGGCAGCTCGCCCTTGAGCACGTCGACGATCTCCTCGACGTCGGGCGCGGCCGGGACGACGATGAGGACTCCACGCCCCGAGGCGAGAGTTGCGGCGCAGGCCTCGGCGATGGCGGCGAACCGGTCCGGGGCACCGGAGCCGTGCTGGGGCAGTGGCGACCACACCGCTCGGGGCGACTCCCCTGCCGCGAGCCGGCGGACGTAAGCGGGGCCGCCGACGTAGTCGTCCCACGCTGTGCCCGGGAGGTGTGCGGCGGTCATCCCGGTGCGGTCGGCGGCCGCTGCGTCGAGGACGGCCTTCTCGGTGGTGGCGTGGCGAGGTGGGACCGCGAGCCGGACGACGTCCATCAGCGTGCCCGCGTACCGGTCGGCGACGGCGCGGCACAGAGTGGCGACCTCGGGGCTGAGCACGGGGACGGAGGAGACGACGCGACGCAGCGGCGCGAGGGTGCCGTGGTGGTCGGTGGTGGCCGCCCGCTCGAGGACGTAGCCGGCGCGGTCCTTGCCCGCGAACCGGACGGACACGCGGGTGCCCGGCTGGGCGGCGTCGTCGTGCTCGGGCGTGACGCGATAGTCGAAGGGACGGTCGAGGTGCGGCAGCGGGACGTCGACCGCGACCCGGGCGACGGGCAGCTCGACGCCGGCGGCCTCGGCCCCGGAGACCGTGCGCACGCCGGACGTGCCGTCGAGGAGTGTCGGCTGGTGCACCTGTCTCACCTCCGCTCCCATCCCACCACTCGCCGGTGACACACGGGTGCCGTCCACAGGCCCTGCCGGTTCCGCTCAGCCGACGGCGCGGCGCAGCTCCTCGACGCGGTCGGTCCGCTCCCAGGTGAAGCTCGGCAGCTCGCGACCGAAGTGGCCGTACGCGCTGGTGTCCCGGTAGATGGGGCGCAGCAGGTCGAGGGCGTCGACGATAGCGGCGGGCCGCAGGTCGAAGACCTCACCGATCGCGGCGTTGATCCGCTCGACGGGGACCGTCTCGGTGCCGAAGGTCTCGACGTACAGCCCCACGGGGTGGGCCTTGCCGATCGCGTAGGCGACGTGGACCTCGCAGCGCCGGGCCAGGCCGGCAGCGACGACGTTCTTGGCGACCCATCGGGTGGCGTAGGACGCCGAACGGTCGACCTTCGATGGGTCCTTGCCGGAGAACGCCCCACCGCCGTGACGTGCCATGCCGCCGTAGGTGTCGACGATGATCTTGCGTCCCGTCAGGCCGGCGTCGCCCATCGGTCCCCCGACGACGAACTGGCCGGTCGGGTTGACGTAGAGCGTGTGCCCGGCCGTGTCGAGCTCGGCCGCGTGCTCCTCGAGCACAGGTGCGACGACCTCGGCTGCGACGGCGGACCGCAGCCACTCCGCGGTGACGTCCGCGTCGTGCTGCGTTGAGACGACGAGAGAGTCGAGTGCGACCGGCCGGTCACCGTCGTAGCCGATGGTCACCTGGGTCTTGCCGTCCGGGCGCAGGCCGGGGACGATCCCCTCCTTGCGTACCCGGGCGAGGCGTTCCGCGAGGCGGTGGGCGAGCCAGATGGGCAGCGGCATGAGCTGCGGGGTGTCGTCGCTGGCGTAGCCGACCATGAAGCCCTGGTCCCCGGCGCCCTGCTCGTCGAACTGGTCGCGCCCCTCCCCTGCACGGTTCTCCCACGACTTGTCGACGCCGCTGGCGATGTCGGGCGACTGCTGGCCGATCGAGACCTGCACCCCGCAGGAGTGGCCGTCGAAACCGATCGAGGACGAGGTGTAGCCGATGGCGTTGACCTCGGCGCGCACGATCTGCGGGATCTCGACGTACGCGGAGGTGGTGACCTCACCGACGACCGTCACCAGACCGGTCGTCACGAGCGTCTCGACGGCGACGCGGGCGTCCGGGTCCTCCCGGAGGATCGCATCGAGGATGGAGTCGGAGATGCGGTCGCACACCTTGTCGGGATGGCCCTCGGTCACCGACTCGGAGGTGAACAGGCGGAGGCGTGGGTTGGAGGTCACCGCCCGATCCTAATGGCCATGCAGTGGGCGTCCCGCGGGCACGTCGCCGGCCGCGCTGGTCGTGGACGGTTCTCCTGTCGGTGGGCAGGGGTGTGCCCTGGAGGGTGGGTCAGGGTCAGTCGGGGCCGTGGGCGGTGAGGAGCCAGCCGTTGCGGTCGTGGAAGTATGAACCGTCACGGCTTCTCTGCCGCTTCTATGCGGGTTGCGGCTCTTGGTTGACTGCAGCGTAGTGGGCTTGCTCG
>NZ_JAYDZY010000018.1:0-61663 GCF_035607575.1 Georgenia sp. H159 | reverse complement strand
GCCGCCGAGCACCTGCCGCACCTCTTCGAGCGCTTCTACCGCGCCGACGCCGCCCGGGACCGCGCCCACGGCGGGTCGGGCATCGGGCTGGCCATCGTCCACGCCATCGTCCACGCCCACGGCGGTGCCGTGACCGCGACCAGCACCGGGCCCGGCCACGGTGCCCTGTTCACCGTCGAGCTGCCCGTGGACACCGGGACCCGGGTGGAGCGCCGCTCATCCTGACCGGGTGGTCTCCTTGGTCGCCGTCCGCTCTGCGAGCCGGTCCGGCGGCTGGCTGCCGGTGGCGTCGCCCGGGAACAGGACACTGATGGCCCATAGGCCAAGGGCCATGAAGCCCAGGCAGATCACGAGCACCAGCCCCGTCGGTCTTCTCCGAGCGCACGCGGCAGGTGCCTCGCCCAATCGAGCCATCCACGCTGCCCGGAGTAGGACTCTGCCTCGAAAGCTCCGTGAAGCCCATCTGGCCTGAAGCTGATCCGGGTGACCCGCCCCGCCCGCGGTTGCTCTGCCGCCTTCTTGTGCTGTACGTGGGCCTTGTTGATCAACGCCTGCTCTACGGAATTCATCAGACCTTCATCGTTCTGGCTGGACGTGGGGGTGCGGAGGCAGCGCATCGGCCATAGCGTGCCGAGCGGGTAAGCAAGAGAAAGCAGTGACTATGTCGACGTATGTCGGGCTCCTTGCCATGGTCGTGCTCGCCTTGCTTGGTGTGGGCGCGGCGTACCTGCTGTGGCGGGCGACGGCCTTGCACCCCGAACCGGTCACGGTGAAACCCTTCCTTTCGGGGTTTGACCCCCAAGAGCACGCGCTGTCCCGGTTCCATGCCCGCTGGTACCCGATGACACTGCTTTTCCTCGCGTTCGACGTGGAGATGTTGTTCATGTACCCGTGGGCAGTAGTCGTCGCGAAGATGGGCGCCTCGGCCGTTGTGGAGATGTTCACCTTCCTCGGCGTCCTCATGGCTGGTGTGGTCTGGGCCTGGCGTGAGGGGGCTCTGCGATGGACGTGAGGCGGTCATTGGCGAGCTGGGCTACCCGGCGAGTGCATGTCCAACTGGTGGAGGTACCCGGTTGGGCAGAGGTCCGGATGCGCACCGAAAAGGAGATCGTGAACCGAGCGTGGCCAATCGCTCTCTCGTCCGCCGAGGCCGACATGCTGGTGGTGTGTGGGCATGCAGACGGTGAGTTCGCCGAGATACTTGAATGTGTCTGGGCGCAGTTGCCCGGGCCTAGGGCGCGGACCGTCATCTGTTCTAGCGAGGGCATTTCAGCGGCACTGGAGACGGCGCTGGCCGAACTGAAGAACGACGAACACCAACGCCATGACGCCCTCACGCGCCCAGATGGCGCTGAAAGCAAGTCCTCGGAGGACGGTGACGACGCCGGCATGGGGGGTGGCCAACACGACCACGGCGCCATGAGCCACGGCGAGCACCAAGGCCACAACCCCGAGCCCGGCAGCCAGGACGAGTCCGCCACCAACGACCACGCCGACATGGGCCACGACGAACACGGAGGCCACGGCGGGCATGACATGTCGGGGCCGGGCGGCATCCCTTTAGCGAGCGGAGGGCCCGACCGGGATGGTCTTGACCTCGATGTCTTGCACGTGTCCCTCGGTCCGGTTATGCCGCACTGGCCGGCCGGGTTGGTGCTGCACTGCTCGGTGCAAGGAGACGTGGTCGTGGAGGCAGAGGCAGCAGAAGTTCTCGGCGTGGAGGACCAGCCAGCGGGTACGCCGCAGCAGGACACCTCCCAGCCCGAGCAGCGGCGCTGGATCGCTGTGGCGCGCTGCGATGCCGTTGCCCGGCTTCTCACTGTCGCTGGATGGGAAGGCGCTGCAGGGCAGGCACGAGGTGTGCGGGACGCTCTGCTCGATGGCGCGTCGCTACCAGAGTGTTCGGCACCGTTGCGCCGGCTCGAGCGCCGGGTACGCCGGTCGGTGCTGCTGCGGTGGTCGCTGCGCGGACTTCCCTCACTCTCGGATGAGGGCCCCGACGGGCACGACATCCTCGAGCAGTTGGAGAGATGGGTGTCTGAGGCGCGCGGCGCGGTGGAGGACGCTTTGCCGGTTGATCCGGTCCACGCTGCCTCCTCGCTGGACTCCCTGAGCGCCCTGGTGACCGGGCTGGAGCTGGCATCGGTCCGGCTTGTGGTGGCGGGCTCTGGTATCGACACCGCGATCGCGGCCCGCCCGGAGATGGCCCATGGGTGAGCAGGTGGTGGAGGTGCATCCGCTGTGGGCGGTGGTGGCCGGTGGGCTGCTCCTGCTTCTGGCGCTGGCCGGCGCTGCTGTCGACGGACTTGCCGCCGGCCGCGCTGGCGGTGTCCGAGGCGGGCTGGGTACTCCGGTGTGGGAGAGCGCGCGGCTGTTGCGTCAACGGCGGCGCACCACGGTGGCCGCCGACTCGCTGCTCTGGCGCATCGGCGGCGGCGGCCTCGTGGTGGTGGCCCTGCTGATGGTGGCGGTGGTGCCGTTGGGTCGCTGGACGATCGCTGATCTTCCCGTGGGGCTGGTGTGGTTCAACGCCATGGACGTGCTCGTCTGGGCGTTGGTGTGGCTGCTGGGCTGGGGCGCGAACAGCGCTCACTCCCTGGTGGGGGGCTACCGGTTCCTCGCCCAGGCACTGTCTTATGAGCTGCCCCTGATGTTCGCTCTGGTCGCGCCGGCGGTGGCGGCAGGCAGCCTACGTATGGGTGATGTCGCGGCCGCCCAGGAGGGCCTGTGGTACGTGGTGTGGATGCCGGTGGCCTTCGTCGTCTTCTGCCTCGGCGTGATCGCCTTCTCGGTATGGGGACCGTTCTCGGTGGCCGCCGGCGGCGACATCGCCGGCGGGGTGCTGGCCGAGCTCTCCGGTCCCGACCGGCTCCTGGTGCTGGCCGGGCGCTACGCGTTGCTGGCGGCCGGCGCCGCCTTCGCCGTGCCGCTGTTCCTGGGGGGCGGGGCCGGACCGGTGCTGCCGGGGTGGGTGTGGTCGCTGCTCAAGACCGTGGCCCTGCTGGCCGTGCTGGTCCTCGTGCGCGGTCGGCTGCCGGCCGTGCGGCCTGAACGCTTCGCCGAGGTCGGCTGGTTGATTCTGCTGCCGGCCACCTTGGTACAGGTCCTGATCGTGTCGATCGTCATGGTGGGAGGGAACTGAGATGGTCGAGGCTGTCGTCGTCTGGGTGCTGGGGGCCGTCGCGGTCGCCGCCGGGGCTGCGGTGTTCATCGTCGATTCGATGGCGCGGGCCACCTACGCGCTGGCCATCTCTTTCGTGGCCGTGGGTTTGATGGTCCTGTCCTTGGAGCTGGACTACATCGGCGTGGTCATCGTGCTGATGATGGTCATGGAGATGGCCATCATGGCGATCTACATGGTCATGTTCATGGGCATGAATCCGGCGCTGATGCCCATGGAGATGGTGCACAACAAGCGCGGCTCTCTCCTGTTGGCGGGCCTGACGTTCGTCGTGCTCGCCGCCGCCGCGGTACTGATTCCTTGGCCCGAGCGCCTCGGGGAACCGTCTGCCGACCCGACGGTGGCACTGGGCGAGGCGATCATGGGTTCGCACATGCTGGTGATGCTGGCCATCAGCGCGGTGCTGTTCTCCACGATCGTTGCCGGGATCGTGCTGGCCAACCCGCGGGGGCGGTATGACCGCTTGGGCGCGGACCTCGACCGCCGGGCCCCGGAGGATCCGATCCGCGGTGGGGTGGGCCGATGAGTCTGGAGATCTTCCTGCTCGTGGCTGCCGCGCTCATCGCTGTGGGGCTCTACGGCGCACTGTCTCAGCAGGTCGTGGTCATGGTGATGATGGGCCTGGAGCTCATGCTCAACGGGATCATCCTCGCCGGTGCCGCGCTGTGGTGGTACCTGTCGCCCACTCCTGACGGGCAGGTCCTCCTGCTGGTGGTCATCGCCGCCATGACCGTGGAGATGGCTATGGGGTTCGCCGTCGCCACGCTGGTGAACCGTGCCCGCAAGGACGACATGACCGACTCGGCCACGGAGCTATCCGGATGAGCGCCCTGCTGTGGCTGTTCATCGCCGCCCCCACCGTAGCCGGGACAAGTCTGCTCCTGGCCGGACGCCGGGCGGAGAAGGCCGCCGTGCCGGTGTCGCTGACCGTCGCCGCCGGCGTGGTAGTTCTGTCCGGCATCCTTGCCGCCACCCGTCCCTCAGTCGCGGCGCCATTTATGGCCGGGGCAAGTTTCGGCCTCGGCGTGGACGCCCTGTCCGCCCTGGTATCGGTCGCCGTGAGCGTCGTTGCCCTGCTCGTGCTCGTCTTCGCTGGGAGCGAGGGGAACGAGGCCCCCGCCCGGTTCCACGGCCTGATGTTGCTGTTCCTGGCTGCGGTCCTGCTCACCACGACGGCGACGACACTGCCGGCGCTGCTGTTCGCCTGGGAGATCATGGGGGCCACCTCCTACGCCCTGATCGGGTTCTCCTGGCGTCAGGAGTCGAAAGTCTCCGCGGGTCTGACCGCGTTCGTGGTGACCCGTACCGCGGACCTGGGGATGTACCTGGCCGCCGGGGCGGCGCTGGCGGGCGGGGCGGGGATGGTGCTGGCCGACCTTCCGCAGGCCGCGCCGGGGTGGCGCGACGTGATCGCCGTGGGTCTGGTTGTGGCCGCGGCGGGCAAGGCGGCCCAGCTGCCCTTCAGTTTCTGGCTGTCCCGGGCGATGGAGGGGCCCAGCACCGTCAGCGCGCTCCTGCACTCCGCGGCGATGGTCGCGATGGGCGGGTATGTGCTGCTGCGAGTGGAGCCGCTGCTACAGGCCACGGGCTGGGCTGCCACGGCCACCGCATGGCTTGGTGCTTTGACCGCAGCGGTCCTGGGCATCGTGGCGCTGGCCCAGCGGGACCTCAAGCAGTTGCTCGCCGCGTCCACCGCCGCCCAGCTGGGTTTCGTCGTGCTGGGCGCGGGGCTCGGTGCGACGGCCGGGGGTGCTGCCCACCTGGTGGCGCACGCCTCCACGAAAGCACTGCTGTTCCTGGTGGCCGGGGCGTGGCTGAGTGCCCTGGGCACCAAACGGCTGGTCGCGCTCCGGGGCGCCGGCCGCCGGTGGCCGGTGGTGGGAATCGCGTTCGCCGTGGGTGCACTGTCATTGGCCGGGGTCGCACCGCTGTCGTTGTGGGCCACCAAGGACGCGGTTCTCGCTGCCGCGCTCAGCTCCTCCCCCGCCCTGTACGTCCTCTCCCTGGCCGGCGCTGCGCTGTCGGCCGCCTACGCGGGCAAGGCCCTGGCCCTGGTGTGGGGGCGCCCGGAGCGCCGGGGGGCCGCTAAGCCACAACGGGCCGGTGTTGAGCAGCAGCCCACCGGGCACGTCAGCCGCTGGGAAAAGTTCCCGATCGTTGTTCTGGCGGTTGGTGCGGCGGTGCTCGGCCTGCTCGCCCTACCCCCGGTCGGCACGATGCTGCGGGCGGCCCTGGGTGAGGACACGGCCAGCCCACACGTGTGGGAGATGGTGCTCTCCGCCGCCATCGCACTCGGGGTCCTGGCGCTGGTCATCGCGCGTCCGCGCGTACCCGAACCCGCGTCCCTGAGTGGTTGGCTAAGTCTTGAACGGGCAGCGAACGCGGTGGCCGTGCGCCCGACCCTGGTGCTGGCTCAGGCACTGTCCCGCTTCGACGACGCCGTCCTGGACCGCGGTGTCCGTTCCGCCGCGGGCGGCACCGCCCGGGCGGCCCGCTTCGCAGCCCAGGTCGATGATGACGTCCTCGACCGCGGGGTAGGGGCGACCGCCCGGACTGGCGTGCTCGCCGCCCACGCCGCCGCTAGGGCCGACCGTGGCAGCGTGGACAAGGCCGTGGAGGCACTGGCCGGCGTCGCGCGCCGTCTGGGCCGGTGGGCGCAGGCTCCGCAGTCGGGACAGGTCCACCAGTACTACGCCCAGCTCACCGCCGTCCTGCTTGCGGCGGCCGTCCTCTTCGCCGTCGTGAGGTGACCATGCTCAGCGTCCTCATCTTCTTTCCGCTCCTCGCCTCCGTCGTACTGGCGCTGGCGCGCCGGGTTCCGGACGCGGCCGCACGCTTGACATGGGTGACGGTGGCCGCGGTCGAGCTGGCCCTGGTGATCGGCATGTGGGTGGCCCCCGCGCCCCGCGGCGAGCTGGCCTTCGAGGAGCAGGTGACGTGGATCCCCAACGCCGGGGCCAGCTATCACGTGGGGCTCGACGGCCTGTCGCTGCCATTGGTGGCGATGACGGCGGTGCTGTTCCTGGCTGTGGCCGTCTACGCGTTGCGTGAGGGTGACCGTCCCCGCCCCCAGGCCGCGCTCTTCCTGTTCCTGCAGACCACGGCGATCGGCCTGTTCGCCGCCCAGGACCTCATCCTTTTCTTTCTCTTCTTCGACCTGTCGATCGTGGGGATGTACTTCCTCATCGCCGGGTGGGGCCACGGCGACGCCGCCCGCTCGGCGCTGAAGTTCTTCCTCTACACCTTCCTAGGGTCCCTGGCCCTGCTCGTCGGGTTCATCGGCCTGTTCCTCGCCGCCGAGCCGCACACCTTCGACATGGTCGAGCTCACCGCCGCCGCCCCGCTGAACGACCAGCCTGTGGCCGGCGGGCTCGTCCTGGCCGCCATCGTGATCGGCCTGGCGATCAAGACCCCGACCTTCCCTTTCCACACCTGGCTGCCACCCGCCCACACCGACGCCCCGGCGGCCGGGTCGGCCGTCCTCGCCGGAGTGCTGCTGAAGATGGGAACCTACGGGTTCGTCCGCATCGCGATGCCGATGCTTCCCGAGGCGTGGCGATCCTGGGCCTGGGTCATCATCGCCATCGGCATCGTCTCGGTGCTTTACGGCGCCCTGGTGGCTCTGGCCCAGACCGACTTCAAACGGATGGTCGCCTACACCTCGGTCAACCACATGGGCTACATCATCGTGGCCCTCGGCGCAGCCGGGCTGGTGGGCGGTGGGGTCCAGGCCCGGGAAGTTGCCGTGACCGGTGCGATGACCCAGATGGTGAGCCACGGCCTGATCACCGGCGCGCTGTTCCTCCTGGCAGGGGTGTTGGCCGACCGCGCACGCACCTATGACATGGGTTCCTACGGTGGCCTGGCCGCCCCGGCTCCCCGCTTCGCCGCCCTGCTAGCCGTGGGGGCCTTTGCCTCCCTGGGTCTGCCGGGCTTCAGCGGTTTCATCGCCGAGTTCCAGATCTTCGCCGGCAGCATCGGCGCCACCCCGATCACCGCGCTGGCACTGCCCGGCATCATCCTCACCGCCGCACTGTTCCTGCGGGCTCTGCAGCGCCTGCTCACCGGCACCACCCGTGGCGCCTCGGCCGGGTTCACCGACCTGCGCACCACCGAGACGACGTCGATCGGTTCACTTCTCGCCTTGGCGTTGATCATCGGGGTCCTGCCGCACTGGTTGCTGACAGTGATCGAACCTGCTGCCGCTGCCGTCGTCGAGCTCGTGGCCCGGTAGCCCATGGCGAGCATGAACATGTCCCCCACCCACCTGCTGCCCGAGGCGATCCTCTTCGCCGGGGCCGTCCTCACCCTGCTGGTGGGGTCCTTCCTGCCCCAGCACCGGCTGTGGCTGACCCGGCTACTCGCCCTGCTGATCCTCACCGCCGCCAGCCTGGCCGCCGCAGTGGCCTGGGCGACGCCAGCGGAGGCGGTGTTCGCCGCGACGTTCGCCGCGGACGGCCCCACTAGCGCAGCGCGGGTCATCATCACGGTCGCGACGATCGCCGTCATCACGCTGGGCAAGGACGAGATCACTGGGCGGGCACGAGAGTCAGAGACCCACGTGCTGCTGCTGCTCGCGGCGCTCGGCAGTACGGTCCTCGCCGGGGCGAACGACCTGCTGGTCCTGGCCGTGGGGTTCCTGCTCTCCAGCATCCCGCTCTACGCCCTGGTCGGCATGGAACGCACCGCCCTGGCCGCCGAGGGCGCACTGAAGACCTACCTCATCGGCGCCCTCATGGGCATTGCGCTGCTGCTGGGGGCCACCGTCCTTTTCGGTGTCGCGGGCACCACCGGGTATGGAGAGCTCGCCGCCGCGCTGCCCCAGGCCCCGGCGGCCGCGGTGACCCTGGGCCTGGTCGCCGTGCTCGGCGGCCTGACCTTCAAGATGGGGGCGGTGCCCGGGCACTTCTGGATCCCGGATGCCGCTCAAGGGTCCAGCACCACCGTGGCCGCCTTCCTGACCACGGTGCCCAAGATCGGTGCCGTGATGGCCGCCTACCGTCTGGTAGACCTCGCACCGGACTCCGTCAACGCCGGACTCTTCATCGCCCTGCTCGCCGCGGTGACCATGACCCTGGGCAACCTCGCCGCCTTCACCCAGACCGACCCCCGGCGACTGCTGGGTTGGTCGACCGTCAGCCAGGCGGGCTACCTCCTGCTCCCAGTGGCCGTGGCCGGACGCAGCGACCTCGCGCTGCCCTCGATGCTGCTCTACCTCGCCGGGTACGCCGTATCGAACCTCAGCGGCTTCGCCGTGATCGCCGCATCCCCTGGCCGACCAAACCTCTCCACCTACCGCGGCCTGGCGGCCAGCCGGCCCTGGGTGGCCGGGGCACTACTGGTGGCCCTGCTCAGCCTGGTGGGCACCCCACCCACGCCCGTCTTCGCCGGCAAGCTCACCACCTTCACCGCGGCCTGGGACGGCGGCCTGGCCTGGCTGGTGATCATTGCTGCCGTCAACACCGTGGCCAGCCTGTTCTACTACCTGCGCTGGCTGGCACCGGCGTTCCGCCCCGCACAAGACACCGGCCCGGGTGAAGCCCGTTCCGCGGCGCCGGCTCGATGGGCAGGTGCCACCGCGGTCGCGACAGCGTCAGCCGTCCTGGCCCTCGGTCTGGCCGCACCACTCTTGTGGACGGTGCTGGACGGTCAACTGGCTCGGTAGCCCCGGCACAGAACCCCGATGGGAACCCGCGAGATGCGCCCTCGAGCCTCAGCATGGCCGACCTTCCTGCCGATGAGGTAGGTGGACCGGAAAGGACGGCATGGACGGCATCCTCGCAATCACGCAGCGTATAGCCAGCATCGAGGCGACGCTCGATTCGTTGGCGCCGCCAACGGCACCGGTCGCCGGCTGGAGGAACCTCTCCAGCTGAGCGCAGCCGCCGCGTGAGAAGGGCCTGAGCGTGGGAAGCGAGCTCCTCACTACCGGCAGCGTCCTGGCCGCGTTCTTCGCCGGCGGAGTGGCCCTGCTGCGCTGACGGTGGCGCCGTCGACGGGAGGTGGACAAGGGGCCGGTCTAGGACATGACCTCAGTCCGTGGCGCATTGACGCTCTGCAGGCTCATCGAAGGCCGGCACGGGGCGCTCTGCGGCTTCCTCTGGCGTCGCGGCCACCCCGTTCTCCGAGATGTCCTCGATGAGCCAGTCCATCTCAAAGATCTCGCGCCGCTGAGCCTCGCTGATCTCCACGGCAAGCTCACAGACTCGGACGTCCTCGATCCCAGCTCGCTCCGACCGCGTGATGGCCAGGGAGTGGTGGGGAATCATCGCGCGCATAAAGGCGGAGTCGTCCACCGTGGCCTGGCTGCGATCCAACGCGGTCCCGCCCGCCAGCAGCCCGAGGCTAACCACCACGACGACGACGTTCGCCTTGGCGTTCTTATACATGTTGAGCATCCAGGCGAGCATGACCAGCCCCATCGCGCCGCCCATGGTCACCGCCATGAAGATGCGGCTCTGGCTGAAGCGTACGTGGCCCCACTCCCACGAGCCGACGAACATCACCCAGTACATGACAACCATCGCGGTCAGGAGCATCGCGGCGAACCGCAGGTACATCTTCATACTCATGGTGCGCGAGTGGCTGTCGTGGTCCTCGTTCGAGTGTTCGTGCTCTGCCATGGGGAAACATTCTCCTTCTCATTCAGGGCTGGGGTCCTCAATCGTTCCCTCGGTCGCGGGTCCCGTCCTGTTTTGAGGTCGACATGGGCCAGCGGGCGCGCCTGAGCTCGCCCGCTGGATGGATCAACTTCACAGGCCCTGTGGGAGGAGCTCCTCCATCTCGGTGATCTCGGCCTGCTGGTCGTCGATGATCTTCTGGGCCAGCTCGAGCCCCTGCGGGTTCTCCCCGCCGTCGAGTTCGGCCTGCGCCATGTCCACCGCGCCGCGGTGGTGGGCGATCATAAGCTCTAGGAACCGCTGGTCGAACTCGGCGCCGGACAGGGACTCCAGCTCGGCCATGGCCTCCTCCTGGCTCATCCCCTCCATGTCCATGCCGCCGTGGTCCATGCCGCCCATCGGGACTGCGCCGACATCTGCGACACCACAGCCCGTGTCCTGTCCCGCCACACCGGCTACGACGCCAACCTCACCCGCGCCATGCTCCAGGCCTGCGTCCAGGCATGCCGCTCCTGCGGTGACGAGTGCGCGGCCCACGCCGAGCACCACGAGCACTGCCGAATCTGCGCCGAGGCCTGCCGGGCCTGCGAGCAGGCCTGCACCGAACTCCTCGCCGCCATCGGCTGAGGACTGCAGCCTCACAGGCGATGCCTTCTCGGGCGGGCGAGACGCAGAACGGCTCGCCCGCCTTGCCAAGTCCACCCCCGGAAATGAGCTCACTTCCCACGGCTCAGATCTTTCTCACGCCGCGGCCGCGCACAGCGGCAGCAACTTCTCCAGCCGGCGCCGAAGGAAGCGTCCGCTGCTGAAGAACTCCTCGTCGACCAGGACCAGCGGCACCATGGCCAGTGCCGCAGGATCAGCCCGTGTCCCTCGTCGGAGCCGCACTCCAGGGTCCACACCAGGACGTCGAACCGAGCGTTGAGCTCGACGAGGGCCGCGCCCGCGGCCGCGCAGTAGTGGCACGCGGGTGCCTGCTGGCGACCTTCATGATGGGTCGGGACGAAATGCCTAAACCGTGACAAGAGCGGCCTTCTACGCTGGGCCGTTGGCCTGCCGACCAGCACTGCCGCGCGAACCCCCAGCCTCATCCGGTCCCCGCAGTATGAGGACAACCAAACAGGAGAAGAACGTGAAACGACTTGCCACAGTCCTCGGAGCGCTCGTGCTCGTCCTTGCCGGATGCTCCTCCGCGGACACCGACACCGATACTGAGCCCGCTGCCACCGGTGCCCAAGCGGAGTTCCTCGACGCCCACGGCCTGGCCGGCATGGACACCGCGGAGATCATCGATCACCTCGACCGGCTCGGGGGCGCCGACCGGCCCACCGACTTCATGGCCTCCATCCGCCCCGACAAGCTGGTGTTCTCCGACGGCCAGCAGGAACTGGCCGTGGACATGCCCGAGGACCGCTTCTACCTGTCCGTGGCACCCTACGTCGACCAGACGCACGAGTGCTTCTACCACAGCCTCACCACCTGCCAGGGCGAGCTCACCGACCAGGACCTCGGCGTGCGGATCATCAACGACGAGGGCGAGGTCCTCCTCGAGGAGCAGATGACCACCTTCGACAACGGCTTCGTCGGAATCTGGCTCCCCCGCGACGTCCAGGGCACCATCGAGGTCAGCTACGACGGACTGACCGGTGCCACGGACCTCGCCACCACCGACGACGGCGCCACCTGCCTGACCACCCTCCAGCTCACCTGACCGCTGGCCCCGCCGGCCGGCCACCCCAGGGGCATCCCGTGGCCAGGCATACGTCAATTACCGGTAGGGACTGCTGCACGGATAGGTGACGCAGTCCCCTTCGGCTCGGTTTCAACGCCGGAATGGCCTTCAGTCTCGGCGCTCGTCTGCCAGCCGGTGTCGTGCTCGCCACCACTGGGCTCACAATCACCGCGGTGGCCGTTTTCGCCTGGCGTGCCACCCGCACCGCGACACGCTCAACGTGGCTCCCACTGGCCGTCATCCTGGCAGGGGCGGTGGCAAACCTGATCGACCGTGCCTCCGACGGCGTCGTGACCGACTACCTCCACACCGGCTGGTTCCCCACCTTCAACCTCGCTGACGTCTACATCACTGGTGGGGCCATAACCCTGATGGTGGCAGCCCTCACGAGCGGTGACAGGACCGAGAACCCGACGGCCGCAGAACTGTGACTCGAGCCGAGGAAACCCATGACCGCTGAGACCGCCGCCGCTGCGGCACTGACCCTGTTCCTGGCCGGCCTGGTGGCGGCGTTCGGTGCGCGCTCCTGGATCCACCGGCGCCGGACCGGCTCCACCGGCTTCCGCGGCCTCAGCGGCGCCCCCGGATCGGCCGAGTGGTGGGGCGGGATTTTCTTCGCCGCAGCCCTCGTGCTCGGCGCCGCGGGCCCCGCCCTGGCCCTTACCGGCGCCACTGCCCCCATCGCCCTGCCCGCCGGCGTTCAGTGGGCGGGCCTGGCCGTGGCGATCGCCGGCTTCGTCGGCGTGCTGGCCGCCCAGGCGGGCATGGGCGCCTCGTGGCGCATCGGTGTGGACACCACCGAGCGCACCGGCCTGGTGACCTCCGGCATGTTCGCCGTGGTGCGCAACCCCATCTTCACCGCGATGCTCACCGCCCTGCTCGGACTGGCCCTCCTGGTCACCACGGCGGTGACCGTCGCGGCGCTGGTCTGCCTGCTCCTCGCCGTGGAGATTCAGGTCCGCCTCGTCGAAGAGCCTTACCTGCTGCGCACCCACGGCCCCGCCTACGCCCGCTACGCCCAGCGGGTCGGCCGGTTCCTGCCCGGTCTCGGCACCCTCGCCCCGCATCCCTCCCAAGCCGACGAATGACCCCGATCGCCTGAGAGCTGGTGACCCTTTATGGGTGGGGCAGCACCGATGACGACACCCCAGACCGGCGGCCCGCGCCTCACCACGCCGCGTAACGCGGTGGCCGTGGTGCCCGGGCAAGAAGGTACGGTACAGCCAACGCTGCACTATGAGACCTAGCGGCCGCACCACACCGGGCACCTTCGTGCCAGTGGAACGCATCGCGTGAAACACCACCCGCGAAGAACTCCGGATCGCGATCGTGACCTGGACCGAGCGCACCTACCACCACCGCAGACGGCAGGCCGCTCTCGGGCGGTTGACCCCCATCGAGTACGAGACCATCATGACCACGCCAGCCCCTCAGGCAGCGTGACCCAACCTGTCACCTTCCGTGCAGCAGTCCCGGGTTAGGTGAGCTGGAGGGTTGTGAGGCAGGTGGCGCCGTCGTCGGTGGTGGTGAAGTCGGTGGCACCGCTCCGTCCGTCGTGGCTGACCTCGATGGTGCCGTGGACGTCGCGGGGCAGCCAGAGGCCGACGAAGCCGTTGTCGAAGGTGGTCATCTCCTCCTCGAGGAGAACCTCACCGTCGTCGGTGGTGATGCGCACGTCGAGGTCCTGGTCGGTGAGCTCGCCCTGGCAGGTGGTGAGGCTGTGGTAGAAGCACTCGTGCGTCTGGTCCACGTAGGGGGCCACGGACAGGTAGAAGCGGTCCTCGGGCATGGCCATGGCCAGTTCCTGCTGCCCGTCGGAGAAGACGAGCTCGTCGGGGCGGATGGAGGCCATGAGGTCGGTGGGCCGGTCGGCGCCGCCGAGCCGGTCGAGGTGGTCGATGATCTCGGTGACGTCCATCCCCGCCAGGCCGTGGGCGTCGAGGAACTCCACCTGGGCGCCCGTAGCTGCGGGCGCGGTGTCCGTGCCCGTGGCGGTATTGGTGTCCGCGGTGGAGCACCCGGTAAGGACGAGGGCGAGGGGCCCGATGAGTGCGGCGAGTCGTTTCACGTTCTGCTCCTGTGTGGTTGCCCGGTGTCCGCGCGGGGCAAACGGGATGAGGCGGGGCGGCGGGCCGGTGGACGGGGTTAGAAGGCGTAGCCGTGGACGGTCTCGGTGAAGAGGTTGACCACGAAGTAGTTGATGAGGACGAGCACGAAGCCGGACAGGCCGAGGTAGGCGGCTTTGCGTCCGTCCCAGCCGCGGGTGGCGCGGGCGTGGAGGTAGGCGGCGTAGGTGACCCAGACGACGAAGGTGCCGACTTCCTTGGGGTCCCAGTCCCAGGGGCGGCCCCAGGTTTGTTCGGCCCAGATCGCGCCGGCGATGAGGGTGAAGGTCCACAGCAGGAAGCCGACGGCGTTGAGCCGGTAGGCGTAGCGCTCGAGCTCCCCGGAGGCCGGGAGCACGTCGGCCAGCCGGCCCCAGAACCCGCGGTCCGCTGGTCCGGGGTGGTCACCGGAGGGTGCGGGCCGACTTGTGCCGGTGGGGGCCCCGGTGAGGGCGGCGGCGGGTTGCTTGTGGCTGGTCGGGGCGGTGCGCTCTGCGCGGTCCTTGACGAGCTGGACGAGTGACAGGGTGGCGGCGACGGCGAAGACGCCGATCGCCATGGTGGCCACGGAGACGTGGATGACGAGCCAGTAGTGGTCCAGGGCGGGGCGTACGCCGTCGGCCTCCATGTAGAACACCGTCACCGCCAGCCCGAGGGCGAGGAGGGTTGGGGTGATGACCAGGGCGCCGAGGTAGCGCAGGTCGCGCCAGCGTTGGATGGCGAGGAAGGTGGTGACGGCGACGAGGGTGAAGACGAGGGTGAACTCGTACATGTTGGCCCAGGGCACCCGGCCGGCGGCGATGCCGCGGGTGAGGACGCCGAGGGCGTGCAGGGCCAGTCCGGCGGTTGTCGTGGTCATCGCGACGCGGGCGGCGCGGCGGGGCCGGCTGGCGGGGCCGCGGTCGCGCAGCGCGGACAGGTCGATGCCGAAGGCGATCATCGCGAGGGCGTAGGCGGCCATGGCGCCGTAGATCGCCAGCAGGCTGAGCTGGCCGAGGTCGTTCACGTGTCCTCCGGTGTGGTGGGGGCGGTGGCCCGGACCGCGGTCATGACGCGCTGGAGCTCGCGCTGCAGGCCGGGGTCGTCGCCGCGGGCCAGGGCGGCGGCCTCGACGTGGGTGTGGCCGTCCTCGTCCTGGGTGGTCTTGACCCACAGCCGGCGGCGGGGGGCGAACAGTGAGGCGGACAGGCCGGCCATGGCCGCCAGGGCGGAGACGAGCAGGAGGGTGAGGGTGGGGTCGTAGCGCAGGTCGATGGCCGCGAAGCGGGGCAGGGAGTCGAAGGAGATGGTGCCCAGCCCGTCGGGGAGCTCGACCTCCTCCCCGGGTGCGAGGAGGATCTTGACCTCCTCCTCGCCGTCCATCACCTGGGTCATGTTGTCGGTGTCGAGCTGGTAGACGTTCTGCGGGATGCCCTGGTCCAGGCCGAGGTCACCGGTGTACAGGTCGAGCACGATGAGTGGGGCGTTGGGTTGGGGGTGCACCGAGCGCAGCCCGTCCTCTTCGGCGATGGCGGTGGGCAGCAGGTAGCCGGTGAAGCCGAGCTGCTCGAGGCCGGGTGAGACGTCGGGGACCTTGACGACGCCGCGGGAGGTGTAGAAGTCGTCCTCGGGCAGGAAGGGGACGGGCTGGGAGAAGGCCACCTGGCCCTGGGCGTCGCGGACGGTGAGGTGGGGGGCGAAGCCGTTGCCGGCGAGGTAGATGTTCGCGCCGGCCGCGTTGATCGGGTAGTTGACCCGGATGGTGTCCTCGTAGCGCTGCCCGTCGGGTTCGGTGACCACGACCCGGGCGGCGAAGTCGCGGGCCTGGGCGTCGACGGTGAACCGGGAGGTGAGCTCGATGAGGCCGAAGGTGAAGGGGGCGAGGTCGTCGCCGGTGACCATGGACCCGGGGGTGAAGGTGTCGTAGTCGACGAGGGAGTTGGCGAAGGTGCGCCCTTCGACGACGACGGCCTGTCCGCGGTAGGCGATCATCTGGGCGGCGCCGAGCGCGACGAGGACCCCGACGAGGGCCAGGTGGAAGACGATGTTGCCGGTCTCGCGGAGGTAGCCGCGTTCGGCGCTGATGCCCTCGGGGGTCACGGCGACCCGGAAGCGGCGACCCAGGGCACGGCGCACCGCGCGGGTCACCTCCTCGGTGGTGGCGGTGGTCGTGTGCGTGTCCCGGACGGGGAAGCGGGTCAGGCGGTGTGGGACGCGGGAGGGTGCCGCGCGTAGCGCGGTGATGTGTGCCTTGGTGCGGGGCAGGATGCAGCCGATGAGGGAGATGAACAGCAGCAGGTAGATGGCGGCGAACCAGGGCGCGGCGTAGATGTCGAGCAGGCCCGCGCGCTCGAGCCAGGTGGCGAGCTGGGGGCGGTCGGCGCGCAGGGTGGCAACGCCGGCGGGGTCCTGGGGGATCTGCGGGATGAACGCGCCGGGGAGGGCGGCCAGCGCGAGCAGCATGAGGAGCAGCAGCGCCACCCGCATGGAGGTGAGTTGGCGCCACGCCCAGCGCAGCCAGCCGCGCACACCGATCCCGGCGGGGGCCGGGGACTGGGGCGGCATGTCCTGCGCCTCGTCCATGGTTCGCAGACCGGCGGGACGGTAAGCCATCACACCGCCCTCACGGAGCCGATGACCGGGGATCTGCACACACTCAGGGACGCTAACCCACCGCCCGGAAAGGCCGGGAATGCCGGTTAAGGTTCGGTTAAGAGGCGCCGGTCACCGCGTGGCGGCCGGCTGTGCTGCGGGGGTCCTCAGCCGATGGCGGCGAGGAGCTCGGTGCAGGCCTGCTCGCAGGCGCGGCAGGCCTCGGCGCAGATGCGGCAGTGCTCGTGGTGCCCGGCGTGGGCCGTGCACTCGTCCCCGCAGGAGCGGCACGCCTGGATGCAGGCCTGGAGCATGGCGCGGGTGAGGTTGGCGTCGTAGCCGGTGTGCCGGGACAGGACCCGGGCGGTGGTGTCGCAGATGTCGGCGCAGTCGAGGTTGGTGCGGATGCACTTGCGCAGCTGGTCGACCATGTCCTCGCTGAGGCAGGCGTCGGCGCAGGCGGTACAGGCCTGGGAGCAGGCCGCCAGGGTGTCCACCACCCGGGCGAGCAGGTCCCGGTCGAGGTTGATCTCGGCGGGGTAGGTGTTCATCATCTCGGCGGTTCTCATGGTCTTGCTCCTTCGTCAGTCGCTATCCCCGCGGACAGTCATGACGGGTGCGGGCTTGCGACGTTACGAGGCTTGCCGTGGCCACGCAGCCGCAGGAACGGGCGATGACGATGAAGGTTTGATGAAGTCTTCCCCCAGGGCCGTTATCGAATCGTGATCCGGGGGTGGGCGTGTGTAGCGTCGCTCCTGCTTCTCGTCCCCCTTCACGGGAAGCCCGCGTGCGGACGCCGAGCCCTGCCACCGCACCGTGGTCCTCGATCGTCCGTGGCAGGGACGGGGAACCCGATGTGGGCCTGCGTGCAGGTCCTTGGGGTGAAGCTCGATGCCTGAGCCGGGTGTGCTCCTACCCGAACCCGACAGCTGACCTCGTAGGCGCCCTGGAGAGGTTTACCCGTGACAACTAGCCACACCCGTGGACGGCACCGCGCCGAGGGCCGTCCCGTCACCGTTTTCTCATCGCTGGGTCCGTGCCTGACGGGTCCGGCCGCGCGCCGTGCCGCGCTTGCCGCGGCCTCCTCCGGCCTGGTGCTGACCATGGCCACCACCACCGCCTCCGCGATGGAGCCGGTCCACCCCGACCCCCCGGTGGTCGAGACCCAGGCGGCGGCGAGCACGCAGGCCAGCGACGCGGTCGGCGAGGTCGCCCACACCGTCGTGTCGGGGGACACCGTGGGGAAGCTGGCGCAGCGCTACGACAGCACCATCTCGGCGATCATCGCGGCCAACGGGCTGAACGCGCAGGCCCTCATCATTGTCGGTGAGGTACTGACGATCCCGCAGGGGCAGGCCGCCGTGGCGGCGACGTCGACGGCGGCCGTCACCGAGCGGGAGACCACGTCGGCGTCACGCTCGGCGCCCCGCGCCGAGGCCGCGCCGGCCAACACGTCGGGCAACGCGGTGCTGGACATCGCCTACCGGTACATCGGCACCCCGTACGTGTGGGGTGGGTCGACCCCGGCGGGCTTTGACTGCTCGGGGTTCACCCAGTACGTGTACGCCCAGGCGGGTATCTCCATCCCGCGGTCCTCGGCGGCGCAGCGCAACGCGGGCACGCAGGTCTCGGCGTCCCAGGCCCAGCCGGGTGACCTGGTGTGGTGGCCCGGGCATGTGGGGATCTACGTGGGTGGGGGGCAGTACATCGCGGCCTTCAGCCCGGGTAACCCGCTGTCGGTGCGTGACATCTACAAGCCCAACCCGACGTTCATCCGGGTGGGCTGAGCACCGCGCCACGAGTGGTCCGCAGCCGGCACTGGCTGCGGACCACCACTCGTTTCTCCGTGGCGGGCCCGACACATTCACCGTGCCGACAGTTCCCCGCCCCGAAGGCGTCGTCTGGCTGACGGCTCTCGGCGCGGTGTCGCACCGCCCTCCTGCCCAGATCCACCGGTTTGAGCAGGTCGGCGATCACGAGGCTTTACATCGGTCCCTTGCGCGCACCGTCCCGTCTCGCTCATCAGGCACGGCCCGTCCGGTAGCACCTATCCGCCCCTGACTTCGTCGCGGTTGCTCCGACCCACCCCTGACGAAGCGGTCGACGTCTCTTACCTACCATCGGCAACGCCGGTGCCTGGTGGCGCGCTACATCGATCGTTAATCATTCCTTTGCCGAAATCCTCCACCAGGTGGAGGACGTTGTGGTCATGACGGCAGTCGCACACTCGGCAGCGGTCGACCCCGTGTCGGCGGCACAGCTTGACGTGGCACGTGAGAAGCCCCGCAGGACGGTATGGACGGTCATCACCGGGACGGTCGGTGGCGTGGTCGGGCTGGCACCCCACCTCCTGCACCACGCGGGTCCTCTTGTGGGCACCGCCCTGGTGGCCGGTGCGGGCGGTACGGCCCTCTTCGGGTTTCTGGGGCTGGTCGCGTCGGTGCCGATGCTCGTCAAGCTCAAGCGTCGCTTCGCCAGCTGGTGGGCGCCTGTGATCGCGTTGGCGCTGTTCGGGGGCATGTTCGCACTGTCCTCGTTCGTCATCGGCCCGCAGATCAGTGCGTCGTTCGAGCCGGCGGCACCCGAAGTCACCGACTCCGTCGACCACGACGTTCACCACGAACCGTGAGGACGGGCCGCCCGGAGCCCGACGTCGCTTCGGCTCGTGAACTGTCCGACGTCGGCGCACCGGTTGGCCCCGCTGCCTCGGGGCCGACCGGGTCCGGTCCGGGGCGGAGGCCGTCCATCGGCATGCGCGCCGTCGGTGTCGTCGGAGAGGTGATGCTGACGCTCGGTGTCCTGGTCGCCCTGTTCGTCGTGTGGCAGCTGTGGTGGACAGATGTCGTCGCCGGACAGCAGCAGGAGGCGACGGTCGAGCAGTTTCGGGCCAGTATCGGCGGCGCGACGGGGCGTGAGACACAACCCGACCGTTCCGTTGCCCCGGAGAACCCGACGCCGAGCGATCAGCCTCCGCCGGCCGTGACGCCTCCCGGCGCGACGGACGTCTTCGGCATCGTCTACGTGCCGAGGTGGGGGGAGGACTACGCGGTTCCCGTCGCCGAGGGGGTCGACGTGGCCACCGTCTTGAACGAGGGCAACATCGGTCACTACCCAGAGACCGCGATGCCCGGCGGGGTCGGCAACTTCGCCACCGCTGCACACCGGCAGAGCTTCGGCGCTGCCTACCGTCACGTCGAGGAGCTTCGACCCGGGGACCCCATCGTCGTGGAGACCGCAGAGGGGTGGTTCGTCTACCGCGTCACCGAGGACTACATCGTGACCCCGGACCGTGTCGATGTCGTCGCCCCGGTGCCAGGGCAGCCCGGGGTGGAACCGACCAGACGTCTCATCACGTTGACGACGTGCCACCCGCTCTACTCCGCCGCGCAGCGCTGGATCACCCACGGAGAGCTCACCGAGTGGTACCCCCGCGCGGGCGGGGCACCTGCACAGCTCATGGAGGAACCCTGATGTACGCCGCGATCTGGAGGACGCTGCCCGGGCCGCGCTGGCTCAAGGCGATCGAGGCGGTGCTTCTCTCCGTGGTTGCCGTGGCGGCGCTCTTCACCTGGGTCTTCCCCTCCATCGCGGACGACATCGGGCTCTTCACCAACACGGTCGGGTGACCACACCGGTGCCCGTGCCGCAGGACGCGTCGACAGCGGACCACGTCGCGGTCCTTATAGTCGTGATCGCCGACCACTCTCCCAGGAGCGATGTGACCCCATCCCGCCTTGTCCCCCGTGGTGCTCCGGTGCTCGCCGCCACGGCTGTGATCGTTGGACTGCCGAGCCCCGCGGCCGCCCACCAGGAGTGGTTCGTGAGCGACCCGGACGCGTATCCGGTCGACCTCTCGGCGCTCTTGCGACCGGGAGTCCTGGTCGGCGTGACGGTCGCCGTGCTCGTGGCGGTCGGCTGGCGCGTGCTCGCCGCCCGGTTGCCGGTTCCCGAGCTGCGCGCTCTCACGCCGACGCGCCACCTTTCAGGGCTGGTCCCGTGGGTGCCGCGTCTGTTGGCCGCGCACCTGGGCGTGAGCCTCCTCGTGCTTGCCTTCGACCGCGCGATCCTCGACCCCGGCATTCACGTGCCAGATGACGTCGGGGGGACTCTCCTGCTCGTGCCGCAGGCCGTCGTGGGTGTCCTCCTCGTGGCCGGCGTGCTCGTCCGCCCGGCGGCCGTCGCGATCGTGCTGGCCGGGCCACTTGTGGCCGTGCTCCACGGCCCGGAGGTCCTGGCAACGCTGGCCGTCTTGGTCGGCATCGCGGTGTTCCTGTTCATCCTTCCGCCGCGTCTGAGGGATGGCGGTCGGCGGGACATGGACGCGGCCGCGCTGCGTCGAGCGACCCTGGCACTCAAGCTCGGCGCTGGAACGACGCTGATCTCCCTGGCAGTCGTGGAGAAGCTCGCCAACCCGGAGATGGCGAGAACGATGCTTGACCAGGTGCCGGTCCTCAACCTCCTCGGTCCGTTCGGTGTGAGCCCGGACCTGTTCGCGTTGATCGCCGGAACGGTGGAGCTGCTGTTCGGGCTCCTCGTCATCTCGGCTGCCTTGCCGCAGGTCGTCGCCGTCGTGGCCGCGATCCCGTTCACGGCGACCCTGGCACTGTTCGGGGCGACCGAGCTTCTGGGCCACCTCCCGGTCTACGGCGTCCTGCTTGCCCTCCTCGTACTGGGCAGTCGCGAGGACACCTCGCGGACGCTCTCGGGTCTGCGCTCGAGCGGGGACACAGAGATCCAGACGTCCCGGTCGTCAGGCTGGCGGCACGGGCTTTCCATCGGCACCCTGGAGAGGGGACACGGACGTGAGTAACAAGGAGCGGGCGCGGGAACGAGCGGCCCGGGTCGCTGCGATGCGCGCAGAGCAGAAGCGCAAGGACCGGCGGCGGAAGTACCTCATCGGCGGCGTGACCGCGGCGATCTGTCTGGGGCTCGTCGCCGCAGTAGCGGTTCCGCTGCTGCGGGAGGCGCGGCGGCCGGCGGAGGCTGCGATCCAGGGCGTGGAGGAGTTCGAGGACCTTTCCGCCGGTCACGTGACTGGCGCGGTGGAGTACGCGATGTCACCACCGGCGGGTGGCGACCATGACGGTGTCTTGCAGAACTGCGGCGTGTACGACCAACCCGTGAGGAACGAGAACGCGGTGCATTCCCTCGAGCACGGCGCGGTATGGATCACCTATTCCCCGGACCTCGCGGGTGAGCAGGTCGCTGCCCTCGCGGACATGGTCCGGGAAGAGGACTACGCCCTGCTCAGCCCGTACGAGGGCCTGGAGTCGCCAGTGCTGTTGAGCGCCTGGGGTGTACAGCTCGCCGTGAGCGACGTCGCCGATCCCCGGGTGGAGGCGTTCATGAGGGAGTACCTTCAGGGACCCCAGACGCCAGAGCCTGGTGCACCATGCTTCGGTGGCATCGGGACACCCGTCACCTGAGCGTGGCGGGGAGCGGCTACCCCACGTCGGCATGGGATTAGAGCTTTGACGTGAGGTTGCAGCGGGTGGGGGAGGGTGGCAGGCACGGTCGTGTCCCCGGGTGGTCGCCTGTTGGGATGGTGGCCGGCCAGCTCCCGCCCTGCCGTTGGTCGACGCTCGTGCTGGCCGTCGTGGCGGGCTGGTGACGGACCCGGCGTTCGCGAAGCGGTCCTGGTGGCTGCTGCCTATGTCGGGATCGCCCTTCTGATGCCGCCCGGGGGTCAGACGAGGGTCTGGAAGTTGGCGACGAGGCCCTGCAGGTAGCCCGAGACCCAGGTCCACAGCCCGGTGACCATCGCCAGTCCGAGCAGGACGAGCAGCCCACCGCCGAGGCGTTGGAAGGCGCGGCGGTGGCGGCGCAGGAAGCCCAGTGCCCGGGTTGAGCGGGACAGCAGCATCGCCCCGGCGATGAAGGGGATGCCCAGCCCGAGGCTGTAGGCGAAGACGAGGATCCCGCCGCGGGCGGGGTCGGCCTCGCTGAACGCGAGGCTGAGGACCGCGGCCAGGGTGGGGCCCATGCAGGGGGCCCAGCCCAGCCCGAAGACGACACCGAGCAGCGGCGCGCCCCACAGGCCCTGGCGGGGGGTCAGGTGCAGGCGCCGGTCGCGTTGCATGAGTGGGACGTAGCCCATGAAGGCCAGGCCCATGAGCACGACGAGCCCACCGAGGATGCGGGTGGTGAGGTCGAGCCAGGGGGCGAGCAGGATCCCGAGCCAGGCGAAGATGACGCCGAGCAGTACGAACACGGCGGTGAAGCCGGCGACGAAGAGCAGCACCCCGGCCAGGAGCCGCCGGTCACGGACCTTGGTCTGTTGCCCCCCGACGAGGCGGCTGCCGGGGGTGGTGACCCCGGCCATGCCGGAGAGGTAGCCGACGTACCCGGGCAACAGGGGCAGCACGCACGGGGAGGCGAAGGAGATGAATCCGGCGACCGCGGCCACGGGAAGCGCGGCGAGCATGGGGCCGGTGAGCACGGTGCTGGCGAAGAAGGAGCCGAGCTGGTCCCACATCGCTCAGGCCGTCTCGGCGAGGGTGTCGTCGATGAGGCCGCGCAGCGTGGTGGGGTCGATCTGGCCCATGATGCGGGCGGCGACCCGGCCCTGGCGGTCCAGGACCACGGTGGTGGGCATGGCCTGGAGTGGCACGAGTCCTTGGAAGGCGGCCACGGCGGCGGCTCCTTGGTCGTGGATGGAGGGGTAGGGGACCTGGAAGGTGCGCTCGAAGGCCTGGGCGGTGGCGGCGTCGTCGCGGGGGTTGACGCCGAGCAGCTGCACCCCGTGGGGGGTGTAGTCCTGGTGGATGGCCCGCAGGTCCCCGGCCTCGGCGCGGCACGGCGGGCAGGCGGCGTACCAGAAGTTGACCACCACCACCTCCCCGCGCCACTGGCTCAGGTCGACCTCCTCGCCGGCGTAGGTCTGGCCGAGGAGGTCGATGGCGCCGTCGCGCTGCTGCGGCTCCCAGGTCGCCAGGGACCCGTCTCCGGCGATGTAGCCGGCGCCGGAGTCTTGTCCCGCGTCGGCCTGGGTGGTGGCGGCACAGCCACTGAGGGCCACGACGGTGGCCAGGGCGGCCGCCGTGAGCACGCGCCTGAGGGGTGCCCGACGCCTGGGGGGTCTCACGCTTGTCACCTTCTCCAACCGGAGCCCGCCGGGGGGCTCACTGATCGCTGCACTGGTCCGGCGACCATCGTCGCCGCCCTGGCCGGAAGTTCCCCATCCCCGGGAGGGCCGGGGTGGTTCTTAACCGAATCTTCACTGTCACCGTCCGCGGCCGCCGACGGATGCGGGCTACCCGCCGAACCGCAGGAATCCGCGCGTCGCGCGGCATTGCCTGCTCTGCCAGCACCATAACCCGGCAAGTTGTCGATGCTACCCCTGGGGGGTATAAAGGGGGTGTGCCGGTGTGGCACGCACCATCGATCAAAGGGGAGGCCCTCATGGCTACCAACACCTTCACCGTTACCGGTATGACCTGCGGCCACTGCGTCAGCTCCGTGGCCGAGGAGGTCGGCAAGATCACCGGCGTCCAGGACGTCGAGGTTGACCTGGTCGCCGGTGGGGAGTCGAGGGTCACGGTCACCAGCGCGGGTGACGTGCCGGTGGATGAGGTCCGGGCGGCCGTGGACGAGGCCGGCTATGAGCTCACCGGGACGCCTGCGTGAGGAGCAGTGCACGGTTGACCGCCTTCGCCCTGGTCCTGGCGCTGGCGCTGGGCGCGGGCTACGGGCTGGGGTCGGTGCTCGGTCCGGATGAGCCCGACCGGGCCGGGGGCCCGGGTGTCGTGGAGCTGGAGGAGGCCGCCGACCACTGAGGTCGGCGGCCCAAGGGGATGGAGATGAGTCGATGAGTCAGCAGGTCATCGAGCTGGAGATCGGCGGGATGACGTGCTCCTCGTGCGCGGCCCGGGTGGAGAAGAAGCTCAACCGGATGCCCGGGGTCGAGGCGAGCGTGAACTTCGCGACCGAACGGGCCAAGGTCCTCCTGCCGGCGGGCTCCACCCTGGAGGAGGCGGTGGCCACGGTCGAGGCGACCGGGTACACCGCGCGGCTGCGCCAGCAGCCCGGGACGCCCGCGGCCGAGGACAGTGCCCAGGACGCCGAGCCCGACGCCGTGGCCGAGCTGCGGCGGCGGGTGATCATCTGCGCGGTCCTGACGCTGCCGGTGCTGGCCTTCATGTTCCGGCCGCTGCAGTTCGACAACTGGCAGTGGCTCTCCCTGACCCTGGCTGCCCCGGTCGTGGTGTGGGGGGCGTGGCCCTTCCACCGGGCGGCGTGGGTCAACGCCAAGCACGCCGCCGCGACGATGGACACGCTGGTCAGCGTCGGTGTCCTGGCCGCCTTCGGCTGGTCCCTGTACGCCCTGTTCCTCGGCGGGGCGGGGCACCCGGACATGCGCATGGACTTCCACCTCATCCCCCAACGGGGTGGCGGCGCGAATGAGATCTACCTCGAGGTCGCCGCGGCCGTGACCACGGCGATCTTGCTGGGCCGCTACTTCGAGGCCCGCGCCAAGCGCCAGTCCGGGGCCGCGCTGCGCGCCCTGCTGGAGATGGGCGCCAAGGAGGTGGCCGTGGTCCGCGACGGCCGTGAGGTGCGGGTGGCGGTGGACCAGCTGGCGGTGGGCGATGAGTTCATCGTGCGGCCGGGGGAGAAGATCGCCACCGACGGTGTCATCGTGGAGGGCGCCTCCGCGGTCGATGCCTCCATGCTCACCGGTGAACCGGTCCCGGTCGAGGTCGGACCGGGTGACGGCGTGGTGGGGGCGACCGTCAACGCCGGCGGCCGGCTCCTGGTACGCGCCACTCGGGTGGGCGCCGACACCCAGCTGGCGCAGATGGCCCGCCTGGTGGAGGAGGCCCAGACCGGTAAGGCCCCCGTCCAGCGGCTGGCCGACCGCATCTCCGCGGTCTTCGTCCCGGTTGTCATCACCCTGGCGGTGGCGACGCTGGGCTTCTGGCTGGGCTACGGGGCGGGCGCCGAGCTGGCGTTCACCGCCGCCGTTGCCGTGCTCATCATCGCCTGCCCCTGCGCGCTGGGGCTGGCCACCCCGATGGGCCTGATGGTCGGCACCGGCCGCGGCGCCCAGCTCGGCATCCTCATCAAGGGCCCGGAGATCCTGGAGTCCACCCGCCGGGTGGACACCATCGTGCTGGACAAGACCGGCACCGTCACCACCGGGCAGATGCGCCTGGTGGACGTCGTCCCGGCCGCCGGCGGCGACCCGGACACGGTGCTGCGGCTGGCCGGCGCGCTGGAGGACGCCTCGGAGCACCCGATCGCCGCCGCGATCGCCGCCGGGGCGCGCGAGCGGCTCGGTGACCTGCCGGTCGTGGAGTCCTTCGCCAACACCCAGGGCCTGGGGGTGTCCGGGACCGTGGAGGGCCATGCCGTCATCGCCGGTCGGGTGCGGTGGCTGACCGAGCAGTCGGCCCAGCCACTACCCGCTGAGCTCGCCGCCGTCCTGGAGGAGGCGGAGGGCGCCGGGCGCACCGCGGTGGCCGTGGGCTGCGACGGGCGCATCGGAGGAATCCTCATCGTGGCCGACACACTCAAGCCCACCTCCGCCCAGGCCGTGGCCGAGCTCAAGGGCCTGGGCCTGCGCCCGATCCTGCTCACCGGGGACAACACCCGCGCCGCCCGCCAGATCGCCGCCGAGGTGGGGATCGAGGAGGTCATCGCCGAGGTCATGCCCCAGGACAAGGTCCGCGTCGTGCGGGAGCTGCAGGACTCCGGGCGGGTGGTGGCCATGGTCGGGGACGGCGTCAACGACGCCGCGGCCCTGGCCCAGTCCGACCTGGGCATCGCCATGGGCACGGGCACCGACGTGGCCATCGAGGCCTCGGACCTGACCCTGGTCAGGGGTGACCTGCGCGCTGCCGTGGACGCGGTGCGCCTGTCGCGGCGCACCCTGTCGACCATCAAGGGCAACCTCTTCTGGGCCTTCGCCTACAACGTCGCCGCGATCCCGCTGGCGGTCGCCGCCCTGCTCAACCCCCTCATCGCCGGGGCCGCGATGGCGTTCTCCTCGGTGTTCGTCGTGACCAACAGTCTGCGACTGCGCGGCTTCCGGGCCGTGTCCATCGACCCGGCCACCCCCGCCGGCCGCGGCGCGCACGCTGCGGCGGGTGAGCCGGTCACTGCCACGGCCTAGAGCCCTTCCGTGCCGCTGGCACCACCCACCCGCCCATACCCCTACCGGGTATGATGTGAGTGTTGGGACATTCCGAGGTTGAGAAGTGGTGGCGGAGATGGTGAACGGGTACACCTCGCAGAAGGAGGACCACCTGGTGCGGTTGCGCCGCATCGAGGGGCAGGTCCGGGGCATCGCCAAGATGGTGGAGGAGGACAAGTACTGCATCGACATCCTCACCCAGGTCTCGGCCGCCTCCCGCGCGCTGCAGTCCTTCGCGCTGGGGCTGCTCGATGAGCACATGGCTCACTGCCTGGTGGAGGCCGCCCGCGCGGGCGGTGAGGAGGAGGCGACGAAGCTGAAGGAAGCCTCCGACGCCATCGCCCGGCTGGTTCGCAGCTGACCGTACCGGGCCGCTCCGTGCCGCCCGCGGGCGCGTGCTGGTGGCTGCGGCCGATCCGTCTGGGGGCGTGGTGAAGACTCGACGAAGATTCGCTGTGCGGTGCTCCCAGCGCTTGGTCCCCGCCGGGTGCGCGTGGTTAGCCTCGCGTAGCCCCCACAATCGTGGGCCTGCCACACCGACCGGGGCCCTGTGCTTCCCGGTCGACCGACTCAGCAGATGGAGATCTTCCGTGACACTCAGGACCCGACTCGCGGCCGTTGCCGGCGGGATCGCGCTGACCCTCTCCCTTGCCGCGTGCGGTGACGGAGGGGAGACCACACCGGAGGAGCCGGCCGCGGGCACCGCCGCGGAGGAGACGACCGACAGCCCATCGCAGACGGAGGCCGAGGACGTGCATAACGACGCGGACACGATGTTCGCCCAGATGATGATCGTCCACCACGAGGGCGCCATCGAGATGGCCGACCTGGCCGTGGAGAAGGCCGACAGCGAGGAGGTGCGCTCCCTGGCGGAGCGGATCTCCGCAGCCCAGGGCCCGGAGATCGAGAAGATGACCTCCTGGCTCGAGGCCTGGGGGGAGGAGACCTCCCCGACGGGTGGCATGGAGGGCATGGACCACGGCGACATGGACATGGAGGGCATGAGCCAGGAAGAGGCCATGGCCGAGCTGGAGTCCTTGTCCGGCGCCGAGTTCGACCAGCGGTTCCTGGAGCTGATGATCGCCCACCACCGTGGCGCGGTGGACATGGCCCAGGAGGAACTCGACGGCGGGGAGAACCCCCAGGCGCTGGAGCTGGCGCAGAAGATCATCGATGACCAGCAGGCCGAGATCAGCGAGATGGAGGAGCTCCTCCAGGGCCTGTGACATGGATCCGCCGGCGGGCGAGCCGCCCACACTCCCCCCTAGGCTCGTCCGCCGGCTCGTGTCGCCTCTCGAAAGGACCACGCCTCTGTGCGCGCACGCCTGGGCCCACGAGTCTTGTCGGCGGTGACGCTGGGCGGGCTCCTTGCCGGGTGCACGGTCCCGGGCAGCGCCACCGGTCGATGACACCGCCACCGCGAACCGGCAGCCGCCGGTGGGCCATGGCGGGGAGAACCCCGAGGCGCTGGAGCTGGCGCAGAAGGTCATCGATGACCAGCAGGCCGAGATCAGCGAGACGGAGCAATTGTTGGAGACGCTCTGAGGACGCGTAGAAGGGCCGGAAGTGTAAGCCCGGCTAGGCACAACCTCCGGCGCCAGGAACCGACTCCGAGGAGATGGCATGGGATGGCACGACATGGGTTCGTGGGCAATGGGCTGGGGCTGGTTTTTCTTACTCCTGCTCGTGGTCGGTGTCGTCGTGCTGGTGGTGGTGCTGATCCGGCTCCTGTTCGGGGGTGACCGCGGTGGGCAGCGCTCCTCGCGGCCTGGGGGGCGCAGCCGCGCGCTGGACGTTCTCGATGAGCGGTACGCCCGGGGAGAGATCGACGCCACGGAGTACGACGAGCGGCGCCGGCGCCTTGAGGGTCAAGAGGGCTGAGCGGTGGAGCCGATCACCCGCCGCGAGGCACTCCGGCTCGGGGCGCTGGGGGCGCTGGGTGTGGTCGTCGGCGGGGTGGGCCTGTCCCGCACTGGCTTTCCCTGGCCCGACCGGCCGGCCACGTTGCGCCCACCGGCAGACGGATCAGTGGCGTTGACCGAGCCTGCGGTGATGCGCAGCCAGGGCGGGCTCCTGCGAGTGGAGCTTGTCGCTGCCCCACGGGAGACGACCATTGCCGGGCGTCCTGCCCGGGTGCTGACCTACAACGGCACCGTCCCGGGGCAGACCTGGCGGGCGCGTCCCGGGGACCGCATCGAGGTGCTACTGCGCAACGAGCTCGATATGCCGACCAACCTGCACACCCACGGCCTCTTGGTCTCCCCGCGGGACAACGGGGACAACCCCTTCATCAACGTCGACCCGGGGCAGACCTTCGAGTACCGCTTCGACCTGCCCGAGGACCACCCGACCGGGGTGTTCTGGTACCACCCCCACCGCCACGGCACGGTGGCCGACCAGGTCTTCGGCGGGCTGTACGGCGCCCTGATCGTGGAGGGCGATGAGGTGCCGGTCAGCCGGGAGCGGGTCCTGATCGTCTCGGACATCACGCTGGATCGCGACGGTGCGATCGCGCCGGTATCGGCACCGGAGGTGATGATGGGCCGGGAAGGGGACCTTGTCCTGGTCAACGGTCAGCTCCGGCCAGAGCTCACCGCCCGTCCGGGAGAACGGGAACGCTGGCGAGTGGTCAACGCGTGCACCTCCCGCTACCTGCGCCTGGCCCTGCCCGGGCAGAGGCTGGCGTTGCTGGGCATCGACGGCGGCCACGAACCCGCCGCCCGGGAGGTCGAGCAGGTCCTGCTGGCGCCGGGCAACCGCGCGGACCTGCTGGTGACCACCCGCTCGGGCACCAGCGAGCTGCGTTCACTGGGGTATGACCGCGGCGGGATGGGCATGATGATGGGCGGCGGGGACCTGTCCGGGCCTACCACCCTGGCCACCATGGTCGTCTCCGGAGACCCGGCCGCCGCCCCGGGACCGGTGCCCGAACGACCTGCAGACCCGGACCTGCGCGACCGCCCGCTCAGTGATCGGCGGGAGATCGCCTTCACCATCACCATGGGCGGGAGGATGATGGGTCGTGGCCGGAGGGGGACCATGATGGACCTGGGCTTCGACGGCCGCGCCTTCGACGCCGACCGGGTCGACCAGCAGGTCGCCGCCGGGTCAGTGGAGGAGTGGACCATCACCAACCCCACGCCGATGGACCATCCCTTCCACCTGCACGTCTGGCCCATGCAACTCGTCGAGGACAACGGCGAGCCGGTGTCAGAGCCGGTCTGGCGCGACGTCATCAACGTTCCCGCCAACGGCCGGGTCCGGACGCTGGTGGACTTCACCCACCACCCGGGCCGCAGCGTCTACCACTGCCACATCCTCGACCACGAAGACGCCGGGATGATGGCGGTCATCGACACCCGCTGACCCGCCCGGCGGCCATCATCGCATCGCGGGATATCCGCCATTCCTCGGGAGGACGGGACGCATGCGGGCGAGTGAACGATTGAGACCACACAGCCCTGAATGCCGGGGAGCGGACGGCATCGACGAGGGCACAGCTGCCGCAAGCTCGACCTCATCGACAGTCACCGATGCTGGTGCTGACCGCTGGTCAAGCGACATCCGCGTGCACTGCGTCCACCACAGGTGCGTCAGCACCGATGGGCATCCCGAACAGTGCGCGTGCCAGTTCGCGTCCGACCTTGGTCGAACCTTCGTCGAACGGCTATCCGCCGTCCACACCGGACCTCCAGAGTGGTCCTTGGCCTTTTCCACTGCCAAGTCCAGGAGAAATAACGTGCTCAATCGTTCACGTGTCCACCACCGTGCTCTGCCCCTGACCGTGCTCGCCGTGACGGCCGCACTGACGCTGGCTGCCTGCGGGCAGAGCACCCCTGGCTCAGAAACCTCTGAGCCTTCCACCACCGCACCGTCGCCGCAGGATCCGGCGGAAACCGAGGAGGCGACACAGAAAGAGGGGACGGGTGCGGTCACCGGTACCGTGTGGGTCGCCAACGAGGACGGTGACTCCCTGACCGCCATTGATGCGGCCACCGGGGAGGTGGTGAGCACCATCTCGGGGGTCGAGAGCCCGCACAACCTCCAGGTCGGTCCGGACGGGACCAGCGTCTGGGCGGTCAGTGGCGACGCCAACGCGCTGGTGGCACTGGACACGGCGACCTACGAGCTGGCCGGAACCGCACCCACCGGACCCAGCCCCGCGCACGTCGTGCTCAGCCCGGACGGCCAGCGGGTGTACGTCACCAACGCCGGGGAGGACACGCTCAGCGTCTTCGACGCCGACCCGCTCGAGCCCGTCGCCACCGTCGACCTCAGCGCCGGCCCGCACGGGCTGCGGCCAACCCCGGACGGCGCCGCGCTCGTCATCGCCAACACCACCGCCGGGACCATCGACATCATCGACACGGCCACGAACGAGGTCACCGCGACCATCCCGGTCGGGGAGTCCCCGGCACAGGTCGCCGTCGACGAGCGTTACGCCTATGTCAGCCTCGCCGGCTCCAGCACCGTGGCCAAGGTCGACCTGGCCGAGCAGGAGGTCATCGGATCGGTGCCGGTCTCCGCGCCGCCGGTCCAGCTGTACCTCACGGCAGATGGAACCCGCCTGCTCTCCGCCGACCAGGGCACCGAGGATGCCCCGGGCGACACCCTCTCCGTCATCGACCCCGAGTCCATGACCGTTGAAGCCACCATCCCCACCGGCGCCGGACCGCACGGCGTCGTCATCGAGCCGAGTGACCAGCGAGCCTGGGTCACCAACATGTACGACGGCACCGTCTCCGTGGTGGACCTGACCACCAACGAGACGGTGGCGACCGTGCCCGTCGGCGACAAGCCCAACGGCATCAGCTATAGCTCGCAGCCGCCCGCATCCGCACCTGCCAGCTCCGAGGTCACAGTTCCTGACTACGCCACCGAGGCTGAGGGCGGCCACGAGGGTCACTGACCGGGTGGAGCACCGGCGCTCCGCCCTTCATCGCCGTCGGCGTACCCGTCCGCCTACCGGAACCCGTCCAGGTGTCCCGGTAGGCGGATGCTGACCAACGTCGCAAGCCGGCACGCACTGTCTCCGGGGTGGTCGACCATTCGTCGTCCCGCGCCCTTCTCGGCGTGGCGTCTACGGTGGGGTCGACGGCGCGGCCGTCGGTCCGTTCTGACGGGCGAAGGGCCCGGACGCAGGGGGTTCTGCCCAAGGCGGTCCGCGGCAGGCTGTTGACCTGCGGTGGGCTGACGTGGGAGCAGGGCGCCAGCATCGACGCCTGGGACGTTGCCGCCGATCCGGCCTCCCTGGCCACGCTGCTCGCTACCACCGAAGACGGCTCTTGATGGTCAGCCGAGACGCTGACGCGACCTTCGAGGCGGTCGACAACCAGCCACCCCTCCCACTGCCCTTCGTCGATCACGTGCCGGCCGGTGCCGCTGAGGGGTGGGCACGACGCTGGCCGGGGCGGACCCGGCCAGGAGGGCTGTGGCGGCTGAGCGAGGGGGGCATGGGTGCTAGCGGGGCCGGAGAACGGCATCCCCGAGGCGTTCACCCCGACCTCGACGACCAGACTTCTCCTCGCCGCGTTCGCAGGTCGGGTCTACCGCAGCGGCGACGGCTACCAGACCTTGGCTTCCGGTGCCCGCCGAGGCACCGTAGACGCTCGAGCCGCCCGGCACGCCCCCGGTCGCCCGTCCTGGCCGCTGCTCAGGGATCTGCCCGCTCATCCGTGACCGTGAGCCGCTCTTGTCACCGTGACGGATTTATCCGAGTATGAATCGTGTAATTTCGCACAGGAGAATCCTTGCCGCTGGCGGGGAGATGCACACGTCCGGCGGCGACTGGGAAGTCTTCCGGACCCGAGAGGATCGTCATGGCAGTCAAGCTCCACCATGTCCCGCCGCGCCTGGCTTGCGGGGCCTTCATCTTGAACACCGGGGTGACCAAGCGCTCCTTGGACGCCGAGGGCGCCACGGGGCTGCGGGACCAGGCCGCCAACGCCTTCCCGTTCCTGAAGAAGGTGGACCCGGTGCGCTTCGGCAAGGCGCTGTCTGCCTTTGAGATCGCGCTGGGCACAGCTCTGCTGGCCCCGATGGTTCCGACCTGGGCGGCTGCGGCCGTGCTGAGCGGCTTCTCGGCAGCGTTGATGCGGGTGTATCTCAAGACGCCGGGGATGACCCGGGATGACGGGATTCGTCCGGCGCCGGCCGGCATGGGCATCGCCCGGGACGTCTTCATGCTCGGCAGCGGGCTCGGCCTGGTCGTTGAGGAGCTTGCCGCCAAGCGAGACTGAGACCGGTGCGTGGCCGGTGATGAGATTATGGCTGGGTGAGGCGGAGTCCGGCGAGCATCAGCGCGGAGCGCGCGCGTACTGCCTCGCGCCTGCGTGTCCTTGGGGTGCTCCGCGGCTCAGCGGCGGGGTGCAATGTGCAGCAGGTCGCCGAGCACACCGGTCTGCATCCCAACACCGTGCGTTTCCACCTGGAACGACTTGAGAGCGATGGGCTGGTCTCCCGGCACGTGCGGCGCAGCGGCGAACCCGGGCGCCCGCCGCTTGCCTATGTCGCCAACCCGGTTCCCGACGCCGAGCAGGGGCGTCGGGACTTCGGCCAGCTCGCTGAGGTGCTGGCCCAGCTCGTCACCCGAGCGAACCAGGATCCAGCCACCATGGCAGAGGAGGCCGGACGGTCCTGGGGCTTGTCGCGCACAGAGGTATCAGCAGCGGTGACGAACGGTGCTGCTGCGATAGCCGAACTGACCGCCAGCCTGGACGAGCTCGGTTTCGCCCCCGAGGTCTGCGCCGACGATGACGATGGGCACCCCATCATTCTGCAGCGCCACTGTCCGTTCCTGGAGGTCGCTCAGACCCATCAAGACGTCGTCTGCTCGGTGCATCTGGGCTTGATGCGCGGGACCCTGGAGAAGCTGAACGCGCCAGTCAGCGCGGAGCGTCTCATCCCTTTCGCCAGTCCGGCTGGCTGCGAGGCCCACTTGACCGTTGGCGGCCCAACGCCCCCGGCAGTGTGAACCTGGCGGCTCCGGTGACCACTGGTCCGCAGACGCCGTGATCAAGACGCCGGCGCTGCCTGCGGAGGGTGGGAGGCGACGAGTTCGGTGTCCGCGCCGACTGCGCCCAGCTTCGCGGCCCCTCCCGGAGAGCCGATCGGCTCGCTGCGGCCGGGTAGGGCCTGGTCGAAGAAGCGGGCGTTGTCCGCCAGGAACGGTTCGAACTCCCCGGGCAGGTCGTCCTCGTAGTAGATCGCCTCCACCGGGCAGACCGGCTCACAGGCGCCACAGTCCACACACTCATCGGGCTGGATGTACAAGGACCGTTCGCCCTCGTAGATGCAGTCCACCGGGCACTCCTCCACGCAGGCCCGGTCCAGCACATCGATACACGGGGCGGCGATCACGTAGGTCATCGATCCTCCTTGTCGGCCGGGGAGGCGGACTTCACGTCCCTCCGAGTAGATACTAGTATGACTCGGAAAAACTAGACGCGCGCAGACCTCAGATCGCAGTCGGCGCTGCCGACGGCGAGAGGCCTGATGCGCGTGCAGCCGGCACGATGCCGAGAGGAAGTGGTCATGGACTGGCGTCACCAGGCAGCCTGCCTGCATGAGGATCCGGAGCTGTTCTTTCCCGTGGGTGATGCCAGGCCCTTGTTGGCTCAGGTCGAGGAAGCGAAGGCGGTGTGCCGGCAGTGCCCCGTCATCGACGCCTGCCTGAGCTGGGCGCTGGAGACGCGTCAGGACACCGGCGTGTGGGGTGGACGGTCCGAGAGTGAACGACGCAAGCTCCGGCGACGCGCCACGCGCACACGTCGGGTCGCCTGAGCGGGCGACGACGGCGGTGGGTGGCGCGAGCAGGTCCGGTCCGGGCGCACTGCCCTTGCATTCTTCACAGCGATGCTAGTGAATACTGGTATGAGTCAGGCAGAGCACGACCCCAGCAATCGCCGCGATGGCAGTCCGCTACCTTCGGTGACGCATCACCACCACGCGGAGCTGTGGTCCGGGCTCGCCGCACGGGAGGCCGCCCTGGTCAACGCGGTCGCGGCCGGGCAGGACCACGAGCAGCCACGCCGCGCGCTGGTGGATTTCCTGCGCGGGGAGGTCTTTGCGCATCTGCAGACCGAGGAGATGGTGCTGTACAACGTCGCGCGCGGCGTTGGCGCGCATGCCCTGGTGGCCGCACTTGAGCTGGACCACAAGTCGCTGCTGAGCCTGGTCGAGCACATCGATCAGGCTGCTACGGGTCTGGATGCTGCCCTGTCGGCCCGAGCCCTGGTGATGCTGTTCGTCCTGCGGATGGAGAAGGAAGAGACGGTGCTGATCCCCACGCTGACCGAGGCTGGGGTCGACGTCTCGATCCTGATCGCCGGGCGTCCGGAGATGCTGGGCACCGACCAGGACCGATGAGGTCTGGGGCGGCGCCGACGCGCACGCCCTCGCAGGCGGCCCCCCATCATCGGACTCTCGGCGGTTCAGGTCAGCTTGGCGATGGCGGGAAATCGAGCGATGACGCACCGAGGAGGACAGGACGCCGGCGGTTAACCGGCTGTGGCGCATCAGTCCAGGCGCGAGGTGGCCTCCTTGAGGAGCTGGGCCGGCTCGAGCCACATTGAGGGGTAGTCGCCCTGCCAGAGCTGGTTGCCCTGGGCGTCGATGAGGACGAACCCGTGTCCGGGGACTCCGGGGTGCATGCCGGTGCCGAGGGTGCCGTAGGCCTCGGAGACCGTGCCGTCGTCGAGCAGGTAGGGGGTGGTGGCGCCGTAGCGCTGCATGTCGAGGCGGATCTGCTCGGCGGTGTTCATGACGATCGGCAGGACGGTGATGCCGGCCTCGGCGAAGCCTGGCTCCTTCTCGATCTCGGCCATCTGCACGGTGCACGAGGCGCAGCCGGCGCCCTCGTTGAAGTACAGGATGACCGGTTCCCCGCGGAGCTCGGACAGGGTCACGGTGGTCCCGGCGGTGGTGGGCAGGGTGAAGTCCGGGGCGCGGCGAGTCTCCTCAGAGCTCGCCGTTCCGGAGGTGGCCAGGGCGTAGATGGCGGCCGCGACCATCGCGAGGAGCGCGCAGATCCCCAGGATCCGGCGGCGTCGGGCCTTGCTTGCGGCTGCTTGGGCCTGGGCCTTCTCCTCGGCGTGCTTGTGCCGGACCCGGTCCTTCGCGCTGGGGTGGAGGGTGGAGCTGGTCATGATGTGGGCAGTCCTTCGGTGTCGTGGCTGGCGTGGCAGGCGGGCGCCTCGGCTGGGGTGTCGGGATCGGCAGTGGCCGGGTGGGTCCGGGTGCGCCGGTCGCGCAGGGTGAAGAGCACGAACACGCCTGCCAGGGCGAGGAGGCCCGCGCCGAGGAGGGGCTCGGGCAGGGGGCTGAGCCAGTCCTGCAGGCGGCCCAGCGTGGTGGCGAGCCAGTCACCGATGGCGCTTTGCACCGCCCCACCGCCGGTCATCTCGGTGCTGCCGGCCAGGGTGATGACCCAGATGCCCATGACGGCGAAGGCGATCGCGACGGCGAGGTTGACGGTGTTGGTGACCAGGACGCGCCCGCCGAGGCGGATCTTGATGAGCCGTGCCTGGAAGAGGCGGCGTTCCCCGAGGCGGGCCTTGTCCCAGACCAGGGCCATGACGAAGAGGGGGAAGACCATCCCGAAGACGAACGCCAGGCCCAGGGCCACGCCTCCGGCGGTGGACCCGGAGAGCACCGACAGGGTCATGACGCCGGCCAGGACGGGGGCGCAGCAGCTGGAGGCGATCCCGGAGAAGACACCGAGGGCGAAGAAGCTGGCGCCGTCGCCGCGGCTGGTGTCCGGTGCGCGCAGGAAGCGGGGCAGGGACCACATGGTGCCCGAGAGGGACAGTCCGGCCAGGGCGATCATCAGCAGGCCACCGGCCCAGTAGAGCTGGGTGTGGTACTGGTTGATGGCCCCGGACAGCATGCTGACGCCGAGTGTGATGGGGACCAGCACGAGCGCCAGGCCGGCGGCGAACAGGAAGGTCAGGGGCAGGATTCGCCACCGGCGGTTCTTCACCGCCCCGGCCAGGTAGCTGGGGGCGAGGAAGACGATGCAGCACGGAGCGAACAGGGCCACGGCGCCGGCGAAGAAGGCGGCCAGGACGCTGCCGGTGGTCAGGAGCTCACTTCCCACGGCTCAGGTCCTTCTCACGCCGCGGCCGCGCGCAGCTGGAGGAGCTTCTCCAGCCGCCGCCGGGGGAGGCGTCCGCTGCTGAAGAACTCCTCGTCGACCAAGACGAGCGGCGCCATGGGCGGGCGGTGCCGGCCGATCAGTTCCCGTCCCTCGGCCGAGTCGCGTTCGACCATCCGCACGGTCAACGCGAACCTCACGCTGAGCTCGGCAAGAACCGCAGCGGCGTCCTCACAGTAGTGGCATGCAGGCGCCTGAACCACGGTCACCTTGGTCGGGCTCTCTTGGGCTGTCACGAAGTCCTCTTCTCAATGGGGGTCGGATCACCACCGAAAGCATCGGCCGCCCGACCGGGCCAATCGATCGACCTTCCATGAAAAACCGATGAAGATCCCTCGCCCTTGCGGGCAAATCGGGAATGGAATACCACCCGCCCCCCTTGCACCCAGCAGGGATACCCTGTAGGGGTATGAATGAAGACTGTCGACGAGGGGAAGCCGAATGAGTACGCCTGAGCACCATCACGGGCACGGCGGGACCAAGCCAGATGGAAGCGGTCCCGCCGAGCACCACACCGCCCACAGCGATGGACACGGGAGCCAAACCACCCACGGGCAAGCGATGCCGACGAACACCGGACAGGTCACCGACCCACTGACCGCCGCAGGCCACCACGGGGATGATGCGTCCCACTCCGCTCACGACCAATCCCACTCCGGACACGACAGCCACGAACCTCACGCCGGACATGACGCTCACGGCGGTCATGGAGACCACGGCGGACATGGCGGACATGGGGATCATGTGGCGATGTTCCGGCGCCTGTTCTGGATCATGCTCGCCCTGGCGATTCCCACCGTGCTGCTCAACGGCATGTTCGCGGACTTCCTGGGCTACACCCTGCCCGACGTCCCGGGGATCGAGTGGGTCTCCCCGGTCCTCGGGACCGTGATTTACGTGTGGGGTGGGCGTCCCTTCCTCACCGGGGCCGTCGACGAGTTACGTGCCCGTAAGCCGGGCATGATGCTCCTGATCGGGATGGCGATCACGGTCGCGTTCGTCGCCTCGCTCGGGGCGAGCCTGGGGATCTTCTCCCACGAGCTCGACTTCTGGTGGGAGATGGCCCTGCTGGTGGTCATCATGCTGCTGGGCCACTGGCTGGAGATGCGCTCCTTGGCGCAGACGACCTCCGCGCTGGACTCCCTGGCCGCGCTCCTGCCCGATGAGGCCGAGCGGGTGGAGGGCGATGAGATTGTCACCGTCGCCCCGGCAGATCTTCGTCTGGGTGATGTCGTCGTCGTCCGTCCGGGTGGCCGGGTGCCGGCCGACGGTGAGGTCGTCGACGGCGGCGCGGACGTCGATGAGTCGATGATCACCGGTGAGTCCAAGCCGGTGCTGCGCAGCGTCGGGGACCACGTCGTGGCCGGGACGGTGGCCACCGACAACGCGCTACGGGTGCGGGTGTCCGCCGTTGGTGAGGACACCGCCCTGGCCGGGATCCAGCGCCTGGTTGCCGAGGCGCAGGCCTCCACCAGCCGGGCCCAGCTCCTGGCGGACAAGGCCGCCGGCTGGCTGTTCTGGTACGCGGTGATCGCCGCGATCATCACCACGGTCGTGTGGGTGTGGCTGGGGGTGCCCGAGAGCGCGCTCGTGCGGGCGATCACCGTCTTGGTCATCGCCTGCCCCCACGCCCTGGGCCTGGCGATCCCGCTGGTGGTGTCCATCTCCACCGAGCGGGCCGCCCGCGGCGGGGTGCTGATCAAGGACCGTGCCGCGATGGAGCGCATGCGCGTGGTGGACACCGTGCTGTTCGACAAGACCGGCACGCTGACCAAGGGTGAGCCCGCGCTCACCGACATCACCACCACCGGTGGGTATGAGGCCGGGGACCTGCTGCGTCTGGCGGCGGCCGCGGAGTCCGAGAGCGAGCACCCGCTGGCGCGGGCCATCGTGGCCGCGGCCGAGGAGCGAGGACTGCAGGTGCCCCCGGCTACCGACTTCCGGGCCGCGACCGCTGTGGGGGTGCGCGCCACCGTCGAGGGCCACGAGGTCCAGGTTGGTGGCCCGGCGCTGCTCACTCAGCACTCCGCTGAGCCGTTGCGGGCGAGTGCGCCGTGGTCACAGGACGGGGCTACCGTCCTGCACGTCCTGATCGACGGGAAGGTGGCCGGGGCGGTTGCACTGGCCGATGAGATCCGTGAGGAGTCCCGCCAGGCGGTCGAGGCACTGCACCAGCTGGGCATCCGGGTCGTGATGATCACCGGTGACGCCGAGCCGGTGGCCCGGACGGTGGCCGCGGACCTGGGCATCGACCAGGTCTTCGCCCAGGTCCGACCCGAGGACAAGAGCGACAAGGTCCTCGAGCTGCAGCACCAGGGCCGCATCGTGGCCATGGTGGGGGATGGCGTCAACGACGCCCCGGCGTTGGCCCAGGCCGACGTGGGGATCGCCATCGGTGCGGGCACCGACGTGGCCATCGGCTCGGCCGGTGTCATCCTGGTCTCGGACGACCCGCGTTCGGTGCTGTCGGTGATCCAGCTCTCCCGTGCCAGCTACCGGAAGATGAAGCAGAACCTGTGGTGGGCCGCGGGCTACAACATCGCCGCCGTCCCACTGGCCGCAGGGGTGTTGGCGCCGATCGGGTTCATCCTGCCGATGTCGGTGGGGGCCCTCCTGATGTCCCTGTCGACCATCGTGGTGGCGCTCAACGCCCAGCTGCTGCGCCGCCTGGACCTCAGCCCCGAGGCCAGCACCGCGGCCGCGCACGGCGCCCCCAAGGTGCCCTCCGCCGGTGGCGCAGAGGCACCTGGGCGACGTGAGGACGTGGCCCCGGCGCACCACCACTGACTCACCGCGCGGGACGTGCGACGCACGCGGCCCGCAGGTACCGCGGTGTTTCACGAGCGCCGACCTCCCGGCTGTTGAGGCACGGGAGTCGGCGCTCGTCGTCGCGCGCGTGAGTCCCGGCTCGCATCGTCACGGAGCGCCATGCACATTCCGGTTCACGGCCTGACCTGACCTGTGGCTGGTGAGGTCGACTCGATCGCGCCGCCACCGGGCTGTGGCGGGCGCGGTTTGCGGGCGGCGAAGCGTAGGACTAGACCGCGCAGCGAGTACTGCACGGTGACTGCCTGAAGCCCGGCGCGCGCCAGGACGGGCTCCAGTGTTCCGCGCTCGATGAGTCGGTGTGGGGAACGGTCGACCAGGTGCACCAGCGATGCGACGCGGGACGCGACCAGGTCGTATCCCAGGAACATCCCCCCGGGTCGCAGGACACGAGACGCCTCGCTCACTGCGCTTTCCCATTCGATCACGTGGTGGAGCATGAGGAAGCTCGTCACCGCGTCGAAGGACCCATCCTTATACGGCAGTCGTGTGGCGTCGGCCTGGTGAACCACGACGTGCGGTAGATGTGTCAACCGCTGCCGTGCGGCACGGGCCATGACGGGGTCCAGGTCGGTCACGGTGAGACGTACCTGCCGGTCGGTGCGGCCGAGCTCTGCCGCCATGGCACCACTCCCGCCGCCGACCTCGAGCACCTCACCTGCAAGGGAGAACCCTTGAGTACTCCACGGCAGGATCCGCCGCGCCAAGCACCGCCATGGTGCGCTGCGGCAGAGCAAGGCTTCAAAAAAGGACATGGTCGGCATGGTGGCGACCTTCCAGTGAACTCCAGGATCACGTGATCGGACACAAGGGCCGGATGGGCCACAGCGGTCAGAGGCGGCAACTGGGGCACACCAGGACCAAAGTAGGAGGCGAGAAGGGGTCGATGTGGGCGATGGTGAAGTGGACCAGCGTGCCATGTGCGGGGGAGCTACGACACAGGAGAGTACTGAACCATGACTAGCGCAACTGCTTCCCCGACCACCTGGCGCCGACGCGGCGAGCAGGGCCCGGACGACGCCACGATCGCGCGCATCGACGCCTGGTGGCGCGCCGCGAACTACCTGTCCGTCGGGCAGATCTACCTGCTGGACAACCCACTGCTGCGCGAGCCGCTGCACCCCGACCACATCAAGCCGCGGCTGCTGGGCCACTGGGGCACCACCCCGGGTCTCAACTTCATCTCCGCCCACGCCAACCGGGTGATCCGGGAACGCGCCCAGTCCGCGATCTACATCGCCGGCCCGGGTCACGGCGGGCCGGGCCCGGTGGCCAACGGCTACCTCGAGGGCACCTACTCCGAGATCTACTCCGACGTCACCCAGGACACCGAGGGGCTGCGCCGGCTGTTCCGGCAGTTCTCCTTCCCCGGGGGGATCCCCTCCCACGTGGCGCCCGAGGTGCCCGGCTCCATCCACGAGGGCGGTGAGCTGGGCTACGCGCTGTCCCACGCCTACGGCGCGGCGTTCGACAACCCTGACCTGCTCGTCCTCGCCGTCGTCGGCGACGGCGAGGCCGAGACCGGCCCGTTGGCCGCCAGCTGGCACGCCAACAAGTTCGTCAACCCGAAGACCGACGGGGTCGTGCTGCCGATCCTGCACCTCAACGGGTACAAGATCGCCAACCCCACGGTGCTGGCCCGCATCGGCGAGGACGAGCTGACCGACCTCATGCGCGGCTACGGCCACCGCCCCCACGTCTTCACCGCCGGTTTCGACGACGAGGACGCCGTCTCGGTCCACGCCCGGTTCGCCGCCCTGCTCGACGAGGTGCTCGACGAGATCGCCGACATCAAGGAGCGGGCCGCCGGGCTGGACGCCGAGGAGGTCGAGCGTCCCCGGTGGCCGATGATCGTGCTGCGCACCCCCAAGGGGTGGACCGGCCCGAAGGAGGTCGACGGGCAGCGCACCGAGGGCTCCTGGCGCTCCCACCAGGTGCCGCTGGCCAACGCCCGAGACACCCCCGAGCACCTGCAGGTGCTGGAGGACTGGCTGCGCAGCTACCGCCCCGAGGAGCTGTTCGACGACGCCGGCCGGCTGGTGGAGGACGTGGCCGCCCTGGCCCCCGAGGGGCACCTGCGGCTGAGCGACAACCCGCACGCCAACGGGGGCCTGCTGCTGCGTGATCTGCGGCTGCCGGACGTGCGTGACTTCGCCGTCGACGTCCCCGTGCCGGGTGGGTCGGTCACCGAGGCCACCCGCGAGCTGGGCACGTGGCTGACCGAGGTGATGCGCCGCAACCCGGACAACTTCCGGCTCTTCGGGCCGGACGAGGTCGCCTCCAACCGGCTTCAGGCGGTGTACGACGTCACCGCCAAGCAGTGGAACGCCGACCTGCTCGACAGCGACCGCGCCGAGAACCTGGCCCGGGCCGGCCAGGTGGTGGAGATCCTGTCCGAGCACCAGTGCCAGGGCTGGCTCGAGGGCTACCTCCTCACCGGCCGCCACGGCCTGTTCACGTCCTACGAGGCCTTCATCCACATCGTCGACTCCATGGTCAACCAGCACCTGAAGTGGCTCAAGGTCACCGACGAGCTGCCATGGCGCCGCCCCATCGCCTCGCTGAACTACCTGCTGTCCTCGCACGTGTGGCGCCAGGACCACAACGGCTTCTCCCACCAGGACCCCGGGTTCATCGACCACGTCGTCAACAAGGGCGCCGACATCGTGCGGGTCTACCTGCCGCCGGACACCAACACGCTGCTGGCGACCTACGACCACGTGCTGCGCACCCGCCAGTACGTCAACGTCGTCGTCGCTGGGAAGCAGCCCGGCCCGGACTTCCTCACGATGGAGGAGGCGCTGGACCACTGCCACCGCGGCCTGGGCATCTGGGAGTGGGCCGGCACCGAGGAGGACGGCAGCGAACCGGACGTCGTGCTCGTGTGCGCGGGTGACATCCCCACCCTGGAGGTGCTCGCCGCGGCGGACCTGCTGCGCGAGCACCTGCCAGAGCTGCGGGTGCGGGTGGTCAACGTCGTGGACCTCATGCGTCTGCAGGACCCCAAGGAGCACCCGCACGGGCTGCCCGACTCGGAGTTCGACGCGATCTTCACCACGAGCAAGAAGGTGATCTTCGCCTACCACGGCTACCCCTGGCTCATCCACCGGCTCACCTACCGGCGCACCAACCACGCCAACCTCCACGTGCGCGGGTACAAGGAGAAGGGCACGACCACGACGCCGTTCGACATGGTCATGCTCAACGACCTGGACCGGTACCACCTGGTCATGGACGTCATCGACCGCGTCCCGGGCCTCGGTGCGCGCTATGCGGGTCTGCGGCAGCGGATGTCCGACGCGCGCCTGGCGGCCCGCCGGTACACCCGCGAGCACGGCGTGGACATCCCCGAGGTCGCCGAGTGGCAGTGGCCCGACGTCGGGGAGACCGGAACCGCCGCCGGCGGCCCGCAGTACGACACCGGCGGCGACAACGAGTAGCGGCTCTGGCCGCGCCCGCCAAGCTGTGTGAGGGTCGGCCCGCTCCGTTCTGAAGGCACACGCACTCCGCTGCCTCCCTCGGCAGAGATCGGCCATCTCGCATACGTCGGTGCGGTTCGAGGACTGCACGTCGCCGGCATAGTCACCACGGGAGACGGGTGTGCCGTGCGACCTCACCGCGCTGTGACGTGCTGTGGGGGCAGTGGCTTCATCAAAGCGTCACAGAACGGAGACCCGGCTTTTAGGTGAGCGGCAGAGAATGGGGAAACGTATCGGGGTTGTGAGTCGGGGACGAGTCCTCTACCGCTCCGTGCGGCGTTGTTGAGGAGGAGTGACGGTGAACCACAGCGGCAGCGGGCACCTCAAGGGAATGGTCCTGCTCATGGGTGGACTGTTCATAGCCCTGCGGGTCTTTGGTGTGTCGACAGGGGACGCACTCGTGTACGCGGCCGTGCTGGCCTGCCCTCTGATGATGGTCATGATGATGTTCGGTGGCCATGGAGGACATGGCGATCCGCGGACCTCGCAAGAGGCGCCGCCCTTGGACGATGTCCTCCCGCACAGCGCCGGTGACCACACCGACCGTGGACACCGGCACTGACGGGCGCAGCTCTGCTGGGGCTGATTGGCCGCATACGCGCCAGGCACGGTCGTCGAGGCTTCCAGGTGCCCGGTACGGCTGTGGGCGGTGTGGGTGTGGCCGTGAAGCCGTCCCCGCGGTCACCTGGAGACCCGACACCACCGGCCTTCTCGCGTGTGACCTGGCCGCTGGTGATGGCCGCTGGCGGTGGGGTACTGACCAACCTGGCCTTTCCCGACCGTGGATGGTGGCCGTTGGCCTACCTGGGCGTCGCGCTGCTGCTGCTCGCGTTGCGCCGGGCGCGGATGGCGCAGGCCGCCGCGACCGGACTGGTGTGGGGTGTGGCGTTCTTCCTGCCGCACGTGTACTGGGTCATCCACGCGACCGGGGCACTCGTGCCCTGGATTGCGTTGAGCATGATGCAGGCGCTGTACATCGCGGGCTTCACCGCCGCGTGGACGGTGACCCGGCGGGCGGCGTGGGTAGGGACTCGCCCCGTGGTGCAGGCATGCCTGGCGGCCGTCATCTGGGTTGCCGTCGAGCAGCTTCGCGCCTCGTGGCCGTTTGGTGGCTTCCCGTGGGGGATGCTGGCCTTCTCCCAGACCGACGCGCCGCTGGTGCGGCTGGCTCCTTACGGTGGGGAGGTCCTCGTCTCGGCCGTAGTGGTGTTCATCGGCGCGCTGCTGACGTGGGCGTGGACGCGCCGATCCCAAGTTGCAACTGCCATGGGCGCTGCGGCGGCGGGGCTCATCTTGGCTCTGGGGCCGGGACTGTTGCCGCTGGACGACAAGGCGGAGGTGGGGACCCTTCGGGTGGGCGCGGTCCAGGGCAATGTTCCCCAGCTGGGGGCCGAGTGGGCGGTGCAGGCCCGGGAGGTCACGGCGAACCACACCCGGGGCACGCGCAGACTGGTCGAGGAAGTGGGGGACCGGCTGGACCTGGTGCTGTGGCCGGAGAGTGCCGCGGACATCGACCCGCGCACCGACGACGCGCAGGCGGCACTGGTGGAGGCGGCCGCAAGAGCGGCGGGCGCCCCGGTCCTGCTGGGCACGCAGCGGTTCCCGACCGGCCAGGACATTCGTTACAACGAGCTGGTGTTGTGGCAGGAAGGGGGGCCGGTTGGCGGCGCCTACGCCAAGCAGCACCCGGTTCCCTTCGGGGAGTACATGCCCTACCGGGACCTGTTCCGACGGATCACCCCACTGGTGGACCGGGTTTCTACCGACATGGCCGCGGGGCGGGGCCCGGGGCTCATGCCCATCCCGGTCGAGCGGCTGTCACGTGAGGTCGAAGCGGCGGTGGGGATCTGTTTCGAGGTCGCCTACGCCGGACTGATCCGCGAGGGCGTGGTGGGGGGTGGGGAGCTCATCATCATCCCGACCAACAACGCCTCCTTCGGGGACTCCCCGGAGTCGACGCAGCAGCTGGCGATGTCACGCTTTCGTGCGGTGGAGCACGGGCGGGCGACGGTCCAGGTCTCCACGGTCGGCGTCAGCGGCATCATCCTGCCCGATGGGAGCGTTGTTGAGCGCACGGGGCTGTTCACGGCGGAGGAGATGACTGCCACGCTCCCGCTGCGCACGTCCCTGACCCCAGCTGCCCGGCTCGGCACCCTGCCCACCGTCGCCGTCTGGGTCGTGGCTGCTGTGGGGGTGGCTGCCGGCGTCCTGAGCCGTCGGGGCCGCGGCCACAGCGCCGGGGGTCCGGCCCGTCGGCGCACAGCGACCCTCAGCGAGGGCCGCGCGCGAGAGGACCTCACGGCCCCCGTCAGCCTCGTCACCGGACATTGAGGCCGATCCTGGCGGGCGGTGGCGACGCCCTCCTGCGCGCTTGAGCGCGGCGCGCTATTGGGAGCTCGCTCATGTCCACTGCAACCCCGTAGGCTCTCATTTCCGATATCCACCTTGTTGGCTACGGCTTTGACCGTGCCATAGCGCGTCTCGTAGTCCTACTCGCATTCGAGCACCGTCCGGACCGCGTGCTCCTTGAGTTCCTGCGGGTATCGCTTCGACATGATGAGTCCGATCCTCCCAAAATCGCGACCCTCCATCGAACCCAGGATGGTTCAATTGCGATGCTTACCGCGCTCAGCGCAGCCAGCTGTTACCGACCTTGCCGGCCCACCAGCGACCCAGCCCCCAGGTATCACCGGCCAGGGTGAGGGCCGAGATGATCACCAGTGCAGCCTCAACCCAGTGAGACGTGGTGATCGGGTTAGTTCCGCCTACCACTGGCGGAAATTGCGACAGCCACATGAAACCTAAAAGCAGGGTGCCGGTGACGGCGGCGATCTTCAGGCCTACCCCGAGCATGAGGGCGAGACCGAGGCCGGCTAGCCCGACCATGAACAGCCAGTCTCCGAAGGGATTGAGGAACAGCGGTTGGAAGATGCCGGCGAGGGGTTCCTCAATCCCGCTGATGTAGCCCTGAGCGGGGGTCCCCCCGCGGATCCACGCCGCCTCCGGTTGGGTGGAAAACCCCAGTCCGAAGAGTTTGTCGATGAAGGCCCAGAGAAATATCCAACCGATGAGCAGCCGTCCTACGGCGAGGGTCACCCGTGCACCGGCGCGGGTGATGATGTCCTCGACGAACATCGGCTTGGTCCCCGGGGCTCGATTGCTTGTCTGCCTCGACATTGTCGTCTCCCACCACCCTGGAGCGCAAGGAATTGGGGTCCCCACGCTCGAATGAGTTGTGCGTACAGGGTTTCACCAGTGGCACTACAAGACAATGCTCATCGGCCATATTTGACCGAAACTTCACCTTCCCGACTTACCCGGCGGGCGGCCCTTTCTTTGTGCCCCCTCTCGGGTGGGTCGGAACGCGGACCCGCACTGAACCGCATTCTGTGAAACTTCGGTGAAGAGTTCCTCTGGCAGGCGCCCACCCGCACCTTGCCCGTACCCCCTGGGGGTAGGGTCGGGGATGTCGTTCACGGTGACAAACCGCCCACGTGATGGGCGGCAGATCACCGTTCCGGGTAGGGGATGAAGGAGAGGGAGGAAACGTGATGAACCACGGTCAGGAGGATCATGGCGGCGGCGGGTGTTGTGGTGGCGGGGGCCACGGGCACGGTCACCACGACGTCGTCGCCGGCCCGGGTGAGGAGCTGGTCACCTGCGCGGTGAGGGGCACCGCGCAGGTGAAGTCCCAGGCGGAGGCGAGCGGGCTCATGCGGGACTTCGAGGGCGAGCGCTACTACTTCTGCTGCGGGCACTGCGCCGAGCTCTTCGACGCCAACCCGCACGCCTACATCACGGCGGCCTGAGCGGTCCTCGGCCGGTATCTGCGACGGAGGTCTACGTTGGGCTCGTCATCACCGCCCGGGGGCGCGACCGTAACCGCACTGTCTGTGGTCGTGGTCCTGTTCGGTGCCACTGGTGACCTGGCCCGCCGCATGGTGATGCCGGCCCTGGTGGAGTTGCACGAGCGCGGATTGTTGCCCCAGCGGTGGCGCTTGATCGGCTGCGCCACAGACCGGTGGGACGACGAGGCCTTCCGGGCCCGGCTGAGGGACTCCCTGCTGAGCAGCGAGCTGGGCCTGCCCGAGGACTGGGACCAGGTGTGCCTGCGGGTCGGCTACGCGGGTGGGGGGTTCACCGATGACGATCCCGGTGCACTGCCTGAGGTTCTGGCCCGCGCGCGGCGTGAGCTAGCGGCCGAGGGCGGCGGTGAGCCGCTGGTCGTGCACTTTCTGGCGGTGCCCCCGGCGGCGTATCCGGTGATTACCCGGGGGCTGGGACGCCATGGCTTGGCGGCGGGCGCCCGGGTGGTGTTCGAGAAACCCTACGGCAGGTCGCTGGTGGACTTTGAGGCGTTGGACGCGCTGGTGAAGACGGTGCTCACCGAGGAGCAGGTCTTCCGCATCGACCATTTCCTCGGCAAGCAGGCGGTGCAGGCGATCTACGCGTTGCGTTTCGCGAACCGGCTGTTCGGCTCGCAATGGGACGCCGACGGAATCGAGCAGGTACAGATCGACGTGCCCGAGGACCTCGACGTCGCCCAGCGGGCTGTGTTCTACGACGCCACCGGTGCGGCCCTGGACATGCTGGTCACCCATCTGTTCCACGTGGCCAGCCAGGTGGCGATGGATCCGCCGGCGGACGTGGCGGAGCCGGAGTCGATTGTGGCCGCTCGGGATGCGGTCATCGGGGCGTTCCGGCCACTGGATCCGGTCAGCGACGTGGTGCTGGGGCAGTTCGAGGGCTATACCGATATCGCCGGGGTGGCGGCTGGTTCCAGGCAGGACACGTTTGTCGCTGCCCGGCTGTGGATCGACACCGATCGGTGGCGGGGCGTCCCGTTCGTGCTGCGCACCGGCAAGCGCATGGCTCGTAAGGCCCAGCGAATCACCTTGATCATGCGTCCGCCGCAGGGTCCTTTGGGCACGGCGCTCACTGGGCGCAACACGATCGAGATCGACTTCAGTGGCCCCGGGGCCTTTGCTGTGGGTGTCACCGTCAGCACCCCGGGACCGGGTCGGGCGTTGAGTTTCGCGCACACCGAGCTCGACTTGGCCGAGGTGCCGGGCGGGGAGCCGATCTCCGCCTATGCCTCCTTGCTCCTCGACGTCCTGGTCGGGGACCGTTCGCTGTTCACCACCTCCCATTGCCTGCGGGCGGCCTTCACCGCCTTCGCGCCGGTGCAGGGCCCCCAGCGCCCGTCCCCGTTGCCTTATCCGGTCGGCTCGTGGGGGCCGCAGGAGGCTGAGCGTCTCACGGCCGGGCACGGGTGGATGCTCGAGCGCCGGGCACGCTGACCGCTGACCGCTGAGGCGACATGAGCCATCGCGCGTCGGTGGAGGCATCACGCGGCTCGGCCCCGGGGTGGTGTCGATGGCGATCGAGCCCGTCCACGCCCCGGCCAGACAACGCCAGAGCTATTCACATAGGCCGAACAGCCCAGGCAGTACGACGCCCGGTTCCGCACAGAAGCGCCGGGTGGTGCCGGCTGGTAGGGCGGCTTCGTGCTCCCCGACTCGCAGACGGATGTGTGGGTTGGCCGCGCACGGCTCGGCGGTGACGGTGAGGGTGGTCTCGTCGAGGGTGATGTGGAGGCGTTGGCCGCGGTGCTGGACGCGGAAGCGCATGGCGGGCAGCCCGGCCGGTAGTGCGGGGTCCAGGACAACGGTGGGGCCCTGGGTGTGTAGGCCGGCGAAGGACCGGATGAGGATGTCGATGGTGCCGGCCATGGCGCCCAGGTGGATGCCCTCTTGGGTGGTGCCGCCCTGGGTGTCGTCCAGGTCCGCGGCCAGGGCCTCGCGGAAGGTGGCCCACCCGCGGGCGGGGTCCAGGCGGGCCAGGACCGAGGCGTGCACGACTCGGCTGAGGGTGGAGCCGTGCGCGGTGCGCGCGAGGTAGTAGTCCACGGTCCGGGCCAGCGTCTGGCGGGTGGTGGGGTAGCCGAGGCGCTCGAGCATGTTCAGCAGCCCGTCGGGTCCCAGGAGGTAGATGAGCATGAGGACGTCGGCCTGTTTGGCGAGCTTGTACCGGTTGGTGGCGTCGCCTTCGGCCTCCAGGATCAGGTCCAGTCGCCCGATGTTGCCGTAGGTGCGCCGGTAGTGGTCCCAGTCCAGCTCGGCGAGGTCGTCATAGCCGGCGAACTGGGCGATGAGGCCCTCGCGGAGGAACGGCACGGCCAGGCGCCGGCTGAGGTGCTCCCAGGCGGTGGGCTCCTCGGGGGCGATGTCGAGGCGGGCGTGCAGGTCGTCGCACTCGTGTCCGGCCACGGCCTGGAGGACGTCCAGTGCCCGCTGGCATACCCATGCGGCCAGGACGTTGGTGTAGGCGTTGTCGATCAGGCCCTGGCCGGGTGCGTCGGGGTAGCCGTCGTGGTACTCATCGGGTCCCATCACGCCGCTGATGTGGAAGCGGTCGGTGCTGGGGTCGTGCGTGGCCAGGGCGGTGAAGAGCCGCGCGACCTCGATGATCAGGTCCGCCCCGCGCCGGGCGAGCCAGGTGAGGTCGCCGGTGGCCTGGTAGTACTCCCAGGCGTTGTAGGCGATGGCGAGGCCGACGTGGCGCTGGCGGTGGGAGTTGTCGGGCATCCACCGTCCGGAGCGGGTGTTGAACAGCATGTCGGGGGTTTCCTCCCGCCCGTCGCTGCCGGACTGCCAGGGGAACATCGCCCCGGGCAGGCCCGCCTGTGTGGCGGCGCGGCGGGCGGCGTCCAGGCGCCGCCAGCGGTAGTCCAGCAGTCCGCGGTTGACCTGTGGCAGGTGGGTGGTGAGCACCGGCAGGACGAACAGCTCGTCCCAGAACACGTGCCCGCGGTAGCCCTCTCCGTGCAGGCCGCGGGCGGGCACGCCGGCGTCCAGCTCGGCGGTGTGGGTGGACAGGGTCTGGAGCAGGTGGAAGACGTGCAGGTTGAGCACGAGGCGGGTCTGGGTGTCGGCTGTCAGGTCTATCCCGAAGCGGTCCCACAGCCGCTCCCACGCCGCCACGTGCCCGGCGAGGAGGCCCTCGAAGCTTCGCGGGGCGGCGGCCAGCTCGCCGAGGGCCGCCAGCCGGGGCGAGGCGATCGCCGGGTCCTTGGACGTGTACACGGCGGCAACCTTGTCGATGGTGACCGGTTCACCGTCTGTGACCGGCACGTGGAGCACCAGGGAGTGCAGCTCCTTGTCGGACTCGACGTCAGCGTCCGGGGTGGCTCCGTTGACGCTGGTGCGGGTTGCCGTGGCGATGCGGACCTGGCTCTGGACGGTCTCCACCTCCACCAGAAGCGTGCCCGGCCGTGTCTCTTCGGCGTCGGTGGTGCGCAAATGACGGTCGGCCAGCGCGGCGTACTCGGCGACGTTGGCGTTGACCACCCCGGCGTCGATGCCGGAACGCACCCACAGGATCCCGCTCCAGCCGTCGGGGACCACGGTCGTCTCCAGCGCCGCCAGGTGCGGGCGGGTCATGGAGACCAGCCGCCGCTGCCGCAGCCGCAGCCGCCGCCCGGCCGGGTCGGTGAGCACGGCGGTGCGGGTGAGCACACCGCGGCGCAGGTCCAGCTCACGTCGCTCCCCGGACACGGTGAGGCCGCCGGCGGACCACCACGACTGCGCGTCCTCCGCGCCGAGGTCGAGGACCAGCCAGTTGGGGGCGTTGACCAGGTGCTCGTCCTCCATCTGGCGACCATGGACCGCCGAGAGGAGCCGGTTGTAGACACCGGTCAGGTAGGTGCCGGGATAGTGCACCCCGTCGGCGGCACGCTCCGGTGCCGCGCCCCGGGTGCCGAGATACCCGTTGCCCAGGGTGGTCAGCGCCTCACGGTGCCCCTCGTGGGCAGGGTCGAAGCCTTCGTAGACGAGCGTCCACGGGTCGGCGCGCAGCGCGCCCAGGTCGAGCTGGGCGACGTCCTGGACCACCAGGTGGGCCCCGGCGGCCTCCAGCTCGGCCCGCTGCCCGGCCCGGGCCACGCCCGCGACCAGGCCGAACCCGCCGGCGTGGGCCGCCTGGACACCGGCGACGGCGTCCTCCACCACCGCGACCCGGGCCGGGTCCACGCCCAGCTCGGCGGCTGCCGTGAGGAACATCGCCGGATCGGGCTTCCCGGGCAGGCCCAGCTCGGCGGCACGGGCCCCGTCCACGACCACGTCAAAGGCCCCCGACAGGCCAGCGGCCCCCAGCAGGGCGCCGGTGTTGCGGCTGGCGGTGACCAGCGCGATCGGCACCCCACCGGCGCGTAGCCGGTTGAGCAGGTCCACGGTGCCGGGAAAGGCCTTGATGCCGTGCCCGGTGAGCAGGTCGAGGTAGAGGTCGTTCTTCCGGGTGGCCAGCCCGTGCACCGTCCAGGCCCCGGCCGGGTCCTGCGGTGTTCCTGCGGGCAGGTCGATGCCGCGGGCGGTGAGGAAGGCGGCCACCCCGTCCGGGCGGGAGCGTCCGTCGACGTAGCGGCGGTAGTCGCTCACCTCGTCGAACGAGGCGTGGGCGCCCGGTCCGCCGATGCGTGGGTCGGTGAGCACCTCCGCGAAGAGCTGCCGCCACGCCTCGGCGTGCAGCGTGGCGGTGTCGGTCACCACACCGTCGAGGTCGAAGATCACCGCCTCCTGCGGGGGGACCGCCCCGGTGGGGGCCAGCGCCGCCGGGGACGGGCTGGGGTGGGTCGTCGCGTGCGTCACGGTTCTCCTTCGGTCGGCAAGACAGGTGCGGTGGCCATCTGGCGGCTGCGGGACGTGCCCGGCCCCGGGTCCTGGGCGGAGCCCCCGTCGGTTGGGCCAGTCGCCGGCGCTGGGGTGGTGGTCCGGCGTGGTGGCCGCAGGGTGATCCACATGGCGACCAGCACGGCGAGGAGCCCGGCGGCGGTCCACCCGCCCGGGCGCTCACCCAGCAGGACGGCGGCCAGCGCGATGCCCAGGACGGGGGTGAGGAAGGTCCAGGTGGTCAGGGTGTCCAGGCGGCTGCGGCGGGCCTCGGCGAACCACGCCACCGTGGTCGCCGCGGTGCCCACCAGCGCCAGGAACGCCAGCGACAGGACGAAGCGGGGGGTCCAGGCGATCACCGGCGCGCCCTCCACGGCCGCGGCGACGATCACCAGGGCCACCCCGCCGATGAGCAGGTGCCAGCCGGTGGCCGTGACCAGGTCCAGCCCGCGCAGGCGGCGGGAGAGCAGCGTGCCGGCGGTCACGGCCACCGCCGAGAGCAGCGACAGGATCGCGCCGCCGCCCCCGCCGCCGGGCACCGCGACCAGGACGAGCCCGGCGAAGCCGACGAGTAGGGCGGCAGCGGTCCGGGGGGAGAGAGCCTCGCCGTAGAGCCACCAGGCCGGCAGGAGGATCAGCAGCGGCTGGGCGTTGGCCAGCACCGCGGCGGTGCCCGTCGCGCCGCCGGCGACCCCGGCGAACATGGTGGCGAAGGCGAGGGTGACGTTGACCAGCCCGAGGACCGTGATGAGCCCCCAGCCGCGTGCGCCGCGGGGGGACGGGCGGTGCTGGATGGCTCCCAGGGCCAGCAGGGCAGCGCCGGCCACCAGGGCACGCAGCGCGGCGTACCACAGCAGCGGGGCGTCGCGCAGGCCCCACTGGATCACGACGAAGCACGCCCCCCAGGCCGCGGTGATCCACAGCATCCGCAACGGCTTGGGCCGCCGGGGCACCGCTCCGGCGGCCGAAGCGGCCGGAGCGGTGGTGTCGACAGGGACGTCCACGCCGACCCCGGTCAGCGGGTGCCGGCCGGCACCGGTGCGGTCGGCTCCGCAAGGGCACGCTGCGGTGCGCCCGGGGCCTGCTGCGCGGGCAGCCGGAGCCGCTTGAGCAGCAGGGCGTTGATCGTGACGATGACCGTGGAACCAGACATCGTCAGCGCCGCGATCTCCGGGCGCAGCATCAGACCGAAGGCGGGGTAGAACACCCCCGCCGCGATGGGCAGCGCGATGACGTTGTACCCGACCGCCCAGGCCAGGTTCTGGCGCTCCTTGCGCACCGTGCCCCGGCCGATGCGCAGCGCGACGGAGACGTCCAACGGATCGGAGCGCATCAGGACGATGTCCGCGGTCTCGATCGCCACGTCCGTCCCGGCCCCGATCGCGATGCCGATGTCTGCCTTGGCGAGGGCCGGGGCGTCGTTGACGCCGTCCCCGACCATCGCCACCGTCTTGCCCGCCTGCTGCAGCTCGGCGATCTTCTCCGCCTTGTCCCCGGGCAGGACCTCGGCGATGACCGTGTCGATGCCGAGCTGTTCGGCGATGCGCCGAGCGGTGGCCTCGTTGTCGCCGGTGAGCATGGCGACCTCGATCCCGGACTCGTGCAGGGCCGCGACGGCCGCGGCTGCCGTGTCCCGGGCCGCGTCGGCCAGCGCGATAACACCAACCCCGCGCCCGTCCACGGCGACCAGCACCGCGGTGCGCCCGGAGGCGGCCAGCTCGTCACGCCGCTGGGCCAGGTCGCCGAGCTCGACGTTCTCCCTGGCCATGAGGCGCAGGTTGCCCGCCAGGACCCGGCGGCCGTCCACCGTGGCCGTGGCGCCGTGCCCTGGAACGTTGAGGAACTCGCTCACGCTCAGCACCGGCACGCCGCGCGCAGCGGCGTGGTTGTCGATGGCCCGGGCCAGTGGGTGCTCGGACTCACGCTCGACGGCGGCGACCAGGGCCAGCATCTCCTCCTCGCTCATGCCGGCCGCGATGACGTCGGTGACCTCCGGTTCGCCCTTGGTCAGCGTGCCGGTCTTGTCCATCACCACCGTGTCGATCTTCGCCGTGCCCTCCAGGGCAGTGGCGTTCTTGAACAGCACGCCCCGCTGGGCGCCGAGGCCGGTGCCGACCATGATCGCCATCGGAGTGGCCAACCCCAGGGCGTCGGGGCAGGTGACGACCACGACGGTGATCGCGAACAGCATCGCCGTCGGCACACCGGCGCCGGCGAGCATCCACACGGTGAACGTCAGGGTGCCGCCGATGAGGGCGACGAACACCAGCCAGAACGCGGCCCGGTCGGCTAGGCGCTGACCGGGGGCCTTGGAGTTCTGTGCCTCTTGGACCATCTTGACGATCTGCGCCAGCGCGGTGTCCGCCCCGACTTTCGTCGCCCGGGCCCGCAAGGTGCCGGTGGTGTTGATCGACGCGCCGATCACCTCCGCGCCGGGTGCCTTCTCCACCGGCATGGACTCCCCGGTGACCATCGACTCATCGACCTCGGACTCACCCTCCTCCACGACCGCGTCGGTGGGGATCTTCGACCCGGGCCGCACTAGCAGCAGGTCACCGACGACGACCTCGGCGGTGGGCACCTCCATCGGTTGGCCGTCGCGGATCACGACGGCTTGGGAGGGGGCCAGCTGCAGCAGGGTGCGGACCGCGTCGTTCGCCCCACCTCGGGCCCGCATCTCCAGCCAGTGCCCTAGAAGCACGAAGGTGGTCAGCACGGTGACCGCCTCGTAGAAGACCTCACCGCCGCCGGTGAGGGTGACGACCAGGCTGTAGAGCCACCCCGCGCCCACGGCGACCGCCACCAGGACCATCATGTCCAGCGTCTTGGCTCGCAGTGCCCGGTAGGCGCCGTCGAAGAAGATCCACGCCGAGTAGAAGACCACCGGCAGCGACAGGATCAGGGTGAAGACGTCGTCGCGCAGCCCGAACGCCAGCGGCGGGTCCAGCCCCAGGACATCACGTCCGAGCGGGGACCAGATCGTGATGGGGATGGCCAGGATCAGGGCGACCAGGAACCGGTTGCGCATGTCGCGGGCCATGTCCTCCATCGATCCGCCGCCGTGGTGCCCGCCGTGGCCCATCACCGCCTGCGCGGAGCGGTCCACCTCCTCACCGTCGCCGTGGTCCGCGTGCCCGGCGTGCGCCTCGTGCCCGACGTGACTGCCGTGCTCGCCATGGCCCTCGTGGGCGTCGTGCCTGGCGTGCGCGTCGTGGGTGTCGCTGGGGGCCGGTTCGGCCATCGGGTGGCACATGTGGTCGGGCACGGACTGCCCGGCGCAGTGGTAGCCGCAGTCGTTGACCCAGCCCACCAGCTGGGCCACCGACGTGGTGTCCGGGTCGTAGGTGACGGTCGCGCTCTGGGAGGCGGCGCTGGCCTGGACGGCGAGCACGCCGGGGCGGCCGAGCAGCGTCTTCTCGATGACGGGCTCGGAGGTGGCCCAGTGCAGGCCACCGACCTCCAGGACCGTGGTGTGCGAGTTGGTCATGATCGCCTCTTTCCCGGCCGCACGGCCGTGATGGGATGTGCTGGGGAGCCCGGCACCGGCTGGTGTCAGTCGGCGGTCACGGGGACGGGGACGGGGTGGGGGAGGAACTCGCGGCGCATCCCCAGGACCTCGTCGGTCAGCGCGATCGACGTTGCACCGTCGGCGATGGTCTGTGTCAGGGCCCGGATCGCGTCGATGGTCTCGGGGATGACGATGGCCTCGTTGTTGACCTGGTAGGTCAGGTAGGCCTCGTCCCCCTCGACGGTCAGGACGTCTTCCCACACGGCGACCTCCCACATGTCACCGCGGGGCCGGCCCAGGTCGCCCATGAGCTCGACGGTGGTGTTCAGGGCGGTCAGGCCGTCGGCCATGCGGATGAACGCGATCCTGGGTGCGGCCCGCAGGGCCTCCAGGACCTCCTCCCGGCTGGCCTGGCGGGTCAGCTGCAGCGTCCAGAAGTGGTTGTGGGTCTGGGTGTGGGCGGCCTTGGCGGCCATGGTGACCACGTCCAGCTCCGGCAGGACGGTGCGGGCGTCGGGGCCCTGGTGGGAGGGGATGGAGCCCTCGGGGACCACGGTGTTCATGATCCCGCGCTGGTGGGACTGGGCCGGGTCGGTGGCCCGCCTGATCAGCACCCCACGCGCGCGGGCGAGCAGGCCGGCGTCGTGCAGGGCGCCGAGCACGCGCACGATGCTGGTGGTGTTGCAGGAGACCACCCGGGTGGTGTCCCGGCCGAGCGCGGTGGCGTAGTTTGCCTGGGCGACGAAGGAGTGCCCGGTGGTGGCGTGGGACTCCCCGCCTTGGAACACGGCCTTGACCCCGGCCGCGCGGTAGACCTCCAGGTTGGTGGCGGCGACCTTCTTGGGGGTGGTGTCCACCACGACATCGGCCTGGGCCAGCAGCTCAGCCAGGGTGCCGGCCACCGGTACCCCGGCCTGGACCATGGCGGCACCGGCCTCATCGGTGGCGGCAAAGACGGCGATGCCCCGCTCGGTCGCGGTGCGCACGCGCCAGTCGGTGGTCACGTCCGCCACCCCCACCAGGTCCATGTCGGGCATGGCCCGCACCGCGTCGGCCACTCGTTTACCGATCACGCCATATCCGTTGAGGGCTACCTGAACGTTCATCTCAGCTCTCCTTCGTTTCGTTGTTGTCATCAGTGCGTTCGATGGCCCCGTGGTCAGGACGCGCACTCGCTGCACACCGGCTGGCCGGCGTCGTGGTAGGCCAGCTGGCTGTGGTGGTGGACGAGGAAGCACCGGGCGCAGATGAACTCGTCCTGCTGTCGTGGCACTACCGCCACGGTCAGCTCCTCACCGGAGAGGTCCGCGCCGGGCAGCTCATACTGCTCGGCCAGCTCGGCCTCGTCGGTCTCCGCCTGGTGCGCCGGCGCTGCCGCGATCAGCCCGGTCAGGGGCGTCGTGTCGGGCGCCTCCTCCTCGCGGGGGCGTGGGGCGTCGTAGTCGATGGCCACGGGGTTTCCTCCTCCTTCAGCTGCGGACCAGGCGGGCGATGGCGTCGGAGGCTTCCTTGAGCTTGGCCTCCTGCTGGAGCTCGCCGGCTTGGGCGGCGTCGAGCAGGCAGTGGGCCATGTGCTCCTCGAGCAGCGCCAGGGCCACGCTCTGCAGTGCCCGGGAGGCGGCCGAGACCTGGGTGAGGATGTCGATGCAGTACTTCTCGTCCTCGACCATGCGGGCGATGCCGCGGACCTGGCCTTCAATGCGGCGCAGCCGGATGAGCAGGGCCTGTGTGTGCTGGTCGGTGGTCATCCTGATCGCCTCCCGGGATCTCCGTGGGCACCGGCGTGGTGCCGGCGCCCACGGGGTGTGTGGGTTAGGGAGCCACCGAGGTGGCGTATCGGGCCGGGTCTGCGCGGAATGTCTGCGCGCAGTGGGTGGAGCAGAAGTGGTAGGTCTGGCCCTCGTGCTCGGCGCTGTCGGCGGCGGATGCCGGGTCGATGCTCATCCCGCACACGGGGTCGGTGACCTGTTCAGGGCTGTGGGACATGGTGTTCTCCGTTCCTTGTTCGTCGTCGTGCCCGACCTCCACCACCGGGTCGGTGGCGGGGGCGTTGGTGACCTCGGGGACGGGCCGAGGGGTGAAGGCGCGCAGCCGGTTGGCGTTGGCGACCACGGACAGGGAGGACAGGGCCATCGCGGCCGCGGCGATCATCGGGCTGAGCATCAGGCCGAGCGCGGGGTAGAGCACCCCGGCGGCGATCGGGATCCCGATCGCGTTGTACATGAACGCGAAGACCAGGTTCTGGCGGATGTTGCGCATCGTGGCCCGGGACAGGTCCACCGCGGTGACCAGCCCGGACAGTGCCCCGGAGATCAGGGTGATGTCGGAGGACTCGATCGCGACGTCGGTGCCGGTGCCGATCGCCGAGCCGACGTCGGCTTGGGCCAGGGCCGGGGCGTCGTTGATGCCGTCACCGACCATGCCCACCACACGGCCCTCGCCCTGCAGGCGCTTGACCTCGGCGGCCTTGTGCTCGGGCATGACCTCGGCGACCACCCGGGTGATACCGACCTGGCGGGCGATGGCCGCGGCGGTGGCGCGGTTGTCCCCGGTCATCATCACCACGTCGATGCCGCGCTTCTGCAAGGCGGCGATGGCGGCCACCGACCCGTCCTTGAGTGTGTCGGCCACGCCGATCACCCCGGCGAAGCGCCCGTCGACGACGGCGAACATCGGGGTCTTGCCGTCCGCGGCCAGCCGGTCCGCGGCGTCGGTCTGCGGTTGCACCCCGACACTGCCCAGCAGGCGCCGGTTACCGACGAGGACCTCGCGGCCGTCGACCAGGGCACGCACGCCCTGCCCGGTGACCGAGTCGAACGCGGTCACTTCGGGAAGCTGCAGGCCGCGGTCCTGGGCGCCGGCGACGATGGCGCTGGCCAGCGGGTGCTCGGAGGAGCGTTCCACGGCCGCGACGAGGGTGAGCAGCTCGATGTCGGTGAAGCCCTCGGCGGGCAGCACGTCGGTCAGGGCCGGGGCGCCCTTGGTGATCGTGCCGGTCTTGTCCAGCACGACCGTGTCGAGCTTGTGCGCGGTCTCCAGCGCCTCGGCCGACCGGATGAGGATGCCGGCGGTGGCGCCCTTGCCGGTGCCCACGGTGATGGACAGCGGTGTGGCCAGCCCGAGCGCGCAGGGGCAGGCGATGATGAGCACGGAGACCGCGGCGACCAGGGCGAAGATGAGTGCCGGTGGGGGACCCACGAGGGCCCAGACCACGAACGCCCAGATCGCGATGACGATCACCGCGGGCACGAAGTAGCTGGAGACCTTGTCCACCATGCGCTGGATTGGGGCCTTGGAGCCCTGCGCCTGGCGCACGAGGGTGATGATCTGGGCCAGCATCGTGTCCGCACCGACCTTGGTGGCGGTGTACCGGAAGGAACCGGTCTGGTTGATGGTGGCGCCGATGACCTCATCGCCGGGGGACTTGGTCACCGGGATCGGTTCGCCGGTGACCATCGACTCATCCACCGTGGAGGTGCCCTCCACCACCTGCCCGTCCACCGGCAGCTTCTCCCCGGGGCGGACCACGACCACGTCACCGGCGCCGACCTCGTCGATGGGGATCTCCAGCTCCTGCCCGGCGCGCACCACCCGGGCGGTGCGCGGCTGCAGGCCGATCAAGGTCCGGATCGCTTCACCGGTGCCGGCCTTGGCCTTGGTCTCCAACAGCCGGCCCAGCAGGATGAGGGTGATGATGACCCCGACGGCCTCGTAGTAGACCTGCCGGGTCTCCACGGGGAGCAGCCCGGGGGCGAACGTGACGACCAGGCTGTAGCCGTAGGCGGCGATCGTGCCGAGGGTGATCAGGGAGTTCATGTCCGCGGTGCGGTGGGACAGGGCCAGCCACCCGGTCTTGTGGATGGGCCAGCCGGTGTAGAACATCACCGGGGTGATCAGTGCCAGCTGCACCCAGGGGTTCATCAGGAAGTCCGGGACCCACGCAGCGGAGAAGAACTCCACCGCCATCACCGCCAGCACCACCGGCAGGCTCAACGCGGCCCCCAGCAGCACCCGCCGGCGCAGGTCGGTGATCTCTGCGGCCCTCTCCCGCTCCTCGGCGTCCTCCTCCGGTGCCACCGGCGGTGAAACCGTCACCGGTGGCGGGGAGTCCTGACCGGTGGAACCGGTGTGCGTGCCCGTGTCGGTGCCGGGTGAGTCACCGACCTCGAGGGCGCCGTGCAGCATCCCCATCCCGCAGGTGAACTCATACCGCCCTTCGGGAAGGGCCGCAACGTCCAGGACAGTGCTGCCGAAGGCCGGCACCGCCACGTCCACGTCGAGGGCCGGGATGGTGAATCGCTCAGAGCACGCCCCGTTCTCCTGCCGGACCAGGACCAGCTGTGCCGGTACACCGGGGGCCAGCCGGAGGACCTGGGGGTGGTAGCCGCCGCGAATCCTCACCTCGGCCACCTGCACACCGTCCACCAGCTCCCCGTGCCCGAGCTCGCTTGCCGGCGCACCGTGGTGGTCATGAGCGGAGGGCCGCTCGGCCACGGCAACCGCCGTGCCTACGCCGGCGGCTTCAGTCCCCGGCTCACCGACGACCCGCACCCTGCCCTGGAGCATGTTCATCGCGCACGCGAAGCCGTACTCCCCGGCGGAGGTGGGAGTGAACTCCACCGCGGTGACGGTGTTGGCCGGCAGGCTCTGGTTGATCTTGAAGTCCGGGAACATCACCCGGGAGGAGCAGTCCCCGCTTTCCTGCCGGTCGAACAGCAACCGCACCGGCATCCCGGCTTGGACCTCGATGAGGTCGGGGCTGTAGCCGCCCCTGACGGTGACCGTCACTTCCTGCACGCCGTCGGCGACGTCGGCGCGGCGGGACTTCTTCGGGCCGAAGAAGTACCACATCAAGAACGCGGTCAGTACGACACCGCCGGCTATCACTGACCAGTCAAGCACACTCATGACTCACACCTCCGTAGATGCTGCTGACTCGGCAGCCGGGGCGGACAGGGAGAACCCGGCGTCCTCGACCGCGGCACGGACGACCTGCGGCGGGAGAGCGGGGCTGGCGGTGAGCGCCAGACGCGACTCACCATCCCTGACCAGATCGACCGCGACGGTCCGCAAACCGGCCAGGTGGCGCACCCGCTCCAGCAGCCGAGCCAGGCACACCTCGCAGGTCAGCCCCCACACCCGATACACCTTCGTCTTCACAGTCCCGCTCCTTCCATACCCATGCCGGGTATCGGTACTACCAAACCACCGACATGTGTCCATACCGCCGCAGAGATGATGAAGAATCCATGAAGACCGATGGTGCGGCGGCTGGGAACGGGGGAGCGGTACACCAGGCCACGGCCAGATCCCCACTGTTTGAGGTCTCCCAGCTAGGCGACACTCCTGCGCTTCGCTATCGGAAGCGTGCGCTCACTGCCTTAAGCAAACCTTCATCCAACGGCGCACGCCTTCTTCGTGAACGTTGGTCATCGTGGTGTGAAAGACGCCGCCGGCTGACCTGGCGATGCGTCACACGAGGATTGGGGAGAGCGTGCGTCCGGTGTTGTTCACGATCCTCGGGATCGATGTTCAAAGTTACGGAGTGAGCAAGGCGGCCGCTGCCCTGGTTGCTGCGTGGCTGCTGGGTCGGGCCTTCGAACGGCGGGGCTTGAAGAAGGATTCCGCCCACGCGCTGGTGCTGTGGGCCACGGTCTGGGGGTTCGTCGGCGCGAAGGTCTACTACTTGCTCGAGCAGTACCCCGCCATCACCGTGCACGACCTGGGTGGGATGGGCTTCACCTGGTACGGAGGCCTGGTGGGGGGCGTCATTGCGGCCCTGGTCGTCATCAGGCGCCACCGGCTGCCGGTCGACGTCGTCGCTGGGGCAGTCGCCGTACCCCTGACGGTGGCCTACGGCATCGGACGGCTGGGCTGCTTCGTCAGTGGTGATGGGACCTACGGGCGTCCCACCGATCTGCCGTGGGGGATGGCCTTCCCCTCGGGCGTGGTCGCCACCGATGTGCCCGTCCATCCCACCCCGCTGTATGAGGCGATCCTCGCAGCGGTTATCGCCGCAGTCCTGGTGGTACTTGTCCGGCGGTGGGCGCCATTGGCCGTCTTCGGGGCGTATCTGGGCCTCTCGGGCCTGTCGCGTTTCCTGGTGGAGTTCCTGCGGATCAACGATCCGGTGGTCCTTGGCCTGACCCAACCCCAGCTGTGGGCGCTGCTCAGCATCGCCGTCGGCGTCGTCCTGATCGTTCGCAGCGGCACTCAGCAACGGTCTGTGGTCCACGTGGCCCTCGAGCCGGGCGTGCCTGAACCCGTCAGGTGATCGGCTCGGGAAAGGGAGGACTCGTCATGGACATCGACGTTTGGATACTGCTTCTCACGATCTGCCTAGTCTTCATTACCCTTGGCGTGTGGGCCATCAGGGCTCTCTTTCCCGGCGTCGAGGCACGGGACGAGACTCGATCGGCCCCAAAGTTGGTAGAGCAGACAGCTGCCAAGGAGACCACGCCGTCAGGCTGAGCGGGGCTGCGGCCGGTGCGCCGCGTCGACGGGCAGCTCGACGGTGAAGACAGCGCCGTGGCCTGGGCCGGCGCTGGTCGCGGTCACGGTCCCGCCGTGGGCGTGGACGATGGAGTGGACGATGGCGAGCCCGATCCCTGACCCGCCGTGGGCGCGGTCCCGGGCGGCGTCGGCGCGGTAGAAGCGCTCGAAGAGGTGCGGCAGGTGCTCGGCGGC
>NZ_JAYDZY010000017.1:0-68169 GCF_035607575.1 Georgenia sp. H159 | reverse complement strand
CGAGCGGGGGTCGGTCACCATCGAGCACGTCCTGTGGGCGGTCGCGGTCATCGCGATCGTCGCCATCGTCGTCGCGGTGATCACGAACTACGTCACGACGCAGGCCGGACGCATTTCATCGCCATGACACCCTTGCGGCGGGCCACCCACCGGCGCCGTCGACGGTGTGAGCGGGGCTCGGTAACGATCGAGCTGGTGGTCTTGCTGCCCGCGTTGTTCGCGATCGTGCTGCTCGGCGTCCAGGGCGCGTTCTATTACCACGCGCATACCGTGGCCATCGCCGCGGCTCAGGAAGGCGCCCGCGCGGCCGGGGCGAACGGCTCCACCGTTGACGCCGGCATCGCCGCCGCCACGGACTTCGTCACCGACGTCGGGCAGCACGCGATCACCGAGGTGTCGGTCGGTGGGGAGCGCGGGGACCGAGTCGCCCGCATCACCGTGACCGGCACCGCGGCTTCCATCCTGCCCGGCTTCGCCCCGCGAATCACCGCGCAGGCCGAGGTGCCGGTGGAGGAGGTGAGGGCACCATGAACCGGTTGCGCAGGTTGTCCCGCGGGGGCGGTGATCGAGGGTCGGCCTCGCTCGAGGCGGCGATCGTCATCCCGGCGTTCATCCTCTTCGTCGGTCTGCTCATCTACGCCGGCCGCACCGCGGTCGCTCTCCAGGGCGTGGAGGCCGTCGCCTACGACGCCGCCCGGTCCGCGTCGATCGCCCGCACCCACCTCGAGGCGCAGGAACGGGCCGCGACGGCGGTCGACTACGCGCTCGTGGCACAAGGGCTGCGGTGCGCGAGCCACGACATCGACCTCGACACCTCGGGCCTGGACAAGCCCGCCGGTGTACCCGGCACGGTCACCGCGACCGTCTCCTGCACGATCGACCTGGCAGACCTCGCCGTGCCCGGCGTGCCGGGCCAGCGCACGGTCTCGGCGACCATGTCCTCCGTCGTCGACGCCTACCGGGAGGCACCATGAACCAGCTACGGCAGGCCGGGCGCCGGAGGCTGGTGGCAGCCAGGCGTGAGGAGCGCGGCTCGATCTCGGTGTGGGCGGCGATGTCGGCGATCGCCATGATGATCTGCGTCGGGATCGCCCTGGACCTCGGCGCCCAGGTCCACGCCCAGCAGCACGCACGCAGCGTCGCCGCGCAAGCCGCCCGCGCCGGTGGCCAGCAGCTGGACGCCGCCGCCGTCACCGGCGCCTACCCCTCCCTCGCCGTCGGCCACGCGCGCGTCGCCGCGCAGGCCTACCTCGACGCCTCCGGCGTGGAGGGGACCGTGACCGTCACCGGCGGCGACACCGTGCAGGTGTCCGTCACCGACACCTACGACCCGCGCTTCCTCGGGATTATCGGGATCTCGAACCTGACCGTCACCGGGGGCGCCACCGCCCAGGTGATTCGCACGTTGGGAGAGCGAGAACAATGACGTCCCTCCAGGAACGACTCCTCGGGCTGCTCACCACTCTCGCCCTGGTCGCCTTCGCCGCCGGGTTCCCCGCACTGCTGACGCTCGTCGGTCTGAGCCCCACCAGCATCGCCGGCCATCCCGTATGGGCACAGCTGCTCGAGGTCGCGGACTGGAACATCGTCTGGGTCGGACTGGGCATTATGGGTTGGGGCGTGTGGGCGGTCCTGGTCTACTGCCTGCTCGTCGAGCTGATCGCCGCGGTCCGAAACGTCCACGCGCCCGAGCTGCGCGGGCTGTCCCTGCCGCAGCACACGGCTCGCACCCTGATCGCGTGGGCCGCACTGCTCTTCGTCACCGCGTCCACGTCCGCACCCTTCGCCGCCGCCGCCGGCGGCTCGGAAGTGCCGGCCATCGCCGCCGCGGCCCCGCTGCGCTCTGACACGGTCGCCCTGCCGGCCGCACCGGTGGCCGCGCCCGTCACCCATGCCGGTTTCGCCGCCGCACCCGCTCCCGCCCCGGCCGCACCGCGCGCCGCGCAGACGGGCACGATCCCCTACACCGTGGTCCGAGGAGACACGCTCTGGAAGATCGCCGAGACGATGCTCGGTGACCCCCTGCGCTACCCCGAGATCGCGGCCCTCAACAGGGACGTCCTGGGTGATGAGCCCGACTTCATCACCCCAGGCATGCAGCTCTTCTTGCCCAGCGACGCACGCACGGAGGCGCCTTTCGAGACCGCTGGCACGGTCGTCGTCGAGCCCGGTGACACGCTCTCCCAGATCGCGCTCGATGAGCTCGGCGACGCCAGCCGCTACCCGGAGATCTTCGAAGCGTCCAACGACATGGTGCAGCCCGACGGCGCTCGTCTGACGGACCCCGACCTCATCCGACCTGGCTGGGAGTTGACCCTGCCCGGCAGCACGAAGACTGACGAGGCCGACGCCGCTGCCATGACCCGGCAACCACCCTCGGCCGGGCCTGAAGCACCCGAGCCCGCGGCCACCGCGCCGACGGATGGCACTTCGCCGCCGCCACCAAAAGCCCAGCCGTCCACACCTGCTCCCAGCGCATCACCACTGGCCCCGGCGCCGACGACGCCGAGCCAGCCTCTCCCCCAGGCACCGCCGTCGGTCCAAAGCGTGACACCAGAGTCCACCAGCGGATGGCTGCTGCCCGCCCTGACCGGGGCGGGCGCCGTGCTCGCGGGCGTTCTCCATCTCGTCCTGCGCGGTAACCGCCGCTCACAGCTGCGGTTCCGCACCCCGGGCATGCTCATCGCGCCCGAGCCTGGCGAAGTCGCCCCGGTCGACCGGACGACCCGGATCGTGGGCGGTCCGGCCGCGCCCCGGCTCCAGGCACTCGACCGGCTGCTGCGATCCCTGGCCTCAGCCTTTGTCGACCCCACCCGGTACCCGCCGCTGCTCGCCGTCGAGCTCACCGCCGACACCGCGACACTGCACCTGGCCGAGGACGTCACGCTGCCCGAACCGTGGACCGGTGCAGGCATGCGCTGGACCGTCCAAATCGATGCGGACGTGCCAGACCCGGACACGCTCGCTCCCTACCCCATGCTGGTCTCGGTCGGAGCCGACGACGCGGGCACACTCTGGCTCCTCAACCTCGAACGGTTCGGCGTCCTCAACGTCGTTGGCACGCCCGCAGAGGCACAGCGGTTCGGTCGGCACGTCGCCGCCGAGCTCGCCCTGTCACCCTGGTCGACGCTCGTCCAGGTCCACACACTCGGGTTCGGTGAGGAGCTGGCCGACCTCGACGAGTTCCGCCTCATGCCCTACCCCGCCGGCGACACCAGCGCCCTGGAAGCCATCACGCGATCAGCGCGCAACTCGCAGTCCCACGACCCTGAGGAGCTGCACGTCGTCGTCATCGCCGCCGGCGCCGGCCCCGCCCAGGACACGGCCCAGATCACCGAGGCGATCCACGCGCACGACACGCGGCCAGGCGTCGCCGTTGTCACCCTGGCCGACATCCCCTCGCAGTCCGTCGCCGTGCTCGAGGTCGACGGCTCCCACCTGCGAGTACCAGCCCTGGGGATCAAGCTCCGCGCGCCTGGGCTCACGCAGACCGAGGCAACGGCCATCGCCGAGATCGTGCGCGTCACCCGCAATCGCACGAACGTGCGCGCACCCGTCGATGAGCTACTCACCGAGGGGTATGGGGCTTTCATGACCGCGACCGGGGCGCTACGCGAGCCGCTCGTCGGCGACCGGCCAGCTCCCGACCAACCGGGCGGACCGACATCGCTGCTCCCCGAGCAGGCCACGGCATACACCGAGGTCGCCGCAACAACCGAGGACGACGTCGCCGCCCTCGCTCCACCCGTCCCGAAGTCGACGACCGAGGCCGTGCTCGCGGCCGACCCGACTCTGGATGACGACCTCAGGCTGTGGCGAATGGGTGACAAGTGCCCGGTGCCCCGCGTCATGCTCCTGGGCAAGCTCCGCGTCACCGCGCACGGCGTCAGCCAGGAGGTCTCCGAGCGCAAGCACCACTACATCGAACTGCTGACCTACCTGTGGTCACACCCCCACGGTGTCACCGCAGCGACTCTGGCCGACGAGTTCGGGTACAAGCGCGAGCGCGCCCGCGTCGAGATCAGCCACCTTCGCAAGTACCTGGGTACTGACCCGCGCACCGGCGAGAGCTACCTGCCCACCGCCCCAGGCACCCGGGAGCGCACCCAGAACGGCTGGACCGGGTACACGTTGCGCGGCGTGCTCTTCGACGTCGACCTCTTCCGCCGCCTGCGCGTGCGCGGCCAGGCACGCGGCGCGCACGGGCTGCCTGACCTCGTCGCCGCTTTGCACCTGGTGCGCGGTGAGCCGTTCGCGGACCTGCGCGCCGACTCGTGGACGTGGATGTTCGAGGGCGAACGCCTCGACCAGGAGTTCGCCGCCGCAATCATCGACGTCGCCCACCTCGTCGCCACGCGCTCCATGAAGGACGGCGACCTGCCCACCGCGCGCCGCGCCGCCGAGATCGCCCTCAGCGCCTCCCCCTACGACGAGATCTCCCGCCTCGACCTCGCCAGGGTCGCCGAACTCGAAGGCAACCACGCCGAAGCCGCACAGATCAGGGGCGAAGGCATCTTCAGGCGCACCGACGACTATCGCGCCCCGCTTGACCCCGGGGAGCGCACCGAGAAGATCACCGCGGCGTCAAGGCGCCCGGGCAACCGGTAGGAGGCAGCACAGTGAATCGAACTCGGCAGCTTCGGTGCCACAGCCTCGGATCGGCTGGGCTGGTGATGGCGCGAACCGGTAGCAAGGACGATGCGTTGGAGCGCCCAAAGCGGGCACGGTTGCGAACCGGTGCCGGTGCGGGTGCGGGTGCGTGAGCGGCATGAGCGCGTTCCAGACCCGGCCCCAGAGTGAGCAGATGGCTACCGCGCGTCGGCTTCTCAAGCGCCGCGCCAGTCACGGTGACGAGTTCGGTCTCCGCGACGGCCTCAGGGCCAACGCGGCCTTCTGGACCGTCGAGGGGCTCCACCCGCCCTACCCCCCGATCGGCGACGTCAGCGACCTGCCACTGCCGACCTTGCAGGAAATCCGTGCCGCGCTGATCGCTGCCGCCCAAGCGGCGAGCAACGTCCACGAGGCCAGCCTGATCGGTCAGGCGGCCGCCGAGCTCAACGGGGACGGCCTGGCATGACCTACCGCGAGCACAGCACCGCCCTTGCCTGGCACCTGGCCACGCTCGTGACCAACAGCTCCTCACGTCAGCTCGACGCCACCGCACTCGGCGTCGCTCTGCTGGCCCGGCACGAAACCCTTCGACTCGTGCAAGAGGCGACAACCGTGGCCACCGGGCGAACCCCACCCGCGCCGCACCTGCTGGCCTCGGCAGCCGCCCGCACCTTGCTGGAGGACGCGGTCCTGGATCCCGTGCGTGCATTCGAACGCGCCATTCTCACCTACCCCGACATCAAGCCCAGCGTCGTCTACACGGCCATCGATCCCGCGGGTCTCGATGAGACCGGGCAGACCTGGCGCCTCGCCGCCCGCGCCGCGATCCTGGCCCGCCACGACCTGGCGAGCGAGGCCAGCACCTACGCCGGTGACCACCGGTGGGGCCTGGTGGCAGACGCCGCGGCGCTCACGCCACTACTCCAGCGGCTCGACCACCAGCTGATGAACTCCGCCCTCCGGCTCGACCCTGACGCCGGCCCGACCGTCACGGCTCTGTCCGCGGCCCGGTACAACCCCGGTCCACTCGTCGCGAGCGAGGTCGACGCACTCGCCCACGGAGGCCGGCTGCCGAACCTGCCTGTCCTGGCACTGCCGCCCACCTCCACCCAGCCCGTCTGGGTCGATTCGTCCACCACCCTGCTGGAGGCCCAGCGACGGCTTCCCGCCCAGTTGCGTGCGACCGACATCTCACCGGCGGTCATCGCGCACACCAGCATCGGTCAGGCCTACCTGCTCGACGTCGCCGCCGGCATCCTCGACGCAGAACACTTCGCTTCCGACGCCGCGCGCACCGCCCGGCAAATCGGCGCTGAGCTCGCCGCGCGGATCCGCCCCGAGCCGCGCGACGTCGTCGCGCTCGTGCCCGGTGACAGCACCGCCGTGATGCAGACGCGGGCGATGACCATCTACCTCAGCCGCCACCGGAGCGTCGGCAGCGCCGACCTGGTGGCGATGCGCGCCCTGATCCACCACACCCCCACGGTGATCGAGGCACTCTCCCGCGCCGCCGACCGCCAGCTGACCTCCGGACGCTGGCTGACCTCCGCCGAAGACCCCGATCTGCGCTGGGCGCCCTACCGGGTCATGGACGACCCGCCCCGACTCGTCACCGCCCTGCGAGCTGTGCGCCAACAGTTCCCCGCCGAACAAGCCACCGCCCGACCCCGCCTCGACTCCGCCCACGCGGTTCTCGCGACCATGCGGGCCCGCACCCACGACACCCGCCCGAACTCCCCTGCCATCGCAGCCCGTCGCTCACGGCACGAGGGCCCCACCATCGCCTGATCCACAAAGCGAGGCATTCCCTGGCAGGCACTCATTGACAGGCCGGCTACCGTGACGTTCGTGCCCTACCCGTCGCGCCCGATCCTCGATCCGCTCGCGCCGTTCAAGCACGACCTCAAGAACGGGTACAACCAGTTCCAGCGAGACCGCTTCGACACCTTCGTCGCCCAGCAATACACCGCCGGGCTCTCCCTGCGCCAAGTCGCCGAGCTCACCGGTCGAACGCAGACCGCAGTACGCCGCAGCCTCGACCGATCCGGCATCCACCGTCGAGACCGAGGCGCACCACGCCTCCCTAGAACGCCGAAGAGCCAGTAGCTGCTCGCAAGCGGCAACTTCCAGCTGGCTGCTGCCTTCAGGCGACTCGCCGGACCGTCGTCCTGACGGCTCTGGAAACGACTCACCCCCCCACGCGCGCCGCGGGGCCGCGCGCACATCGGCACGAGCGGCAACGGGCCCGTGATGCAAGCACCCTCGTCCCAAGCGCTCGGCGACGTCTTCAGGCTTCGCTGCTCGCCGGGGGTGCCGTCCGCTAAACAGCACCGTCTGCGCCAGGTACCGGTTGAGTTTCGATGTCTCTCCCCGTACGCCTCCTGACCTGCGCCGATGCACGCGCTCAAAGTGCGTACGGGGTGCGTACGGGGTGCGTACGGGGTCGTCTACCCCGTACGTTCTCGGCAACGCACCGGGGCCAACGTGGGTCGCATGCACCGCGCTACCGCTTCTGTGGGCTGGCCGACGGCGACGATCGTCATGGCGTCGTCGGCGCCATCGCTCGAGCTCGCCGCGCTCGCGTACGCGCAGGCGGGTGTGCCGGTTTTCCCGTGCCTGCCTGAGGGGAAGGCACCGTTGACGCAGCGCGGTTTCCACGACGCGTCGCGTGATTCGCGGCAGGTGGGTGTGTGGTGGCGGCACTGGCCGGAGGCAAATATCGGTCTGTCGACCGGCGCCGCCTCGGGGATCGACGTGGTGGATATCGACATGCACGACGGCGAGGGCGGGTTCGCGGGCTTCGAACGAGCCCGGCAAGCCGGCCTGGTTGCGTCATGGGCATGGCTCGTGCGAACGCCGTCGGGCGGGGTCCACGCCTACTACCCACACGGGCCCGAGCAGCGGTCCTGGGCGTTGGGGACGGCGCACGTCGACTTTCGTGGGGACGGCGGGTACGTCATCGCGCCACCGTCGCGTCTACGCACCGCCTCGGGTGTCGTGCGCGAGTACGAGCTGATGGTCATCGCTCAGCGCGTCCCGGCCCCGGTTGATGCGACCGCCCTTCGGAAGTTGCTCGCTCCACCGCAGCGTGCGCACGCGCTCAAAGCCGTGCCGGTCGCGGGCACCGCACCCGAGCGGTTGGCCGAGTGGGTGGCAACCCGGCCGCAGGGCGGGCGCAACGGCGCACTGTTCTGGGCGGCGTGCCGGATGGTCGAGGACGGCTTCGATCACGCCTCGGTGCTCGGGCTGCTCGGTGAGGCCGCCAGATGTGCCGGGCTGGGCGAGCGCGAGGTGGCCGCCACGATCCGCTCCGCGTTCCGCCGGACCAGCCGAGAAGACCTGGGTGGCTCGCGCCGCCCGGGTCACGCCCAGGCAATGTCCAGATCAAGCAGGGAGGCGATGTCCCGGTGAACGCGCAGGATGACATGCAGCATGACGACCCCCACCCCCCGCGCCCCCTTCCGGGCGTGCAGCGGCAGCACTCGGAGTTCGCCATTCACGGCGACCCGTCACGCTCTGGCGTGCGCGGCCAGGGGGTGGCGCCGACGCCCGATGCTGAGACCGCGCCCGGCCGGGCTAAGCGGGAGGTGGCGTGGGTGTTGCCGTCAGACCTGCCGATGGTCGTCCTCGCCCCCGCGCTGGGCAAAGGGGTCGACCGCACGCTGACCGCACAGTCGAACCTCACGCGGCCCGTGGTCCGTGCCCCTGCCGTCGCCGCGCGGGCGACGTCGCGGCGAGTGCGTGCGCGTCGGGCGGCATCACGCGTAAAGGGCCTAGGCCGATGAGCACGCCGCCCCGTTTCACGCAGGCGAGCGGGCTGCGGCGCCTGCTCATTGAGCTGCACCGCTGCCCAGAGGGGTGGAGCGGGCCAGAGGCGCAGGCGCTGCTCGGTTACTGCGCGGACCGATACCGCGGTCTGGCGCGCAAGTACGGGCAGAGCGGCGAGGACGCGGCCACGGCCGCGTACGAGGCACTGACCGCGACCGCCACCCGTTGGGCCCGCGACCCGTGGGGAGTAGTGACCACCGCCGTGCAGCGAACATTGCAGGCCGAGCATCGCGCGCACGGCCTGCTGTGCGGAGCAGAACGGGCACGGCACCTCATGCACGCTCCGGTCCACGACGTGACGCGGTTCGCCGACAACCTGCTGGTCGAGCGGGACCCCGCCTTCCATGTGATCGACGCCGAAGAGGAAGCCACAGCGACCAGCGACATGACGGCGCGGTTCGTGCCGACGGACGAGGCGCTGGCCGATGCGGTGAGGATATTCGTCGCGTGCGGGTGGCCTGCGGACGTCAGCCGCGGTGCCCTGGACCTGATCTGTTCGCGTCTCATGGAGGCCGGGCACCGCCGTCGGGCCTTCGAGTACCTGCGCCGGCACCCGGAGGCATGGGCGCACCTGGACCTGAGTCAGGAGCAATGGACCCGCGTGCTGACCGTTGTGCTCGGCGCACAGCATCCCGACCTCGCCGCCACCGATCTTGGCCGCGGGCTGCTGTGGCGGCTGTTCGTCGGACAGCGCCACGAGGAGATCTCCTGCGACCCGGCGGTGACCAGGGCCCTGGCCACCGCCGCGCCCCTGTCCTTGGAGGCGCGTCATGCCTGAGTCCAGGGAGTACCTCGGTGCGGAGCGGCTGGTCGAGTCGATCACGGTCGGTATCCGGCACCGGTCCGAGTTGGGTGACCTGGGCCCGCTCATGGCGTCCATCGACAAGATTGGGCTGTTGCAGCCGATCACCGTCACTCCCGACGGAGTGCTCGTGTGCGGTCGCCGCCGGCTGGAAGCCATCACGAGACTCGGCTGGCGAAGCGTGAAGGTGTGGGTCCGGGCCGGGATCTCCGACAACCTCTCCGGGCTCCTGGCCCAGCAGGACGAGAACGTGCTGCACAAGCCGCTCACCCCGACCGAGGCCGCCGGGCTGTACCGCGAGCTGAAGGCTGTGCTCGCCGAGGACGCCCGCCGCCGTCAGGAGGCGACACGATTCGGCGCTCACGGCGACCGTGGGGAAGAGAGCGGTGGTGATGACTCATCACCACCGCGCGGTGACGCCTCACGCACCCGTTTCCGCGCAGCTCAGATGGTGACCGGTACCCCATCGTTCCAACGGATGGAACGCATCGGGAAGATCCAGGAGGTCGTCGACGACGAGTCCTACCCGCTGGAGGTCCGCCGCCTGGCCGAGGCCGAGCTGGACAAGATCAACGACGGCGCCCCCGTCGCACCCTCCTACGAGGCCGTCCTCGAGGCGATCGCGACCCGGATGGGCCCGCGCACACCGTCCAACGAGCCCGAGGTCGACGTAGAACCGACACCGGAGGACATCGCGGAGCTGCGCGCCAAGGCGTCAGCCCGCGCCCAAGCCGGGCGCCGCCGCCGCATCGAGCGGCTCTCGGCGCACCGCACCCCGACCGAACCGGTAAAGCGCTCCGTCCGGGCCTTGGTCATGACCTGGGCCGACCTGGACGGCTGGACGGGGCACTACGACCCGGCCGACGTCGCGGCCAAGCTCACCGACGCCGAGTGGGCGATGCTCGAGCGGGTCTTGGTCGAGTCCACCGGCTTCTTCGACGCGGTGCGCGCCAACCGCACAGGCGCGGCGTGAGGAGGCCGGTCATGCTCATGCTTCCGTGGCCCACCGCCCACCGGCACCGCAGGACGCGCATCGCACTCGGTACCGTGCTGCTCCTGGCCGTGGCCACGGTCACCGGCTACGGACTGCTCGCCACCCGCCACACCGAACCCGGCAGGCCCGCGCACGTCACCGCGGCGTCGAACCCGCCGGACCCGGTCACCGCGGCCACGCCCCCGGCGCCAGCGCCTACCGGGTCGACCCCGATCGTCACGACCGCCGACCCGATAACCTTTGCCACCGCCGTGGCCCACGCACTGTTCGACTGGGACACGACCGGCCCGCACACCCTTGCCGACCACAAGGGCCGGCTCCTGGTCGTGGCCGACCCGAGCGGCGTCGAGTCGCCGGGACTGGTCGCCGACCTCGGCGCCTACCTGCCCTCGGCACAGGGGTGGGAGTTTCTAGCCGAGTACGAGACCCGGCAGTGGATCGAAGTCACCGACGCCCGGGTGCCGGGTCAGTGGCAAGACGCCGTCACCGCCGCTGAGGGCCGCCTCTCGCCGGGGACGACGGCGGTGACGGTGACCGGAGTGCGGCACCGGGCCGGGACATGGGAAGGGCGTGAGGTCGCCGATAAGTTCGACGTCGCGTTCACCGCGATCCTCGTGTGCGGACCGACCTACCCCCAGTGCTACCTGCTGCGCCTGTCCCGGCTCGACGAACCGCTGCGATGAAGAGGGGGAATCGATGAAGCGTCTACTCCTGTTCGGTGCGGTGCTCGCGGTCCTTGCCATTGCATTCGGCGTGCTGCCAGTGCTCGTCCTCACCATGCCCCCCGGTGCCGCCGCCTCCTGCCTCGAAGCCGGCCGCGTCCCGCATGTTCCGCAGGAGCTCGCCGCGACCACCCGCGACGGAACGGACGTAGAGCTGAACCAGACACAGCTCACGCACGCCGCGACGATCATCACCATCGGCGCCGGGATCGACGGCGTCGGACGGGAGGGCGTGCTCGTCGCGCTCATGGCCGGGCTGACCGAGTCGCGACTGCTCATGTACGCAAACACCGGCGCCTACCCGGACTCGGCGCGCTACCCGCACGACGCGGACGGCTCCGACCACGACTCGCTGGGCATCTTCCAGATGCGCCCAGCCGCCGGGTGGGGCACGGTCGCCGAACTCATGGACCCCGCCTACCAGGCGCGAGCGTTCTTCGGCGGCCCCACCGGACCCAACGCCGGCTCCCCGCGCGGGCTGCTCGACATCGTCGGCTGGGCCTCGCTGCCCAAGGGCGCCGCCGCGCAGGCCGTGGAAGTCTCCGCCCACCCCGACCGGTACGCCACGTGGGAACCGGTCGCCGAGACAATCCTCACCGCGCTCACCGGGCCTCCCCGCCCCGCACCGCCCGTCAGCAGCACGCTCCCGGCGGCCACCACGACCGTCTTCCCGCTGCCCGCCGGGACGTGGACGCGCACCAGCAGCTACGGGATGCGCCTGAACCCGGTGCTGCAGATCTGGCAGGTACACACCGGCGTCGACCTGGCCGCACCGACCGGCACACCAGTGCTCGCCACGACCGCCGGTCGTGTCGCGTTCGCCGGCTACCGCACCGGCCGCGGGAACCAGATCGTCCTGGAGCACCTGGTCAACGGGCAGGTCATGGCCTCGTCCTACGGGCACCTGCGGGACGGTGGAATCCACGTCGCTACCGGTGACCTCGTCGCCGCCGGGCAGCAGATTGGCGAGGTCGGCTCGACCGGCAACTCCACCGGCCCGCACCTGCACTTCGAGATCCGTCCCGGCGGCGCAAGCCATACCGGTGTCGACCCGGACGGCTGGCTGAGCTCGGCCGCCGAGATCACCTCGGCGGACGTCGACCCGCCAGGACCGTGCCCGGTGGCGACCCCGTGACCGCCGTCGGTCCGGACTTCGGCGCCGTAGCAGCTTCGGGCGAGCTCGCCAGGGTCATCGGCGCGCTCCTGACGATCACGCTCGTCATCGCGGTCGGTGCCCTGGTGGTTTGCGCGGTCACGTGGGCGCTGACCGCCTCCACCGGGCACTGGCACACCGCGATGCGTGCCCGCATCGGCGTGTGGGTCGCCCTGGGCGCCGCGGCCCTCGCCGGGGCCGCGCTCGCCTGGACGAACTACCTCCTCGGCGTCGGCGCCAGTTTGTGAGACCCGGTGCCTCAGCCAGACCACCAACGAGACGGAGAAACCTGCCATGGACCTCAACGACGTCGGCGTCATCCTGGCGCAGATCGACATCAATCCGAACACCGACGGCCTGCCCGGCATCGCGCAGCTGCGCACCATCGTCGGTGCCGTCATGACCGTGGGTCTGATCCTCGCCGTCCTCGCGCTGATCGTCTCGGCGATCGTGTGGGCGATGGGCGCCAACTCCGCCAACCCGCACCTCGCCGGCCGCGGAAAGAGCGGTGTGCTCATCGCCCTCGGCGCCGCCATCCTGTGTGGCGGTGCGGTCACCCTCGTGAACTTCTTCTGGGACGTCGGGCAGGCGGTGTGACATGGGCGTGTGCACCCTGCCGGTCCTGGGCGTCGTCTGCGGCACCGGTGAAGCGGCCGCCGCCGCGATCATCAGCCCGTTCCAGATGCTCGCCGACGCCGCCGTCGCCGCCGCCGCGTGGACCATCGACATCATGTGGGCGGCGTTCGAGACCACGACGTTCGTCGACATCACCAGCGGCCACTTCACCGAGCTCTACAACATCATCTTCGGGATCGCGGTCTTCGTGATGCTGATCTTCTTCCTCGTCCAGCTCCTCGGCGCCACGATCCGCCGCGAACCGGCCGCCCTGTCCCGTGCTGTCGTCGGGCTCGGCAAGGGCATCCTCGGCTCGTTCGTCGCTCTCGGTCTGCTGGCCACGGCGCTGGAGATCACCGACCGGCTGTGTTTGGGGCTGATGAGCGCCGCCGGAACCAACGTCGAGGAGATGGGCGGGCGCATCTCCGCGCTCACCGCCGGCCTTGCCCTCTCGAGTGCGGGTGGGCCGGCCATGCCGATCCTGGTCGTCATCGCCCTGGCGGGCCTGCTGATCGCGGCGTCGTTCATCGTGTGGATTTCACTGCTGGTGCGCAAGTCCTTGCTGCTCGTCGCGGTCGTCCTCGCGCCCATCGCGTTCGCCGGAGCGACGTGGGACGCCACCCGGGGGTGGGCGGCTCGGTGGGGCGGGTTCGTGCTGGCGCTGATCGCCTCCAAGCTCGTCGTCGTGGTGGTGTTCTTGCTTGCCACTGCTCAGGTCGCAGCCCCGATCTCAGCCGACCTCCAGTCCTTCGCCGACCCGATGGCCGGGATCGTGCTGATGATGGTCGCCGGGTTCGCGCCCTACCTGACGTACAAGTTCATCTCCTTCATGGGCTTCGACATGTACCACGCCATGTCCGCCGAGCAGGAGACCAAGCGCGCCATGGACCGCCCCACCCCCGTCCCGCACCGCGCCGCGCCCCGACGGGCCCCGGCCAAGGTCCTTAACGACCAGCCATCCCCGAACGCACGCAGCTGCGGCACGTCGGCCTCCCCTGGTGGCAACCGTTCTCCAAGCGCTCCCCCATCGGGTCCCATGGCCGCCGCCCAGGGCGGTTCGGGGGGCTCGGGCGGCGCCACCGGCGCCGGGGCGGCGGGCGCTTCTGGTGGTGCCGGCGGTTCCGGTGGCGGTGCGGCGGGTGGCGCCGGTACCGGTGCTGCTGCGGCCGGTGGCGTGGCGGCTGGCGCCGTCATCGTCACGGAGGCAGCCAAGGCCGGCCCGAGGGCCGGGCGATCCATCGCAGACCACGTGACTGATTACGACGCGGGCGCTCGAGGAGAACGCTCATGACCGCCCCTCGCGATGACGCCGGCCTCGAGCCGGTCACGTTCTCCCGGCTGTCCACGCGCGGGGTGCTACTCGGCTTGTCAACCGGACAGCTGGCAGTGGTGGCGGTCGCGGCAGCAACGTTCGTCGTGTCGCTCTACCTCGGCGGGGATGCGGTGCTTTACGCGGTTCCCATCGCCGGCGTGTGCGCGGGCCTCGTCTGGGTCAAGGTCGCCGGCCGCCCGCTCGTGGAGTGGTTGCCGCTCCTCGCCCGGTGGCAGCAGCGCGCCGCGACGGGCCAGCTCGACTACCGGGCACGCATCGGCAAGCCGCGCCCTGCCGGGACGCTCGCGCTCCCCGGCGACGCCGCGCGGATGCGGCAGTGGGTCGACGCCGAGACCGGCGCCGTCTACGTCCACGACCCGCACGCCGCCACCCTCACCGCGGTCCTGGAGGTCTCACACCCGGCGTTCATCCTGCTCGACCCCGCCGAGCAGAACCGGCGCACCACCGGCTGGTCGCGGGTGCTCGCCACAGCGTGCCGATCCGGCCGCATCGGGTGCCTGCAGGTCCTCGAACGCACACTGCCCGACTCCGGTAAGGGGCTTGGTGACTGGTGGACCACCCACGGCCGCGACGACGGCTCCTTCGCCGCGACCACCTACGCCGACCTCATCGGTCGCGCCGGCCCCGCCGGCGAACGGCACGCGACCACGATCTCGATCGCCCTCGACCTCACCGCGGCCGCCCGCGCGATCCGAGCCGCCGGAGGTGGCACGCGTGGGGCCGTCGCCGTTCTGGGTCAAGAGGTCGACACCCTCGCCACCGCGCTGCGCGCCGCCGACCTCGCACCCTCCGCTCCGCTCGGCCCAGGCGAGCTGGCCCTGGTGCTGCGCTCGGCCTACGACCCTCTCGTCGCCGCGGCGCTCGAACGCCACGGGGCTCTGGGTCGGGACCTCGCCACCGCCGGCCCCGTCTCCGTCACCGAAACCTGGGGGCACCTGCGCTCGGATTCGGCCCACCACGCCGTGCTGTGGATCTCCGAATGGCCCCGCTCCCTGGTCTACCCCGACTTCCTGCACCCCCTACTCCTTGCCTCCGGGGTGCGGCGTACCCTCTCCATCCTGTTTACGCCCATGCGCGCCGACGTCGCCGCACGCGACATCCGCAAGAAGAAGACCGAGCACATCTCCGACGCGGCCCAACGCGCCCGCATGGGCCAGATCGAAGACGCCACCCAGTCGGCCGAATACGCCGACGTCCTCCAGCAGGAAACTGACCTCACCGCCGGGCACGGCATTCTGCGCGCCGTCGGCCTCATCTCCGTCAGCGCCCCCGACCGGGACGAGCTCGAACGCGCCGTCGCCGCCATCGAACAAGCCGCGATCCAGGCTTCATGCGAGACCCGGCGTCTGTGGGGTCAGCAGGCCCAAGCGTTCACGGCTGCCGCCCTCCCGCTCTGCCGAAAGGTCTAGGAAACGCCACAGGTATAGGAAACGTGCTCGAGGCGCGACGTCGCTGCGTTTACCGCCGGGTCACCGCTGAGGCCCACACCCAGGCGACGCCTTCGCGGCCGTGGTCGTCGATGTAGCGAATCCACACCGCCTTCTGCGTCCAGGCCAAAGCGATGGCATCGACGCGCGAGTGGCCACGGCGGGTGTGTATCCATGCGGAGACCTCCAGCGGTTCGTCCGCGCGATGGACCGGTCCGCCATACTGTGCCGGCTCCAAGGTGGCGGCCTGCTCGCTCAGCGGCACCTGGTCGATCGCCATGAGCACCACGATACGCCAACCTCGAACACCTGTTCGACTCCGTCGGTTTCGGAGGGGCTCAACCGATCGCGTGTCACCACCCCGCCTCGTGCCCCGACTCGTTGCCGGTATCGCTGATCGGCGTCTGCTCGGCGATCCCGCCCGCACAGTCGCGCGCCTTGCCGCTGGACATGCACTTTGAGGTCAGTACGTTCGATGCGCCAGGTCCCGCGACCCCCGACCTGAGATCTGGGTGAGCCACGTGCTCGCCAGCTGCTCGAAAGATCGTGAACTCCTTGACGGGGGCATCGAAGACTGATGCCACGGGCGCTGCCTGTCGGGAATGTCTGTGGGCGTGGCGCACCGGGCCCGCCCCGCCGTCGTCCCGGTGGAGGGGGCCACGCACCTGCCGGGTGAACGCACCGTTCCCGGGAGGCTCATCATGGCGGACTTCGACCGCCCCGTACCTTCGGCCGACGAGGCTGCCGAGCATCTGCGCGCATTGGCGCACGCCACGCGCCACTTCCATGATCCGGGCGGGACGTATTGGGTCCTCGGTGACCTGGGCGCGATCACTCACCGTCTCCAGGAGGTCCTGGTCAACGTCGCCTCCGCGCATATGAACCATCGCGGCCTCGCGCACACGGATGACGGCAACCAGCCTGAGGGTCAACAGCATGCGCACGACGCTGCGATGGCTCTGGGGCGGGCGGCGGTTTTACTGGAGGACGTAGGCCGCCATGTCAACGACGCGCAGTCCCACTCTGGGCGGATCGCCTGGCACGGGGCTGCCACCCCCGGTGAGCGCGAGGTCCCCGAGCGCGGACCTCGGGGCGCGGTCGCCCACCGCGGCACCAAGCGCGTCGATCGTCCCCGGCCAGGCCCGACCTTGTGAATAGAGAGATCGTCATGTTCCTGTTCGAGCACCTAGGGTTGGGACGGTCAGCGTGAACGGCGAGCGGCTGCACACCGCGGTCCTCATCGCACCGAACGGGGAACGGCGCCGACTGCGCAAGGCCCGCCGCCGCGCCGCGGCCAAGATCGCCGCCGACGACCGCGCGGCCCGCAAGTCTGCGGTCCAGGCCCGCCACATAGCGGAGGCCGCCGAGCGCCGGGCAACCGTGATCCTGCCCAAGGCGGGTGAGCCCGGGCCCGCTGCCCTGCGCACGCCGGGCAGGTTCCGCCTGCCCAAGCACCAGGACACCTCAGCGACCTGGGGCAGCGCCTACCCGTTCCTCGCGGAAGGCGGCCTTGGCCCCGACGGCATGTTCGTCGGTCAAGACCTCTACTCCGGTTCCGCGTTCGTCTACGACCCGTGGGTGCTGTACGCGCGAGGCCTCATCACCGCACCGAACGTCGTCCTCGCCGGCATCGTGGGCTCTGGCAAGTCCTCCCTCGCGAAGTCACTGTGCACCCGTTCCATCCCGTTCGGGCGACGCGTCTACGTCGCCTGCGACCCGAAGGGCGAATGGACACCCGTCGCCCACGCCGTCGGCGGCCAGGCCATCACCCTCGGCCACGGGCAACACACGAGACTCAACCCCCTCGACGCAGGTCACCGCCGCACCGACCTTGACGACACCCAGTGGACCGTCCAACTAGCGGCGCGCCGCCGTGACCTGCTCGGCGCCCTCGCCGAGGCAGTACTCGACCGGCGCCTGACCCCACTCGAGCACACCGCGATCGATTTCGCGCTGGACGGCGTGGTCCGCACGGCCGACGTGCCGATCCTGCCCATGGTCGTCGACCGGCTCCTGACGCCAGACCGACGTGACGACGTCGACGGGCGCCTGGCGGAGGACGGCCGGCTGCCCGGGCACGCGCTGCGTCGCCTAGTCGCCGGCGACCTGGCCGGCATGTTCGACGGACCCTCGACAGTGAGGTTCGACCCGACCCTGCCGATGGTCACTCTTGACCTGTCGGACGTCGCGGAGAACGACACGGCGATCTCCCTGCTCATGACCTGTGCCTCAGCGTGGATGGAATCGGCGCTGCTCGACCCAGCCGGAGGGCAGCGCTGGGTGGTCTACGACGAGGCCTGGCGGCTCATGTCCCACCCGGCGCTGCTGCGGCGCATGGACGCCCAGTGGCGCCTAGCCCGCTGGTTCGGGATCGCGAACATGCTCATCTTCCACAAGCTCTCCGACCTGGAGAACGTCGGCAACGCTGGCTCCGCCATGCGGGCGCTGGCAACCTCCCTCCTCGCGAACGCTGAAACACGGGTGATCTACCGGCAAGAATCCGACCAGCTCGGTGCCACGGCGGAAGCCCTCGGCCTGACCCGCACCGAACGCGCACTCCTACCCACACTCGATACTGGCCAAGGCCTGTGGCGCATCCGCGAACGATCCTTCGTCGTACAGCACCAGCTCCACCCCGTCGAAGCCCAGCTCTTCGACACCTCCGCCCGCCTCGCCGGCGGTATTGACGGCCTCAACAGTGCTCCGTGACTCGTGGTGGGCCCACGCCGACCACGCGGCAAACGCTGTCATGCCGCGGAACTTCCCGTTCCGTCGAGGCCGCCAACGCTCCCACGGGCGCGGGGGTGCTGGCTTGCAGGGCGCGTCCCGTAAGCCGATCCCCTGCGGAACGTGGATGGCCTCCGTTTCGAGGAAGGCGCGAGCCCGTACGGACGGAGCCGCGGCCGGTTCGATGCTTACGGGACGGTCAACGCTCAAGACCTCCGACCGCTCCGTGCTCGCGTGCCAGAAGGACGCGGCCCAGCGCACCGAGGCGCTCTGGACCCCGGTGGTGCCAGGCGTCCAGCGACCGCTACTTGTCCTGGGCAGCGCGCCTCTATAGTCAGCGTCTGCTGTATGGTCAGCGTATGCTGACTCTTGCTTCGCGGCTGGACGTGATGAACCGGTTGGGCCGGGCGATGGCCGACCCGACCCGCTCCCGGATCCTCATGACGCTCCTCGAGGGCCCGAGCTACCCGGCGGTGCTCGCCCGGGACCTGGGCCTGACCCGGTCGAACGTGTCGAACCACCTGACCTGCCTGCGGGACTGCGGCATCGTCGTGGCCGAGCCCGAGGGGCGCCAGACGCGGTACGAGATCGCCGACCCGCACCTCGCGGCGGCGATGACCGCGCTGGTCGAGGTGACGCTGGCCGTCGATGAGAACGCCCCGTGCGTGGATGCCGCCTGCACGGTGCCCGGCTGCTGCCCGAGCGGGACCGTGGCATGAGCGCGACCACCCACACGCCCGTCGAGCAGCTGGAGAGCGACGACGAGCACGAGGCGCCGTGGTGGGGTGACCGCGCCGTCATGATCCCTACCGCCTCGGGGGCTGCGTTCGTCGCCGCGATTGGCTGTGAGTGGTCCGGCGCCGAGACAGCGGCTCTGGTGCTGTTCTGGGTCGGTCTGCTGCTCGGGGCCTCCACGTTCGTCCCCGGTGCGCTGCGCAAGCTCGCCACCGGCCAGCTCGGCATCGCACTCCTCATGACGATGAGCGCCACCGGCGCGGTCATCCTCGGCCATGTGGAGGAGGCCGCGGCCCTGGCCTTCCTCTACTCCATCGCCGAGGCCCTCGAAGACCGGGCCATGGACCGCGCGCGTGCCGGGCTGCGTGCACTGCTCAAGCTCATGCCCCAGGGCGCCACCGTGCTCATCGATGGTCAGAGCGTGACCGTCCCGGCCCGTGACCTGGCCGCGGGGCAGGTCATGGTGATCAGGGCCGGTGAGCGCATCGCCACCGACGGCATCGTCCGGACCGGGCACAGCAGCGTGGACACCTCGGCGATCACCGGTGAGTCCATCCCCGTCGAGGTCGGCCCGGGTGATGGGGTGTCTGCCGGGGCGATCAACACCGCCGGTGCCCTGCAGGTGGAGGCGACCGCGCCCGGTACCGACAACTCCCTTACCACGATCGTGAGCCTGGTCGAGCAGGCCCAGGCCCAGAAGGGGCAACGCGCTCGGCTGGCCGACCGTATCGCCCGCCCGCTCGTGCCCGGCGTCCTGGTCCTGGCCGTGCTGGTCGCGCTCATCGGCTCACTCGCGGGTGACCCGCAGATCTGGATCACGCGCGCCCTGGTGGTGCTTGTGGCCGCCTCCCCGTGTGCGCTGGCGATCGCGGTGCCCATCACCGTGGTCTCCGCGGTCGGCTCGGCCAGCAAGTTCGGCGTCATCATCAAGAGCGGGGCGATCTTTGAGCGCTTCGGGGATATCGGGCACGTCGCCTTCGACAAGACCGGGACCCTGACCCGGAACCAGCCCACCGTCACCGCCGTCGTTCCCGCCGCCGACGTGACCGAGGAGCAGGTCCTGGCCTGGGCCGCCGCGCTCGAGCAGCACAGCACCCACCCGCTGGCCGCTGCCATTACCCAGGCCGCCCCCGCACCCGGAGCGGCTGAGGGCATTACCGAGGAAGCCGGTCACGGCATCCACGGCACCGTCGACGGCGGTGAGGTGCGGGTCGGCAGCCCCCGCTGGGTCGACCCGCGCGACCTCAGTGACCGGGTCCGTGACCTGGAATCGCAGGGGATGACCGTTGTCGTCGTCCACCGCGATGGCACGGTCGCCGGGGTCATCGGGGTGCGTGACGAGCTGCGCCCCGAGGTTCCCCAGGTCATCAAGACCCTGACGGGCCAGGGCATCGGCGTCACGATGCTCACCGGGGACAACGAGCGCACCGCGCGCGCCCTCGCGGCGCAGGCCGGCATCAGTGACGTGCGGGCCGAGCTGCGCCCTGAAGGTAAGTCCGCCGCCGTGGGCGAGCTCGGCGCCCGCCGGCCCACCGCGATGATCGGCGACGGAATCAACGACGCCCCCGCCCTGGCCGCGGCCGACGTCGGGATCGCGATGGGAGCCACCGGCTCGGACGCCGCGATCGAGTCCGCCGACATCGCCTTCACCGGCCAGGACCTGCGGCTCCTGCCCCAGGCGATCGCCCACGCCCGACGCGGGCGGCGCATCGTCAACCAGAACATCGTCCTGTCGCTGCTCATCATCGCCGCGCTGCCACCCCTGGCCATCACCGGCGTCCTGGGCCTGGCCGCTGTCGTGCTCATCCATGAGGTCGTCGAGGTCCTGGTCATCCTCAATGGCCTACGGACAGCCCGAAGCCGTCGCGTTACGGTCTAGGACCTGTTGGCCATCAGGTCTGTTGCGCCGGTTGCACCCATCGCACCGGTTTCCCGAGGGCCGGGTTCAGGGCGCCTCGCATGGCGCGTCAGCCGTTGGATCAGTTCCACGGAACCGGCTCCGAGGCGACTAGTCGCGGAATGGCCTTGACGTAGATCACCATGCCGAGGAGTTCGACCATGGTCTGGGTGACGACGACGAGCGGAACCAGGCTGAGGGGCGCGGGCAGGGCAAGCGCTAGTGGGAGTACCACCAGCGAGTTTCGAGTGGCGCCGCTGAAGATCACTGCCCTGGTGCTTCCTGGGTCGAGCCGTGCGACTCGTGCGCATGCCATGCCGAGTGGAACCATCACCACCAAGAAGGCTACGTAGAGGGGGATGACGGCCAGCAGTGCGGTGATCTCTTGTCCGACTCCGTAGATCTGTGACGCGATCACCACAGACAGTGTCGCCATCATCAACGGGACCATCATCGCCTGCATGGCGGTCATTACGGTCGCGCCGGCTGTCCGTTTCCGCGACCACCACTGGGTCACGGCTGCCAGGGCGAGAGGGATGATGATGAGCCCGATGAGCGCTTCGAGGAACGGGCCTGGTTCGATGCCCGAGACGAGCTCCGGCCCGACGAAGAGGAGCAGGTAGAGCGGCAGTAGCAGCATCTGGGCCACCATGAGGAGCGGCGCGGCAGCCAGCAGACGCTCACTGGAGCCGCCGGCGAGTCCGGCGAAGACGATCACGTAGTCAATGCACGGGGTCAGCAGCACCAGCAGCACGCCCACCAGTAGGACCGGGCTGTCGGCCACGAACCGCGACAGGGCAAAGACCACGGCAGGAACGATGACGAAGTTCAGGACCAGGATCGTGGCCATGAAGCGCGCATCGCGCACGGCCTGACCGATCGCCGAGAACGGGATCCCCAGGAACGTGGCGAACAGCAACAGCCCGAGCACCGGAGTAATGGCGTGCTCAAGGGGTCCGGCGGCAGCGGGCAGCGACCAGCCCAGGAGCGCTCCACCAGCGATGGCCAGCAAATACAGCCCGATCTGGTGGCGCTCCATCGCTTGGACCAAGGAGGGCAGCGGCACAGCGCCAGTGTCGCGGGTCACAGGTAGCGGCAGACGTCCTCGGGGGAGCATGTGGCCGGGTCGCCGGCGGCGGCGTCCTCGCGCAGGGCGACGATCGTGGCGCGTAGCTGCGCGAGCTCGGCGAGCTGTCGGTCGATCACATCAAGGCGGGTGTCGAGCAGGTCGGTGACGTGCTGGCAGGGGGCCTGCCCCCGGTCGCGGATGTCCAGCACCTGGCCAATCTGGGCCAGGGTCAGCCCGGCGGCTTGCCCCCGGCGGATGAAGTCCAGCCGGTCGAGCACCTCGGGGCCGTAGTCCCGGTAGCCCGCCGGGGTGCGGTCCGCGGCGGGTAGCAGCCCGACCTCCTCGTAGTACCGCAGGGTCTTGCTTGTCGTGCCTGACGCCTGGGCCACCTCACCGATCCGCATGCCACTCATTCTGCCTTGACCTTCCAGTGCACTGGAAGGTCGATCCTGAGGGCGATGAAGGAGGAGTTCATGACGGCAACGGCTAACAGCAGGTCGTATGACCTGGCAATGATCGGGTCCGGTGGGGCGGCGTTCGCGGCCGCGATCCGGGCCACCAACCTGGGCAAGCGGGTGGTGATGATCGAGCGTGGCACCGTCGGCGGTACCTGCGTGAACACCGGGTGCGTGCCGTCCAAGGCCTTGCTCGCGGCCGCCGAGGCCCGCCACGTCACACTGGACGCCTCCCGGTTTCCCGGCCTGCCGGTCCCCGACGTGGGGCCGGTGGACTTGTCCGCCCTGGTCGCCGGCAAGGACGAGCTCGTCGGGTCACTGCGTGGGGAGAAGTACCTGGACCTGGCCGCTGAGTACGGGTGGGACCTCCTCCCCGGGGATGCCACGTTCGTCGGCACGCCGACCGAGCCGGCACTGCGCGTCACCGGCCCTGGCGGCACGGTGGAGACCATCCGGGCCGAGCACTACCTCATCGCTACCGGCTCCACGCCCTGGGCGCCGCCGGTCCCCGGCCTGCAGGAGGTCGGCTACCTGACCTCGACCACCGCGATGGAACTGGACCAGCTTCCGGAGTCGCTGTTGGTCATCGGCGGCGGTTTCGTCGCCATGGAGCAGGCCCAGCTCTTCGCCCGGCTCGGCGCCCGGGTCACCATGCTGGTCCGCTCACGCCTGGCCTCCCACGAAGAACCCGAGGCCGCCACCGCCCTGGAGGAGATCTTCGCCGAGGAAGACATCCAGGTCATCCGCGGGGCGGTGCCCAGCGCGGTCCGCCGCGACCCGGCCACCGGCGAGGTCGCCATCACCGCCACCACCGCAGACGGCCCACAGGAACTGCGGGCGGCCGAGGTGCTCGTCGCCACCGGGCGCCGCCCGGTCACCGGCACCCTCGGCCTCGACACCGTCGACGTGCGCACCAGCGACCACGGCGCGGTGGTCGTCGACAATCACCTGCGCACCACCAATGCGCGCATCTGGGCCGCCGGAGACGTCACCGCCCACCCGCAGTTCGTGTACGTCGCCGCGGCCCACGGCACCCTGGCCGCCGACAACGCCCTCACCGGCGCCCGCCGCGAGGTCGACCACCGCCACTTGCCCCGGGTCGTGTTCACGAGCCCTGCCCTGGCCGCCGTCGGGATGACCGACCAGCAGGCCCGCGCCGCCGGGATCCGCTGCGACAGCCGCGTCCTACCCCTCGCGCACGTCCCGCGCGCGATCGTCAACCGCGACACCCGCGGGCTCATCAAGATGGTCACCGACGCCGACACCGGCCGCATCATCGGCATCACCGCCCTGGCCCAGGACGCCGGCGACCTCGCCGCCGCCGGCGTCTACATCCTCCAGGCCGGCATGACCACCGACCAGGTCGCCAACCTCTGGAGCCCCTACCTGACCATGGCCGAAGGCCTCAAGCTCACCGCCCAGGCCTTCACCACCGACGTCGCCAAACTCTCCTGCTGCGCAGCGTGAAACCCGTATTGGGATCCTCTTGCGGTCTCCTCGGACGTCCGGGTGGGGATCTGGCCTTGAGGCCGCCTGCGGCCAGGGGGATTCGGGGGCGGTAGCTGGTGAAGTCCCGGTAGTTGCGGGCGAGGCGGCGGTAGAGCTCTGTGCCGCCACACTCCCCCGCCTGCGACCGGGTCGCCCCTCGGTGGGCTCGGCACTCCCGACTCGGACGTCCGGCGTCCGCGGGAGCGGGTCAGGTCACTGGGTACTCGCCGACCACGACCTCGAGCGCCGGGTTCCCGTCGACAGTTCCCTCGGTGCCGGCCAGCTCGTCGCGTGTGGGGACGTCGGCCCGGTCGATCGCGATGACGACGCGGTAGGGGTTGTAGTCGCCGCTGCAAGCATCGCCACCCCCCGTGTCCACCGTCAGCATGATGTCGACCGTGCCGTCGTCGAGCTCGATGTCGTGTACCGACTCCGGGCAGCTGCCCGACTCGCCTGAGGAGTACAGCGCCACGATCTGCCGGGAGAGGTCGACTTCCGCCAGGCCGTCGTGTGCCGCCTGCCCCGCGCCGACGTTGTCCTCCCACAACATTGCAGCAGTGTCGTCGTCGTAGGCGATCTCGAGGACGGCGAAGGGGCCCTCGTAGCCGGGTCCGTCGCGCCAGCCGTCGAGCTTGGCGAGGGTCTCCACAGAACCGCCCACCGAGCCGGCCGAGCACCCCGCGAGCAGGATTGTCGCCGCAGCCAGCGGCAACCACGATGCTCGGTCACTCCAGGCGACGGTCCGCATACTGCCAGCCTGTCACCTCCAGTCCCTGTCGGAGTCGAGTCAGACTGCTGACCCCAAATCGTTACCACCCTTCTTCCGGCTCTCTGCTCGCCCCGCACTGAAGCGCCCCGTAAACCGAACCCGAAGCGACGACGGGACGCGCGCGTGAGTGCTGAGGCATGTGTCCCCGCAGAGGATCCTTCACAGGTCATACGTGCAACTAGCCAGCGGCAGGTAACAGCAGCGCGCCCCAGATCTAGTCGGGCGCGCATCCGTCGATCATTCGGTGGCGGTCTGATCGGGCAAGGGGTAGGCGGACTCGAGCTCGGCGGTGATGAGTTGCTCGAGCTCGCTCTCCGTGTCGGCAGTCAGTGTGGTCTTCTCCCCAGTGATCGGGTCGGTGATCTCGGCGACGTGGATCTCGGTCATGCCGCTCCCCTTCTTTCCGTTCTCGTGGTGCTGGTGAAGTCACACTGGCTTGTTGGGTCGAAACCGGTTCGGTGTGACAGTGCGTCCGGTCCCCCGCTCCTTCCTCGCAACCACTCCAGCTCAGCAGTAAGGGCATCGCGTGCAACGAGAGCTAGGCCGAGCGCGCGGGTGAGGGTCTCGATCTCGGTCATGGGTCTCACCTCCTTTCCGTGGGCCAGGTGCCGTCGACGATCTTGTTGAAGGCGCGGGTGGCCTTATCGACTGCCTTGTGCATGACGGCGGGATCGCCCTGTGACCAGTGGGCGATGTAGCCGGGCGAGAACGCCTCGACTTGGTCCCGGGTCATGCCCCGGGACCGGCTGACCAGATAGGAAGTCATCTCCGCTTCCGTCTCCATCTGCCCGCGGTGGCGCTGGTACTCGGCGTAGTCACCGTCGACGTGACCACAGTGAACGTGCCCGAGCTCGTGGGCGATGACCGCGGCTTTCTGCGCGCTACCCAGTCGAGAATCAACGACGATTCGCTTGGTACCTGGATCGGTGTAGCCCAAGGCCCCCTCGCCCGTGTCCGGGCGACATCCAGGGATCTGCGACTCCTCGTAGGTGTAGCCGGCCTTGGCGACCCGTTCACGTAACCCCTCGAGCGTGCCGCGCGTCGCCTCACCCGGGGCGGGGCGGACTGGTGGTCCGGGGAGATCCTCTCCGGCAGTGTCAGAGATGTTGAATACCGACACGCTCTTGAACCCGACAAGGCGCTGCACCGGGGTGCGGGTGCCATCATCGTTCTCGACGAGGATCTTGCGTGTGACAGGTGCAAGGATCCACACCGCCCGGGCACCCCTGGTGACCTGGCGGTTGTACTTCTGCCACTGCCGGAAACCCATCATGTGCAAACCTTCGAGGGACTCACCGCGCTGCAGCATCTGGACGGTTGCGAGGATCCGGTTGTTCGCGCTCCAGCGGCTCAGCCCGTTGCTGGCCATCGCGTCCAGCCAACGATGTAGCTGGCCAGACTCGACGATGGCCGCGACCGCGGTCTCGAGGTCGGCGACCATCGCCTTGACCCGCTCATCGGGCTTGATGCCGGCGTAGTCCCCTCCAGGGAGGCCAGCGGGAGTTGGGCATTGATGCTCGGCGGAACGGAACTGACCACAGCCGGTGCACCGCGCTGGGCCCGCCGTGGTGTGGGGAGTGGGCCCGTCCTCAGCGTCGGGTACGGCCACGGTCTGCTGAGCCAGCTCGACACGAGCCTTCTCCAACGCGAGCTTGGCTTCACGTCGCTCCCGGATCGCGGCCTGCGGATCCGCAGACAGGTCACCCCGACGCCGCTGAAGCGAACTCACCCCCGCGGCAACCACCGCCGCCCGATACCGCTCCTCCGCCACCGCCAACCGCTCAGCGGCCGTGCCCATCCCAGCCGCCATGACGAACGGAGCAATGCTCCCCGTCCCGCACGGCTCAGTCTCCGCACTCGCCGCGCTGGTCGCACTGTTGGCCAGCAGCTCATGACCATGCGGTCTCGTTGCCCGATCCTCCCCGCCATGCCCACCACCCGACGAGGTGTCGGCGGTACCGGTGCGACGCCGGCGCCAGTGCCCAGCAACGTGCACCCCGCCGGCAGTGGTGTAGTCACTGACCCACACACCAGCAGCCGTGTCGGCGGTGGCACTCATTGCCGCTCCCCCGTCCCCACGTCGCAATGACCCCTCAGGGCCGCACGTCGAAACTGCTTCATCGCCACGTTTCACCACCTGTCAGCTCAATCAGCCTTCACAGGTCATACGTGCACTCGGGCACAGCGGAGTAACAGGACACCCGTCGGTCCCTCCACAGGCACCTGGTCTGCGGCGGTATGTCCCCCAGCCGTCATGCCGCAGGCACCGTTGCGCGCAGATACCGCAGCAGCTCAGGCATTGCGGCACTACGGCCGTGCTAAGGATTGCGGACTCGTTGCCCATCACTTGACTAGGGAAGTTACGCTCGCGACGGCTTCATCAGGAAGCTAAGGAGCGAGCGACCTCCCCCGTCTGCACCACCCGTCCTCACCGGCAATCCGACCCGCCGCCGCCTGTTAGAAGCTATTTGGCGGGGGCTCGCGCTCCCGGAGAGGACTGACCTTGGGCGGCCGAGCAGCTGTCCGCGACTCCGGCGCGCGGTGGGCAAGCCTTCTGCGGTCCGCTTGCTGTCCAGCCCGGCTTGGAGGTCCATGATCCGGGCCAGCACGTCAGCAGAAGCTCGGTGTCCGGCTGCGCCGCTGCATAGCAGTCCTCACCGACCTGCACCGTGCGTGACGCCTGCAGTCGGGTCAAGAGCTGATGAGCGACGAGCGCGGCCAGTGCTCTCGCAGTCCCAGCCGCGGACGCTTCATCCCGGTCTAAGGCCGCTCGTCGAGGTACACACGGTCGACATTGGCTCCCAGTGCCAGCAGAGCCGCTCGTTGCCGTCGACGCCGAAGCGGGAGCCCCGGGCATAGCCGATCACCAGGGAGACCACCTGGGCAGTGTGTCGGATACCCCGCCTAGCGGGAACCAGCTCCGAACACCCCCTACTCGGCCGCCCCGCCCGACACCGGCACTGACCTCCGACCTTCTCGCAAGGGGGTCGGCCGGGAGGTTTATCAGTGAAGACCGCGATCGATGGCGGCGGCAGCGCGCCGCCACTCGCGCCCGTGTGGCTCATATCTACGGTCGATTGATCTGCGTCAAGGACGGTCGAGCACCAGGTGCGTAGCGTTGTGGTTAGTAGCCAAGAGCTGCACCGATGAGTGACGACGAGAGGAACCGAGACCGATGAGCACGACGACGAACACCACCCGCACGATCCTGCGGGCCGAGGACTTTTCCTGCCCCTCGTGCGTGGCCAAGATCGAGAAGCAGGTGGGCCGCCTGGACGGCGTGGACGCAGTGAAGGTGCACTTCGCCTCCGCCCGCATCGAGGTGGACCACGACCCGACCACCGCCAGCGTGGAGGACCTGGTAGCGGCCGTGGCCAAGGCCGGCTACGTGGCCAGGCCCTCCGCCTTCTGACCCGCTCCGACAGCGCCACCACCGAGTCGTCTCGGTGGTGGCGCTGTCGCATGCTGCGCCACTGCCAAGGCGGTACTTCAGGGCGGTCTACCGGTGATTGACGCACGTCAAGGAAGCTTCGCCGCCGTCCTCGTAACGTCGTGATCAGACGCCCGGGACTGCGGGTGACATCGGAAGGAAAGACAGTGAACAAGCTGACGAAGTGGTGGAACGGGCCGTGGATGGTGCCCACGGTCTCCGGCACCCTGATCCTGCTCTCGTTCTTCGTGGCCCGGGTGCTCGGCTCGGACCCGGTGAGCAACCTGCTCATGGTGGCCGCCGCGGCGGTGGCCGGTGTCCCGATCGCGATCAAGGCCGTCCGGGCCCTCATGGTGAGGAACATCAGCATCGACCTGCTGGTCTCGATCGCCGCGATCGGTGCGGTGATCATCGGGGAGTACTGGGAGGCCGCCGCGGTGACCTTCCTGTTCGCCATCGGCCACGCGCTGGAGGCGCGCACCATGACCAAGACCCGCTCGGCGCTGGCCGAGCTGGTCGCGGTCGCTCCCGACGTGGCCGTCGTCCTGCGCGACGGTGAGCAGGTCGAGGTCCCGGCCGGTGCGGTTGCCACGGGTGAGACGGTGCTGGTGAAGAACGGTGCCAAGGTGCCCGTCGACGGCGTCGTCATCGGGGGCAACGGCGCGCTGGACGAGGCCTCGATCACCGGTGAGTCCATCCCCGCGGAGAAGACCGAGGGCGACCAGGTGTTCGCCGGCACCGTCTCCCGTGGCGGCTTCCTCCAGGTGCGCGCCACCGGCATCGGCGCCGACACCACCCTGGCCCGCATCATCCACCGCGTGGAGGAGGCCCAGGACGCCAAGGCCAAGACCCAGGCGTTCATGGACCGCTTCGCCACCTGGTACACCCCCGGCATCATGGCCATGGCACTGATCGTGGGGCTGGCCACCGGCAACGTCGTCCTGGCCCTGACGCTGCTCGTCATCGCCTGCCCCGGTGCGCTGGTCATCTCCATCCCGGTCACGGTGGTCGCCGGTATCGGCCGCGCCGCGCGCGACGGCATCCTCATCAAGGGTGGGGAGTACCTGGAGAGCTCCGCGCGCATCGACGCCGTGGCCCTGGACAAGACCGGCACCCTCACCGAGGGTCGGCCCTACCTGACCGACGTCGTCGTCCTGGACCCCGCCTCGACCCGCGAGGAGGTACTCACCTGGGCCGCTCGCGCCGAGGCCGGCTCGGAGCACCCGCTGGCCCGCCCGGTCCTGGAGGCCGCCGCGGCGGAGGGCCTGTCCACTGCCGGCCTGCCGGAGGCTACGGAGCCGGTGCCCGGCAAGGGCATCACCGCCACCACCGGTGGACGGCGTGTGCTCATCGGCAACGCCGCCCTGCTCGAGCAGTACGGGGTGGCCGACACCGTCGGAGCCGCCCGGGCGGCCGAGGAGCTGGCTGCCGCCGGCCGTACTCCGATGATCGTGGCGCTCGATGACGCCGTCCTCGGCGTCATCGCCGTGGCCGACCAGGTACGGATGGACGCCGCGCAGATGGTGGCCGACCTGCACGCCGCAGGGGTGCAGAAGGTCGTCATGCTCACCGGTGACGCCCCGCTGGTGGCCCAGGCCATCGGCAAGGCCACCGGCATCGACGAGGTCCGCGCCGGGCTGCTGCCGGAGGACAAGCTCGACGCGGTGCGCGAGCTGCAGGCCCAGGGCCACACGGTGGCCATGGTCGGCGACGGCGTCAACGACGCCCCCGCGCTCGCGGTCGCCGACATCGGCGTGGCGATGGGCGCGGCCGGCTCGGCCGTGGCCGTGGAGACCGCCGACATCGCCCTCATGGGCGACAAGCTGCACAAGCTGCCCGAGTCCATCGGCCTGGCCAAGCGCACCGTGCGCATCATGCGCCAGAACATCGTCATCGCCCTGGCCACCGTCGCTGCTCTCATGGCCGGCGTCTTCGCGGGCGGGGTCACCATGGCCATCGGGATGCTCGTCCACGAGGCCTCCGTGCTCGTCGTCATCGTCAACGCCATGCGCCTCATGCGGCGCCGCGAGCCGGCGACGACGCAGGTCGCCCCGGCACCCGCGGCGCAGCCGGTGGAGCCCGCCCGAGTGGGCTGAGCCACCCCAGGTGGGCCGGTCTCTGCAAGGGGCCGGCCCACGAGCATGACGCCGTGGTCTTCGCTCCCGTACCGATCGCGGGACTGGCCTTCGGTACAGCGGCACTGCTGTTCACCGCAGTCGCCGAGCTTATCGAGCAGCGGTTGCACTATCTCACCGACCATAGGTCGGTCGTAGAGGGCCACCCACCATGGACCCGAGATCTGCCGCAGCCGGTGGCACCCCACGTCCGCCTCGCTGACCCATGGGCCTCACGGAGATGCGCAGCCAACAGGACTACCAGTTCCCATGGCTTCCAGTCGGATCCGCAGTGGCTTTTAGGTCGCTTCACGCGTAGTGTTTTGGCATGAGATCCGATGTTGTTGCCACGCATGCCGACGCCACCAGGCTCGACATCCACGACCTGGTGCGAATCCTCAACGAGAACGTAGGCACCACCGTCGTGCAGGCGATAACCGGCACCAGGGACCGCGGCCAACCCGCCAGGTGGGCCCGCCCCGACGGCCCCGAGCCGCGCCTGAAGACCGTCAACCAGCTCAGGCTGGGCTACCGCGTCTGGCACCTCATGGCTCAAGCAGAAGGGCCCGACGTCGCCCTCGCCTGGCTGGTGGGCGCCAACCCGCGCCTCGGTGAGACGACCCCCGTCTCCGCGGTGCGCGACCTCAAGAGCGCCGAGGTCATCGGCGCCGCCCTGGCGTTCATCGATGGCTCCCCGGCGGCGTGAGCACCGCCTCACGATCCCGGGTCTGTCCCCGCACCGGTCTCTACCTCGTGCCGGCACGCGGTCAAGACGGCTGGCGCGTCGCCCAGGAGCGCTACACCCGCTCCGGCGGCATCCTCGCCGTGCGCGTCAACGAGCACGTCGGACCGCTGCCCGCGGAACTTCCCGACCAGCGCGGCCGCTTCGACACCATCGGGCGCACCGTCTACTTCGCCGACCGGGCAACCACTGCGTTCGCTGAGGTCCTCCAGGACTTCCGCGCCGCCCGCGCCGCCCTGCAGGCCGACGCTGACGCCATCGGCCTGAGCGTGGAGGACTACATCACCGCGGTCCGCGACCAGGCCGACGCCAACGGACGAGAACGCCCCTGGGCCGTCAGCGTGGACTGGCAGATGAGCCGCTGCCTGCACCGCGTCGCCATGCCAGCCGATGGCTGGTGGGTCCAGATCGACCACAAGGCCACACTCAACCGCCTGGGCCTGGACCTCGCCGAACCGCTACGCCAGGCCGGCGTCCCGCTGCTCACCCTGAGCGGAACCACCGGTGAGAACCGCGCCGTCACCACCCTCCTCGCGCAACAAGTCCGCAGCCAGACACTCTTCGACGGCTCCCTCCCGCTCGGCATCCAGTTCACCTCCAAGACCGGCTACGGCACCTGCTGGGCCTGGTGGGACCGCAGAGCCGACGACGGCCTCATGCCCGGAGACAACGACCCCAAGACCATCGACGACCTCAACGTCGACGGCGACGCCTTCCGCGCTGTCACTACCGATTGGCAGCTCGAGGTGCTCCCCGGTGCGCCGCGCTACTGACTCCACCGATCCCGCGGGCGGCGTCGGCGTCACCAAGCTCTCCTGCTGCGCAGGGCGAACCGAAAGGGGGCTGCCGCACGCCGAGTACAGTAGAGATGGGGCCGGATTGTCACTATCGGCGTCTTAGTCTCTGTGCGTTCGAGGCGCGATGACGGGGCGTGCGGCTGGGGCCGAACCTCTCCGCAACGGACCCGGCTCGGCTGGGTGCGGTGCCGTCAGAACACCACGCCTGAGGGGCTCCAACTCGTGCGCGAGCTCGACGACCGCATCCACCAGGTCACTGCAGGCGGGACGTCGCCGGTGCGCGCACTTCACGCGTCCACAAGGTGAGTGGAGGCGGCGGTTCTCGCTAACGAGAGGTGAAGACGGGCCGATAGGACGTAGTGGACGACGAACGGAGTATCGGTGGATGGGATCCTCGCCATCTCTCAGCGCATGGCGCAGATCGAGGCGACCCTTAGCTCGATCTCGCCCCCGCGGATGCAGTCAGCCACCGGCTCGGCCACAGCATTCGCCGAGGTCCTCGCCAGCGCCGTCGCCGACGCCGCCCCCGCTGTGGCCGCCGGCACCTCCAACCTTGGAGGGTCTCCGTTCAAGGTCAACGGCGATGGCGTGCCGGTCGATCTCGCCGCGTACGGCAATGGCCGCATCCCGCGTGACGCTCTGGAACCGGTGGGCGACACCGGCCACAAACTGTGGGCGCCCGCCGCCCAGGCGTTCGAGAAGCTCCTCTCGGCAGCCGCAGCCGACGGTATAGCCATCGGCGTCACCGACTCCTACCGGTCCTACGACGTGCAGGTCGACGTCGTGCGACGCAAGGGCCTGTACTCGCAGGGCGGCCTGGGCGCCAAGCCGGGCACCAGCCAGCACGGCTGGGGAATGGCCGTGGACCTCGACCTGGACACATCGGCGCAGGCATGGATGCGCACAAACGCCGCACGGTTCGGATTCATGGAGGACACCCCACGCGAACCCTGGCACTGGGCGTTCCAACCCTCCTGACGCCGGAGAGACATTGAGCGCGAGGCCGCCGGACGGCCGTCCGCGCCAGCACCCAGACCTTCCACCAGATCAGCGCCCCGGACGGTCGAGACACACCCTCCCCACACCCGACGTGGAGGCCAGAGGCAGCCGGTGGAGTCGACGTGCCCGGGGTACGGCAACCGGCGCGCGGTGCAACGACTGAGGTCAGTCGGGCAGTGGTCCGCCGCGGGCGGCGAGGAGGTCATTGAGCACGTTCAACTCCGCGCTCTGGGAGTTGACGATGCTCACCGCCAGTCCCTTGACCGCCGAGTTCTGGGCGTTGTCGGCGGCGTACTGGGCCATCTCGATCCCACCCTCGTGATGCGCGACCATGAGGTCCAGGTAGAGCCGTTCGGCTTCGGCGCCGGATGCGGCCGCGAGCCGATTGAGCTCCTCCCGGGTGGCCATCCCGGGCATGGGGTCGGACGCGGTGGCGTGGGCCTGGGGATCGGAGTGGTCCTGCATCCAGCCCATGGGGCTTTGGGTCGAGGTCTGCGGCAGGCCCCACAGCTCGAGCCAGGCGTACATCTGTCCGGCTTGCTGCTGCTGGGTGAGGATGATGTCCAGTGCGAGACTGAGCAACTCGGCGTCGTCGGTGCGGTCACGGATGAGTACCGACATCTCCACGGCCTGGGAGTGGTGGACTCCCATGTCGCGGGCAAAGCCAGCATCCACCGAGCCCTCACCGGGCAACTGCGGGGCGGACACGGCAAGGCGGGATCCGGCGATGAGGCCCACCACGGCGGCCAGCGCGATGAGGACGCCCACCGCGCCGGCGATCGCCAGCCGGCGGGGGAAGTCGCCGCTTCGGGAGGCGGACGGAGGGGGGATGTCGGGTGTGTCGGTCATGCCCGCGTGCTCAGGCGGCGGGCGTGCCGGTGCCGCCGTAGCACGCCGCACCGGGTTCGGGGGTCTGCTCGCCCTGGACGTACTGCGTGAGGAAGGCGTCCACGCGGGGGTCGTCGGCCTCGTCTACCGCGAGCTGGGCGCCCCACGCGCTGAGCACGATGGGCGCGGCCAGGTCCTGGTAGGGGCTGACGAGTACGTACCCCTGCCCCTGTGCGGCCCGGTCGGTCAGGACCTGGACCTGCTCGCTGGGGAGGTCAGCGGAGTAGGTGATCCACACGGCGCCGTGCTCGAGGGAGTGGACGGCGTTCTCGTTGACCACCGGCTCGGTGTACACGCCACAGTTCTGCCACACCCCGTTGTGGTCCCCACCCGCCGGCGGGGAGGTCGGGTAGTCCACAGTGCCGGGGACGTGGTTGGCCGAGGCAACCTCAATGAGCTCCACGCCCTCCACCGGTGCGCCGGCTGTGGCCTCGATCGCCGCCTGGCGCCGGGCCTGGCTGATGAGTGGCACCGCGACGGCGGTGACCAGGGCGAGGCAGACCACGGCCACGACCCCGTAAACGAGGAACTTCTGCCGGCGTTCCTGCCGGGCCTGCGCCGCCCGCAGCTCCGCCACCTTGGCGGCACGTTCACGCGCCTGCTGCCTCTTGTCGCCCACCGGGTTCCCCTTCGCTGTCGAGCACACCTTTGTCCTTTGAGGGAGAACACTAAGCGGACAACCTGGGAGGGGGGGGTGTACTTCTCGAGCCGCTCGCTGTGGCGAGACCTGGAAGACGTAGTGAAGAGGTTGACGACGAAGTAGTTGACGAACACCAGGAGCGCGTCGCGCCCGCCTCATGTGCCCACATTGTTCGGCCGGTGTGCGGGTGCTGTGGCCTCGCCGCTCAGGGTGCTGGTGTGGACGTTCCTCAGTCGGCGGGGAAAGTGGGGGCCATGACACTAGTGTGGCAACCTGCCGGCGGAAACCGCCGATGTGACGCAAGCGTGCCGTGCAACGCCTTCAGCTGCCGTCCGTGTCCTCTTCGCTGCGTTGCGCAGCAACTCGGGAGTTCTGCGCCTCTTCAAACTTACGCATGGCGGCGCGTTCGCGTCGGTCCGCCAGGAGGATGGCACGCATGACGATGAAAAAGAGCGTGCCTACGCCGATGGAGGGCAAGAGCGCCACGACGTAGTCCATGGAGCGACATCATAGACGTCATGGCCCATGTGAAGGCTTTGAGGGTCAACGGGATCTCGCGTTGAACGGTGCAGAGGTCGCGGTACATAGCACCGTCCGGCGTGTGATCCACCCAAGCGGTCTAGGGCTGTCGCCTGCGGCGGTAGAGGAGGGCAGCGATCAGGGCGAGGGCAAGGACAGCGACCGGCACCAGGATCACGGCGCCGATGGGCCACCCTGTCACCGGGGAATCGGCATCCGCGGCGCGGTCGGGGCTGGTGGCGGGTGCCGGTGTGGCAGGCTCTGCGCCTGTCTCCGCGGTGGGGGTCTCACTGGTCGATTCGCCGGGTGTGGTGGCCAGCGGGTCGCCGGCTGTCTCACTGGCGTCCACCGTGAAGTTGTACACGTCTTCGGTGCGGTGCCCGTCGGAGGAGACCACCGACCACAGCACCTCATAGGTCCCATTCGCCAAAGAGGGCAGGTCCAGGACCACCGAGTGCCCCTGGACCCTCGGCTCGCCTTCGACGACGATCTCGCCGTTGGCGTCGGTGACGATGATGGCCGCCGGCAGATCAAGGACCTCGGCGCTGTAGGTCAGCACGATCTCCGTTGGTGCAGTGTCCAGCACAGCGTCGTGGGCCGGCTCGGCGTCGATGATGGTGTCGTGCGCGGCCGCGCTCGTGGCCAGGGCTACCATCATGGCGCCAAGAAGAGCAAGGACAAGTGCTGGCAGGAATGCGAGAACGGACAGTCGGGCCAGGGAGCTACGTGAAGCGTGGATCGGGGCGGACATGGCAGCACCATAGGTGCTGTGGCACGTGACCCCGTTATCTGTGACAGGCGCCCCGCGGGCTCCTTGATGCCTGCCTCTCGGGTTGCGCTGATACCGCTGCTGATGGCTGCGGTGGGGGGTTGGCTGACCAACCTTGCCTTCCCTGATCGGGGCTGGTGGCCGTTGGCCTACCTCGGGGTCGCGCTGCTGCTGCTCGCCTTACGTAAGGCGCGAATGGTGCGGGCGGGGGTCACCGGACTGGTGTGGGGTCTGACATTCTTCCTCCCGCACATCTACTGGGCGGTGCACGCCACCGGCTCACTCCTGCCGTGGGTGGCGCTGAGCTTGGCGCAGGCTCTCTACATCGCGGGCTTCGCCGCCGCGTGGACGCTTGCCCGAGAAGCGGTGTGGGTCCGCGACCACCCCCTTGGCAAGATCGCCCTGGCCGCGGTCATCTGGGTGGGGGTCGAGCAGATTCGTGGCTCGTGGCCGTTCGGAGGGTTCCCGTGGGGCATCCTGGCGTTCTCCCAGACCGACGCGCCCCTGCTGCGGCTGGCTCCCTACGGTGGTGAGGTCCTGGTCTCCGCCGTCGTGGTGGCCATCGCCGGGTTGATGGCGCTGGTGTGGGTCTGGGGGCGCCAACGGCGAATCGCGGCCTGCGTGGGCGCCACCGGCGCTGCTGTCGTCCTAGGCCTCGGACCGTGGCTTCTTCCGGTGCACACCGGCGCGGAGGGGGGGACGTTGCGGGTGGGTGCCGTGCAGGGCAATGTGCCCCAGCAGGGTGCCCACTGGTTGGCCCAAGCCCGTCAGATCACCACGAACCACGCCAGCGGCACGCAGCGGCTGGTGGACTCGGTGGGGTCAGCCCAACTGGACCTGGTGCTCTGGCCGGAGAGCGCCGCGGACATCGACCCGCGCACCGACGCGGACCAGGCCGCGCTCGTCGAAGCGGCCGCGCAAACTGCCGGCGCGCCGCTGCTGCTGGGAACCCAACGGTTCCCCACCGGACAGGACATCCGCTACAACGAAATGGTGCTGTGGCAGGCCGGCCAGGGCGCCAGCGCCGCCTATGCCAAGCAGCATCCCGTCCCCTTCGGGGAGTACGTGCCCTACCGGGACTTCTTCCGGCAGATCACCCCACTGGTGGACCGGGTCTCCACCGACATGGCGGCCGGGACCGGGCCGGGGCTCATGACCATCCCCGTCAACCGACTCGAGCGCGAGGTTGATGCCGCCGTGGGTATCTGCTTCGAGGTCGCCTACGCCGACCTGATCCGCCAAGGTGTCCTTGCCGGCGGAGAGCTCATCATCATTCCGACGAACAACGCCTCCTTCGGTTACTCCGCGGAGTCGACCCAGCAACTGGCGATGTCGCGCTTCCGCGCGGTGGAACACGGCCGGGCAACGATCCAGATCTCCACCGTCGGTGTCAGCGGCGTCATCATGCCCGACGGGGCCATGACCCAGCGCAGCGGACTGTTCACCGCCGAGGAACTGACCGCCACGCTCCCGCTGCGCACCACCCTGACGCCAGCCGCCCGACTCGGCGCCGCCCCCGAGGTGATCGCCTGGGTGCTGGCTGCTGCTGGGGTGGCGGCCGGCCTGCTGAGCCGCCGCACCCGGTGCACCGGACGGGTCCCCCGCCTTCGAACACCGGAGTACCTAGCCACCGGCCGCAAACAGCCCGTGCCGTAACCCCCATCAGGCGCTGGCCTCTCCGGTATTTCCTCCAGTGCGCACCGCTCCATGACGGTCGCGGCACCGCTCATCCATGAACACGTGGCCGCGCCAAATCAGCACGGTTCAGCCATGGCGTAGGGCTGAGAGCACTAGACCGACTGGGATACTCACTGCGAGCACGACGATGAGTCCCCGGTAGATCATCAGCGGCCACCGGCGCGTGTGCCTGCGAGGTGCTGCGGTGAGGAACAGCACGAGGGCAACGAACAGCATCACCCCGCCTGCCACAACCACCGCCACCGCACCGGTCAGGGTGCCCGTGAGCACTGCGACGTTGGCCGTGTTGTAGCACAACAGTTGCCAGCCGCGGCGCCGGCAGGAGGGGACAGTATCGGCGAGCATGGCCTGTCCCCCACCCAACGCGACCTGCGCGGCACCGACGACCAACACCAGGTAGGCCGCCGCCCAGGACCCGCTGGCGAAGCCGAGCGGGCCGGTAACAGCGGCGACGAGTCCACCACCGATGATCGCAATCGCCCCGATAAGGACGAAGGGCCGCATGGTCAGCCATTGCGAGGTGGTGATGACACTGGACACTGGTCCACCGTCGATCTGCTGGCTGGTCGGTTCTGACCTTCCTGGCATCGGGGCACCTCCAAGATGGGACGTAAGCACCAGCCGCCTGACCTCCTGGCGGTGCCGATCCGGGCCACTGTGACCATGGCACGTCAGGACCGTGAAGGGGACGCAACTACGTCCGGCCAAGCCCACCGATACTGCCAGAAACTTGCCCGTCCCGACTCAGCGCCAGCAGCGTCACGAAAGTGCGCTGATGTCCACTGCGCCCAGCTCTTGCAGCCACGCCAGCGGGTCGGTGGTGGTCAACTCGTCATCGGTGTGGATCTCGAAATGCAGATGCGGCCCGGTAGACCTGCCATTGGACCCCACACCGGCGATGACCTCACCAGCAGCCACGCCCTGGCCTTCTTGCACGTAGAGGTCATCGGCGTACATGTGGTTGTACCAGCTATAGACCCGCTGGCCCTCGATCTCGTGGGCGACGACGATGATCATGCTGGACCGTCCGTCCTTGCCCGGACCCACATAGTCCACCACCCCGTCGGCGACGGCGTAGATCGGGGTGTCCATCGGCGCGGCCAGATCCACCCCCTCGTGGAAGGCCGCTGCCCCGTTGAACGGGTCGGCCCGTCCTCCGTAGGACGACGACAACCGGAAGGCGTCCTGAGCCAGCGGCAGCACAAACGTCGGCGCCGGTTCGGCCGGTTCGACCGGCTCGATAGGGCCTTCCTCCGCGAGCAGTTCGAGTTCTGGCATCGCCTTCATCTGGGGGTCTTCGGCGGGTTCACGCTCAGCGGAGCGCGATGCCTGGTCCTTACTGCGCGAGGGGTCCGGAGCAGCGGACGGCACATCATCGGGAGTCTCGATGGGCCTAGCCCGGGTGGCGGCTTGTTCCGTGGTGCCGGTGGCGTCCGGAGTGGTGGCTGGTGCCAGCTGCCGCGTCTCGCCGGGGTGGGCGTGGGCGGGGTCAATGCAGAACGTTCCCAGAAGGGGGATGACGATCGTTGAGGCCGCCAGGGCCGTCACGATCGCGGACCGCGTCGCGGCGCGCCGCAGGCCACCGCGGGAGGTGGAGCGTCGCCGTGAGCGCGACGCCTTCCCGGTGGTGCGCAGCTCGCGGCGGGAGACCGGGCGGTTGGCACTCATCTCCGGGGCGGGCTCACGCTCGCCGAGGATCTGCGACCAACTCGCCTCACGGGAGGAGCCTGTACCCCGGCGGGTGGGCGAGGCCGGGGCAGGACCCGAAGCCGCCGGTCCCCCGACGGCGCGCCTACGCACCGGACCGGTGGGACGGTGGCGGGAGCCCTTGCTGCGGCTCTCGCGCAGCTGGCGTCGCGTCACCGACGGCGGTGACGATGCCCCGGACCTCTCGGGCATCAAGCAGTCTCCAAGCAGCAAGTCACACGATCTCTTTCACAGTCCCGATCAACAACGCCGACGAGAAGTGTAACGGAGAGGTCACGGCGTTGGCTGAGGCGTGGGACACAGTGAGCGGGGTGGCAGCAGTTGACGTCGGTGATGTGCCTCAGCACCGATCCGGCCAGTGCGCGATGGGCGGGCCAGGCCCACCACCGGCTTACGTGCCGCTAGAGCGGTCGTGCCGCGGACACAGCCGCCCCCGGGGGGAAGTAGCCTTGATCCGATGAGTCTGCCCCAGCTCGAGGCACTGCCCGAGTCCTGCGGCCATGAGGCTCGTCACCATCCTCCTGGCGGTGGTGATGGTCGTGCTGGGTGCATTGGCCGCGCATCACGCTCAGACCGTTCAGGGCGAGACTAGCCAGCCGGTTGTCTTGGAAGTTGACGCAGCCGCTCAGCCGCTCGCCGGCAGCGGCGGAGCGCCGGATAGTCCCGGTGGTCACCCTGCGGCAGGGCTAGTCACGGGCTGTATTGTGCTGATCGCGTGCCTGGCACTGGTGCCCGCTCGTGCGGGGCGGGGAGACCTGCTCAAGCGGCTTAGCTGGGTCACGGACACCCTTCGCGCGGTCATCGGCGTGACTCCGACCGGGCCGACCTTTGCCGCCCGCCCCGACCTCATCGCCCTCTCCATTAGTCGCACATAGACACGCGCCGGCACTGAAGCTTAGGGCGCGCCGCAGTGCACCCCCTTCTCCGTGCCAGCCGTACTGCGTGCGCTCCGAGCACTTCCGGGCGCGCTCCTGATGTGTCCGATGAGCCGTGGAGAGAGTCCGGAAATGAACAGTAGAACCAAAGTCGCCATCGCAGTGCTCGGCGTGATCGTCCTGACCGTGAGCGTGGTCATCATCGCCGCGATCACACAGGACCCGCAGACCAGCCCTGAAGCGGAGGGTGCCCCCGGAACTGGGGTGGCCTCCGCTATCCGGGAGGACAGCCACCGTCTGGATGACGCGGGCGACGGTGCCGTGACCGTGGTGGAGTTCCTCGACTTCGAATGCGAAGCATGCGGTGCCTTCTACCCGGTCGTGGAGGATCTGCGGGAGGAGTTCGCCGGCCAGGTGACGTTCGCCATCCGCTACTTCCCGCTGCCCGGGCACTTCAACTCCCAGAACGCCGCACTCGCCGTGGAGGCGGCAGCGCAGCAGGGGCAACTGGAGGCGATGTACGAGCGGATGTTCCAGACACAGGCGCAGTGGGGTGAGGCACAGGAGTCCCACGCGCCGCTGTTCCGTCAGTTCGCCGAGGAGCTTGGTCTCGACCTGGCCCGGTACGACGCCGCCGTGGCCGACCCTGCCACGGCCCAACGCGTGCAGTCGGACTTCGATGATGGCGTCACGCTCGGCGTCAGTTCCACCCCGAGCTTCTTCGTCAACGACCAGCTGGTGCAGCTCACCGCCTACGACGATCTTCGCGAAGCGATCCAAGCAGAGCTCGACCGTTGACCACGCCGTTGGAAGACCTCCAGTCACAACGGGTGATCGTGGTTGGTGCCGGCCAAGCTGGCCTAGCCATGGGCCACGCGTTAATCCGCACGGGGCTCAGGCCCCAGGTCGACTTCACGATCCTTGATGCCGACGTGATGGGCGAGCGGGCGTGGGATCGGCGATGGCACTCGCTTCGCCTGTTCACCCCCGCCAAGCACGCCTCCCTTCCGGGTATGCCCTTCCCCGGCTCAGGGGCTCGGTATCCGAGAACCGATGAAGTGGCCGACTACCTGGAGGATTACGCCAACCAGTTGGGTCTGGCGCCGAGGTGGGGCACCCGCGTGCATGGTCTTCGGCTCGACCCGCACCGTCATGAACTGACGCTGGTCACGAACATCGGCGAGATCGCCACCCGCAACGTGGTGGCCGCGACAGGGCCATTCACCGAGCCGCGGTTTCCCGAGTTCGCCAGCCGGGTTCGCGTGTCCGGGCAGAACCTGCACAGCGACAGCTACACACATCCCAAGCAGCTGCCCGACGGATCGGTGCTGATCATCGGGGCTGGCAACACCGGTCGCCAGTTGGCCCGCGAGCTCGCCGGCTCCCACGAGGTGACACTCGCCGTCGGCGTTCCTCAACGCGAGCTGCCGCAGCGATTCCTCGGCGTCGATATCTTCTCCTGGATGACCGCGACCGGGATCCTGCGAGTCCCGGCCCGATCCCCCGTCGGTTTACGTCTGTCCCACCGCGAGGTGGTGATCGGCCAGAGCCTTCACGAGCTACGCGCCCTGGGGGTGCGGATAGTGCCGCGACTCCTCGACGCGGCGGGCTCAACCTTCCATTCTCAGGACGGCACCAGCCTCACCGCCCAGTCCGTGCTGTGGGCGACCGGCTACCGGCCGGGGTTCGGCTGGCTTCCCGGCCAGGTCCGGGACTCAAACGGTGTCGTTGTGCAGACTCGAGGCACGACGTGCGTCCCGGGCCTGTATGTCTTGGGCTTGCCCTGGATGCACACCCGCAGTTCCGCGCTGCTCACTGGCGTGGGCCGCGATGCGGCACGAATCGCCCGGACGATCGGTCGGCAACCGTGACCCCCGCCGGCTTGAATAGGGCTCCGGGAAGCGGTGGGCACGTCCAAGACCGCGCCCGGCGGTGGCCAACCCGCCGCCGATCATTCACCGGGCAGGTCCCGCCACCGGGAACGACCGGCCGATGAGGCCGATCAGAGGGAGAACCCCGCGGCGGCAAGTGCGCCGGTTAACCACGGACTCACCACCGTGATGGTCGGCACCGCCAGGACCGCCACTGCGCCGCTGTAGGCCGCAGTGCTCAAGAGCCGGGCAGAGACCTGCGCTGTCGATGTCGAGGACGACTGCAGTCGCTGGCTACGCGCCGTCACCCCCTCGGTGCCGGCGGTGTGCGACAACTTCTCCAGCGCCTGGTGCAACCGAGCCGGGCCGACTCGTCGAGCGGCTTCATCATCGGCCAGCATCTCCAACAGCTGATTCACCGCATCCAGTGCGGCTTTGCTTCGCACAAACCGGGGAAAGGCCACGTGTAGGGCGGTGAACGCCTCCAGCACCAGGTCATGGCGCGCCCGCAGGTGGGCACGCTCATGGGCGACAACCGCAGCGGTTTCGTCCGGTGAGAGCAGGTTCAGTGTGGCGGCGCTGACCACAACCTTCGGCTGACGGCCAGGCACGCAGTAGGCCAGCGGCACGTCCCCGGACAGCACGTGCAGGTGTAGATCGGCCGGGCTGGCCGTCTGGAGCAGGTCGAGCATGTCGCGCTGGCGCTGACGACGGCGCCTGGTCCCCAGCCCGAGCCTGATAACCACGACGCCGAGCCGCAACACGATGGTGGCGGCAAGCACCACAGCGATTCCCGCCGCGACCACGACGCCGGCCCCCAGGCCGATCTCGCCGTGCCCGCTCAAGTGCCGTAGCAGCCCTTCGGGGGTGGCCAGCACACTGCCGATGGCGGCCAGGACGGCCGCCAGAGCGACCGCTTGCCACAGCACCAGCGCAGCGCGCGGAACCCGCCTGGGCCACCGGCTGCGCGACAGTGCGCTGGGCAGCGGCCCGGACAGGACGATCGCCAGCAGGGCGAGCAGCAACCCGGCCACGGCGTGCTGGTTAAGAGTGGGGGTCGGCCGTGGAGCTCGACAGTGCGGCGCGAATGGCCTCGGCCTCCCGAGGGCTCACCTGCCCCACGAAATGCTGCAGCGCTGCCTCCCGATTGCCCAGGTCACTGCCCGTGCGCAACGCGTCCAACATCAGTTCGGCAGTCATCTCCTCACGGTTGCGCACCGGTGAGTACCGGTAGGCGCGCCCGTGGCGTTCCTGGTGAACCACGCCCTTCTTGGCCAGCCGCCCGAGCACCGTCATCACAGTCGTGTACGCCAGCGACCGCTCTGCGCTGAGGCTGTCATGGACTTCACGCACAGTGCGCGGCCCATCGGCAACCCACAGGTCGGCCATCACGGCCTTCTCCAGCTCACCCATCGCCATGTGAGCAGCGTAACCCAGCTCTACGACGACCGAAGTACTACAGCATGTAGTGTCTACTACGTCGTGTAGGACCTTGGTCTCTGGTGGTGGAGGAACGCGGTGGATATCGAGACGGTGGACATCGCGCGGCTGCAGTTCGCAGTGGTGACCATCTACCACTACTTATTCGTGCCGCTCTCGATCGCGCTGGCGGCCACGACGGCCGGGCTGCAGACCGCCTGGTTGCGTACCGGGCGGCAGGCCTACCGCGATATGACGATGCTGGTCGGCAAGTTGCTGATGGCCACCTTCGTCGTCGGCGTGGTGACCGGACTGGTCCAGGAGTTCCAGTTCGGCTTGTCCTGGAGCGCTTTTGCGCGGTTCTACGGCGACGTGTTCGGTCCGACGCTGGCCATTGAGGGGATGCTCGCGTTCTTCTTGGAGGCGACCTTCCTTGGGTTGTGGTTCTTCGGGTGGGACCGCCTGCCGGCGAAGGTGCACCTGGCCACCATCTGGATCGTCGCGGTGGGCACTGCGATCTCCGCGTTCGTGATCTTGGCGGCCAACTCCTTCATGCAGAACCCGGTGGCCTACACGGTCAATCCCGAAACCGGGCGCGCCGAGCTGGACAGCTTCATCGATCTGCTGCTCAACGAGGTGAATCTGGCGGCGTTTCCCCACACGATGGCTGGGGCGGCGATGGTCGGTGGGGCGTTGCTGCTGGCTATCGGAGCCCGGCGGGCCTGGGGTCAGCGCGCGGACAGGTCGCACCGCGATCACGCCTCGTGGCGGGTGCTGGCCCGGTTGGGGGCGTGGATCACCTTGGTGGGCGGGGCCGCGGTGGCGGTGAGCGGTGACGTGCTGGGCAAGGTCATCACCAAGGTGCAGCCGATGAAGATGGCGGCCGCCGAGGCGTTGTACACCACTCAGAGCGGTGCACCGTTCTCGATATTCGCCATCGGTGCTCCGGGTTCACCCGAGCCGTTTTTCTCCATCGACATCCCCTACCTGCTGTCCATCCTGGCGGTCGGTGACCCCAACGCACCGGTGCAGGGCCTGGCCGAGCTGCAAAGTCAGTACGCCGAGCTGTACGGGCCCGGGGACTACATGCCGTGGATACCGGTGGCCTACTGGAGCTTCCGCCTGATGATCGGCTTGGGGGTACTGGCTGCGGGGATCGCCCTACTGGTCCTGCTCAAGACCCGGCGCCAACGCGACCTCGACTCCTCCTCGCTCCTGGGGCGCTGGACTCTACGTTCGCTGCCGCTGGTGCCACTGATGCCGATGGCTGCGAACACCTTCGGCTGGATCTTCACCGAGACCGCCCGTCAGCCCTGGTTGGTCTTTGGCCTGTTCCGCACCCAGGACGGCGTCTCCCCGGGCCTGACCCCCATCGAAGCGGTCCTGTCCCTGATCGGCTTCGCCGCGGTGTACGCCGTGCTCGCTGTGGTGTGGCTGCGTCTGGTGGGTCATCTCGCGCGGTTGGACCTGTCCGCGCCACCTGATCAGCCCGGCGAGAGCGACTCACAGCCAGATCCAGCGAGGACTTCAGAAACGGCGGAGCGAGACCGCAGCCCCGCACCGACCGCACCCAGCTACTGACCGCCCCGGAGAGGACGACGATGGATCTGCCCACCCTGTGGTTCGCGCTGATCGTGCTGTGCTGGGTGCTGTTCTTCGTGCTGGAGGGATTCGACTTCGGCGTCGGGATACTCACCCCGGTCGTGGGCCGAGACTCCCATCAACGCGGTGCTGCCCTGACCACGATCGGGCCGGTCTGGGACGGCAACGAGGTGTGGCTGGTCGCTGCCATCGGTGCCACCTTTGCCGCCTTCCCCGACTGGTACGCGGCGTTGTTGTCGGGCCTGTACCTGCCGATGGTGATCATCCTGCTGGCCCTGGCCGGACGCGGGGTCGCCCTGGAGTTCCGGGGAAAGAAGGATGACCCCATCTGGCGGCGCCGGTGCGAGAGGGTGCTGGCTGCTTGCTCACTACTGTGTGCGGCCGCCTTCGGGGGCCTGCTCGGCGTGCTGCCCGGCGGACTGGCAATCGGAGCCGATGGCGAGGTCGCGGCCGGCGCGGGAGGCGCACTAGCACGCACCTTGGCGGTGGTGGCCCAGCCTGGGGCACTGGTGGGAGCTGGGGCCGGGGTACTGACTGCCTGCCTGCTGGGCGGAACCTACCTGGCGCTACGCACCACCGGGCCCGTTCGTGAGCGGGCCCGAATGATCGTGCCGCCATTGGCAGCGGCGCTTGTCGCGCTAGTGGCCCTCGGGGCAGTGACCGGCGTGGTCCGCTGGCTGCCGGCCACGGTGGTGATCGCGTTACTTCTGCTGGCCGTCCTCGCCGCCCGCTACCGCCGTGAGGGCTGGGCCTTTGGCATCTGCAGTCTCCTGGTCGTGGCCGTGGTGGTGGCCGTCTTCACCATCTCATTGCCGGTGCTCCTGCCCAGCACGCTGGACCCTGCATGGTCGCTGACCCTGCAGGGGGCCGCGGCCAGCGACACGGCGCTGGGCACTATCACTGCCGCAGGGGTGGTCATCCTGCCCGGGGTGCTGGCCTATCAAGCCTTTGCCTATTGGGTCTTCCGGCGCCGGGTGAGCAGCGAGCGGGTGGTGACATGAGTCGGGGCCCGGTCGATGCGAGGTTGTTTCGGCTCTCTCGGCCCGCCGTCGGCCCGATCGGTGTGCTGACGGCGCTCTCCTTGCTGTCCGCGGCGCTGCCCGTTGCCACCGCGCTGGCCGGAGCCCACCTCGTGGTCCAGGTGCTCACCGCAAGCGCCGGGGCGATGGGCCCTGCTCTCGTGCTGCTGGGTGCCTGCCTGGCCTTGCGGGCGCTGATCGACTGGCTGCAACCACTGGTGGCTCACGCCGCTTCCTGGCGGGTGATCGCACACGTGCGGCGCCACGCCCTGGACCGGGTTGAACAGCGCGGTCCAGCCTGGCTGGCCAGCGTCGGCGCCGGGCCCAACCCAATTGATGTGGGCACGCTCGTGTCGACCGGGCTGGATCCGTTGCGGCCCTGGTTCTCCGGGTACCTGCCCTCGGTGGTGGTGGCCGCGGTGCTTCCTGTCGGGGTGTTGACCACGATGACCCTCATCGACGTCCCCTCGGCGCTCGTCGTGCTGCTCACCTTGCCCCTGGTGCCGATCTTCGCCGCGCTGCTCGGGTGGGCCACCCAGCGGCAGGCTCAGCGCCAGTACGAGGCGGGCGGGCGGCTGGCCGGCTACTTCTTGGACGTGGTCCGGGGCCTGCCCACCCTGCGACTGGTCAACCGGGCCGAGCGACAGACCGGCGCCGTACGCGAGGTCTCCGAGCAGTATCGGGGCGCCACCATGAAGGTCCTCACGGTCGCCTTCTTGTCCTCCACAGCGCTGGACCTGGTCGCCAGCCTCTCCGTGGGCCTGGTCGCCGTGGAGGCTGGCGTGCGTCTGGCCCAGGGGGAGATGGGCCTCTGGCCGGCCCTGGCGGTCATCCTGCTCACCCCCGAGGCCTACCGGCCGCTGCGCGAGGCGGGAGCACAGTTCCACGACAGCGCCCAAGCCAGCGCAGTTGCTGACCAGCTCGAGCAACTAGATGCTGAGGGCCAATCGGCTGAGGTTCCACACTCGCGATCCGTGGTCGCTCACCCCGCTGGCCGCCACCCCTCGACCCCGGCCCCGCGGGGCCGGGGTCCGACAGTGCCTCCGATCCCGGTGCTGCTGCGCGCCCAGGGCCTGCGGGTCCACTACCCGGGCCGGCGGGCAAGGGCCCTGGACCTGCCCGAGCTGGACCTGCGCCGTGGTGAGCTGCTCGCGGTGACCGGGCCCTCCGGTGCCGGCAAGTCCACCTTGCTGCGGATCCTGGCCCGAACCCAGGACACCCACAGCGGGCAGGTCCACGTGGTGACCAGCACCGGGCAGGAACCGGCCGTGGAGTACGTCCCGCAACGCCCCACCCTGCCCCAGGCGCGCACCGTGGCTGAGGCACTGCTGCAAGAGCCGGACGAGGTCGTCGACGATGAAGACCTCATCGAGGCATTGGGCGTTGTCGGCCTCCGGGCCGAGGAGCTGTCCCAGGGGCTGAACACACCGTTGGGAGACGATGGTCAGGGCCTGTCGGCCGGCCAGCATCAGCGCATCGCTTTGGCCCGTGCCCTGCGGGTGGCCAAGAAGCACCTGGCCCACCAGCGCGACATCATCCTTCTGCTGGATGAGCCCACCGCCCATCTGGACCCGGTGACCGAACGCAACATCGTCCACGAGCTCGCGCAACTTGCCCATCGCGGTGGCACGATCCTGGCCGCAGCCCACCGACCCGCGCTGATCGGTGCGGCCTCGCGGGTCATCGACCTGCAGCGCCCCTCTGCCATCGTTGAGGAGCCCCCCGCTCGTCACGGCCATACAGCCGACGCGCCCGTCGAGCACCAGGCCACCGGTCCGTCGCCGATGACCAGAGGCATCCGCGGCTGGTGGTCTCGCCGCTCAGTCCAGGTCCGGTACGTCATCTCAGCAGCACTGGGGGCCGGCTCCCTGCTGGCCGGGGTGGCTCTGACCGCGGCCGCCAGCTGGATGATCATCCGGGCAGCCGACCAACCACCGATCCTGACCCTGTCGCTGGCCGCCGTGGCGGTACGGGCCTGCGCGATCGCCCGACCACTGCTGCGCTACCTGGAACGGCTCACCGCGCACGACACCGGCCTGAGCCACCTGGCACAGTGGCGCTCGGGGGTCGTGGCAGATCTGATTCCCCGCGTGCCAGGAACCTTGACACCCCGGCGCGGGTCACTGCTGAGCCGGGTGGTCGATGACGTCGACGTGCGGCTATCGGGGCTGATCCGAGGCCACCTACCGGTGGCCTCGGCAACCCTCGCCCTCCTGGTCATCACCCTGGCGACGTACTGGCTGCTGCCGCAGGCGGTGCTGCCGCTGGCCGGTGGCCTACTGATCAGTGCCGTGCTCGCGCCACTGGTCGCGGCCTGGACGGCCCACCGCAGCGAGACCCCCCGCGTCCAGGCCCGCTCCAACCTCCTAGAGGCCGTAGTCGAAACCCTGGAAGGCGCTGAGGAACTCCACGGACACCGTGGATCACACCTCCGTGCTGCCGTGGCCACCCGCGCTGCACAGCTGGACGCGGCCGAACAGCGCGCGGCCCATGCCCAGGGCCTATCAGCCGGCCTCGCCCAAGTCGGGCTCGGGGCCACCATCCTCGCCACGGCAGCGGTGGCCGCCATCGCCTGGCGAGACGGACAGATCAGCGCCGAGGTCGTGGGCGTACTCATCCTGGCAGCACTCGCCCTGGGTGAGGCGACGTTGGCAATCGCACCGGCCGTCCGGGCCATCGTCCTGGGCCGGTGGGCCCGCGACCGGCTCACCGCCCTGCGCGCGGTCCCACCAGCCGCCACGGACCCCACCCACCCCAGGACACTGGCCACCACCGCTCCCCTGGCAGTCGACCTCGAGGCGGTGCGCGCCGGCTGGGACCCGGCAAAACCCGCACTACGCGATCTGGACCTGCACCTGGAGCCGGGCCAAGCGGTGCTCATCCACGGCAAGTCCGGGGCAGGCAAGTCGACCCTGGCCGCCCTCCTGCTCGGGCTGCTGGACCCGGCCGCGGGCACCGTCACACTCGGCGGCCTGCCCACGACACAGCTCGCTGGCCAGACCGTGCGTGAACGGGTAGCCCTGGCCGGACAGTACGACCACATCTTCGCCACCACCCTTCGAGAAAACCTTCGCCTGGCACAACCGCACGCCACCGACAACGCGCTGATGCACGTGCTCCACCAGGCCCAGCTGCGCAACTGGTTCATCTCCCTGGAACACGGCTTGGACACCTGGCTGGACTCCGGCGGCCGAGTGATGTCCGGCGGCGAACGAAAACGCCTCACCCTCGCCCGGACGCTGCTGCGCGACCCCGATGTCCTCGTGCTTGACGAACCCACCGAAGGCCTGGACCAGGACACCGCCGAGGCGCTGATGCACACACTGCTCGCCGACGCCGCCGCCCGGCAACGAACCATCATCGTGCTGACCCACCTACAGGCGGGCATGGAGATGATCGACGACCGCCAGCAGCTATCCGACGGCCAGCTCGGCCGATCGAGTAGGCACCGGTCCCCGTTGCCGACCGCAACGACCTCCATCCCGTAGAGCGAGGTTCTCCCGGGCACACCTGCTTCGCTCAAGGCCCGGGTCCTCGCAACGGTCCGGTACTGCGTCCTGTGCTGTGAGCCCCGGGGTGGACTGACCGGCGCTCAGGGGCGCGCCGGGACGGTGGCTCGGGGCGTCTCAGGTGTCCGCATCCACGTGAGGATCAGCGCCAGGGCCAGGGCCAGCATGCCCACCTCCCCTACGCCCCAGACCACCAGTGCCCCGGTCCGCTGGTCCGTCAGGGCGTCGACCCCCCAGCTCAACCCAAGCCGGCCCAAATGGTCGGCGCCCAGCAGTGAGATGCTGGAGGCCAGGCCCATGCCCCACGCGCCGTAGAAGACCATGGCGACCACCGCTGCCCCCAAGCGCACCGCGAGGGGAACCCGGCGGCGGTGCGCGGTCAGGAGCGCGTGGACCAGGACGCAGCCCGCCGCGGTGAAGTACAGGACGAACAGCGCGTGCCAGATCGGGCTGTCCAGGGCACGGGCAAAAAGTGGGGTGTAGTAAAAGACCACCAGGGAGAGGGCCACGTGGAGGGTGGCCACCACGGGGCGGGCGAGGAACGCCATGACCGCAGAGCTCTGCAGTGCCTCGATCCACTCGCGCGGGCCACGTGAACCGTCGCCCCGCGCCGGCAGGACGCTCATCGCCAACGCGGTGGGCGCCCCGAGCACCAGAAGGATCGGCACCACCATTATCAGAACCATGTGGTGGGCCATGTGGGCGCTGAACAGGACGCTGCCGTAGACCGCCGGGCCGCCGTTGGTGGCCCACGCGAACAGCAGTACCCCCGCCACCCAGCTGGCTACCCGGATGGCCGGCCAGGGCCGTCCGGTGCGGCGCAGGCGCCACACCCAGGACAGGTAGGCCACCAGGGCAGCGACGGCCACGAAGATCGTCACCGGGTCGGGGCGCCACTGCGTGAGGTAGGCCCACGCCGTGGGTGCCGGGGGCTGGGGGTAGCCGGTCAGCAGGTAGACCGGGCTCGCGTCGACCGGTGGTTCCTGCGGCTGTGGTGGCGCGGAGGACCCCAGCGCGACCGCCACGCCGATCACTGCACCCATGATCATGACCTCGACCCCGGCCAACCGCCAGAACGCCAGCCCCGCCCCACCACCGGGCCGGGCCTGGGCACGGATCGCCGGGATCGTCATCGTGCGGTGGGCCCAGCCCGCCAGGCCTAGCGCCACCGTCAGGACCACCTTGATCATCAGGAGCTGACCGTAGGGATGCATGAGCAGGTCCAGCGGGGTGGAGAACCGGATCCACGCGTTGGCCGCGCCGGCGATGGTCGCGACCGCGAAGGCCCACACCGCGATCCTGGAGAACCGCTGCGTGACATCCGCCAGGCCCGGCCCCACCCGGGAGGCCACCACGCACAGGACACCCAGGCCCCCCGCCCAGACCGCCACGGCAGCCACGTGCAACCACCACGAGGTCACGGCGAAGTCGTGGTTGGCCGCCCCGGCGGCATGGCCCGTCACCGAGACCGGGGAGAACGCGGCCACGGCCAGCAGCATGGCCCAGGCCGCCGAGCCGGGGCCGGCGATGACCGCGGCCACCGGTGCGACCATCGCGGCCAGGAGCGTGGCCACACCCAGGTACCGGCCCATGTCGATCTGCGTGACGAACTGGACGAGCTCAGCGCCGTACCCCGGCCCACCGATCCTCGTGCCCAGCGCCGCGGCATGGGTCAGCAGCAGATGCGTCAGCTGCGCCAGGGCCCACACCACGGCCGCGAGGACGGCGATGTTCGCCACCCGCCGCCACGTCGGGTCCTCAGGCGCCGTGGGCTCGCCGGTCGCGCGCCGGCCGCTGCCGTCCCGGGGCGCCTCCCGACCGGCGTGGTCTCGACCCGTCCGGGCAGGTGCGGTGCGGGGCAGGACCACGGCGCACAGCATGAGCGCGCCGATCGTCACGGCCGCCGCAACGCGAGCCAGTGAGGTCGCCAGTGGAAGACCCCACCGCACCAGGGGGCCGGGATCGATGAGCTCGCGCGGCGCCGCCGCACCACTCAGCGCCAGGCCCGCCACCAGACCCACCACGACAAGCGGCAGCGCCCCCACCGCCCACGGCCACGCCGAGGTACCCCGGCCGGCAGACGCTTTACCGTGCGGCGGCTTCCCGCTCGTCGTCAGGATCGACACCCCGTGATGCTAACCGCGCGGACCACACCCCACGGCCACGTCACCGCACCACCATGACCACGATCGTCACCACGTACGCCGCGGCGACCAGGCCGATCCCCAGCAGCGTGAGCACCACACCGCGCCGTGCCCGCCGCTGGCCCTTGTCCGGCCCGGGACCCTTGCCCTGCTTCGCGGTCATCGCGCGCTCCGTGACGTCGGCTTGAGTATGTGCAGCGGGGTCTCATGAGCGGGCTGCCGGTGGCAGTGCTACCAGCTCAGGTCGTGACAGCCGCCACTGCCGGCGGCCTCCACCTGCAAGGTAGCGTGCTCGATGCCGTACCGGTCGCGCAACACCTCCCGTGCGGTGATCAGGACGGCGTTGTGGTCAGCGTCCTGCCCAGCCACGAGATGGGCGGTGGCCACGTTCATCCCCGACGTCAGGGTCCACACGTGCAGGTCGTGGACCTCCTCCACCCCCTGGACCGCGTCCAGGGCACCGGCGACCTCCTCCGGGTTGACCCCCTCAGGGGCGTGCTGGCCCAGGACCGCGATCACCTGCCGGCCCAGCACCACAGCCCGGATGATGACGAACACCGCGATGAGAGCCGCGACCACGATGTCCCAGATCGGCTGACCGGTGAGGATGATCAGCACACCGGCGACCATGACGCCCACCGACCCCGCCGCGTCGGCGATCACCTCGTAGTAGGCGCCCTTGACGTTCAGGCTCTCCTTCGACCCGCTGCGCAGCAGCAGCATGGAGACGATGTTGATCACCAGACCGGCGAACCCGACCGCGAGCATGGCCCCGGAGGCCACCTCCGGCGCATCACCCAGCCGGCTGATGGCCTCGACCACCACGTACACCCCGACCGCGAGCATCGCCAGCACCGCCAGCGCCGAGGCGAACACCTCGGCCCGGTAGGAGCCGTAGGTGCGTCGCCCCGAGGAGTCCGGGCGGCTCGCGATGCGCGTCGCGAGCAGGGCGGCACCCAGCACCACCACATCGGCAGCCATGTGCCCGGCATCCGACAGCAGCGCCAAGGACCCCGACACCAGCCCCGCGACGAGCTCGATGAGGAAAAAGCTGGCGGTCAGGGCGAACGCCCCGGCCAGCCGCCGACGGTAGCGGCCCCCGGCGTGCCCGGTCGCCGGGGCGTGGCTGTGTCCCGCGCCCATCAGCCCTGCCCCTCGTGGCGGGCGTGCTCACGGGAGACGTCCAGCAGCATCCGCACATGCCCGTCAGCGAGGCGGTAGTACACCATCCGGCCCTCCCGCCGGTTGGCCACCACACCCGCGGTGCGCAGCAGGCGCAGCACCTGGGACACCGACGCCTCCGGGACGTCCACCGACGCCGCCAGGTCGCACACGCACAGCTCGCCGGCCTCCAGCAACGCATACAGCACCCGGGCACGGCGCGGGTCCCCCAGGAGCTTGAACAGCCCGGCCAACCTGCCGGCCTCGCGCTCGTCGGGGATCTTCTCCCGGGTCAGCGCCACCTTCTCCGGATGGACGGCGGTGACCTGACACGAATCCAACGGCGTCACAGTCATGCCACAACCATACACCTATGCAGATGTGTAGGTGTTACTCTCAGAAGTCAGCGTGTGCTGTATGGTCAGCGCATGCTGACTATTGCTTCGCGGCTGGACGTGATGAACCGGCTGGGCCGGGCGATGGCCGACCCGACCCGCTCCCGGATCCTCATGACACTCCTCGAGGGCCCGAGCTACCCGGCGGCGCTGGCCCGGGACCTGGGCCTGACCCGGTCGAACGTGTCGAACCACCTCACCTGTCTGCGGGACTGCGGCATCGTCGTGGCCGAGCCCGAGGGGCGCCAGACGCGGTATGAGATCGCCGACCCCCACCTGGGGGCGGCGATGACCGCGCTGGTCGAGGTGACGCTGGCGGTCGATGAGAACGCCCCGTGCGTGGATGCCAGCTGCACGGTGCCCGGCTGCTGCCCGAGCGGGACCGTGGCATGAGCGCGACCACCCACACGCCCGTCGAGCAGCTCGAGACCCACCACGACCACGACGTTCCGTGGTGGGCTGACCGCGCGGTCATGGTCCCGGTCGCCTCGGGGGTGGCCTTCATCGCCGGATGGATCTTCGAGTGGTCCGGGGCCGAAGAGGCGGCGCCGGTGCTGTTCTGGGTCGGTCTGCTGCTCGGGGCCTCCACCTTCGTCCCCGGTGCGCTGCGCAGGCTCGCCACGGGCAAGCTCGGCATCGCGCTCCTCATGACCATGAGCGCCACCGGCGCGGTCATCCTCGGCCACGTGGAAGAGGCAGCGGCCCTGGCCTTCCTCTACTCCATCGCCGAGGCCCTGGAAGACCGCGCCATGGACCGGGCGCGGGCCGGCCTACGCGCACTACTCAAGCTCGTGCCCCAGAGCGCCACCGTCCTCACCGACGGTCAGACCACTACGGTCCCGGCACGTGACCTCACCGCGGGGCAGGTCATGGTGATTCGGCCCGGTGAGCGCATCGCCACCGACGGCATCGTACGGACCGGCCACAGCAGCCTGGACACCTCCGCCATCACCGGGGAGTCCATCCCCGTCGAGGCCGGCCCCGGCGATGAGGTGTCCGCCGGGGCGATCAACACCACCGGGGCCCTGCAGGTCGAGGCGACCGCCGCCGGCACCGACAACTCCCTGACCACGATCGTGAGCCTGGTCGAACGCGCCCAGGCCGAGAAGGGGCAGCGCGCCCGGCTGGCCGACCGCATCGCCCGCCCGCTCGTGCCCGGCGTCCTGGTCCTGGCCGTGCTGGTCGCCGTCATCGGCTCCCTCGCTGGTGACCCGCAGACCTGGATCACCCGCGCCCTGGTCGTGCTCGTGGCCGCCTCCCCGTGTGCGCTGGCGATCGCCGTGCCCATCACCGTGGTCTCCGCGGTCGGCTCGGCCAGCAAGTTCGGCGTCATCATCAAGAGCGGCGCGATCTTCGAACGCTTCGGCAGCATCGGGCACGTCGCCTTCGACAAGACCGGGACCCTGACCGCCAACCGGCCCACCGTCACCGCCGTCGTCCCCGCGATGGACGTGACCGAGGAGCAGGTCCTGGCCTGGGCCGCCGCGCTCGAGCAGCACAGCACCCACCCCCTCGCCACCGCCATCACCCAGGCCGCCCCCGCCACCCCCGCCGGTCACGGCATCACCGAGGAAGCCGGTCACGGCATCTACGGCACCGTGGACGGCGCCGTAGTGCGGGTCGGCAGCCCCCGCTGGGTCGACCCCGGCCACCTCACCGACCGAGTGCGTGACCTGGAGGCCCAAGGGATGACCGTCGTCGTCGTCCACCGCGGCGGCACGGTCGCCGGGGCGATCGGGGTGCGCGACGAGCTACGTCCCGAGGTCCCCCAGGTCATCCAGACCCTGGCGGGCCGCGGCATCGGCCTCACGATGCTCACCGGTGACAACGAGCGCACCGCGCGCGCCCTCGCGGCGCAGGCCGGCATCACCGACGTGCGCGCCGAGCTGCGCCCCGAAGGAAAGTCCGCCGCCGTGGACGAGCTCAGCGCCCACCGGCCCACCGCGATGATCGGCGACGGCATCAACGACGCCCCCGCCCTGGCCGCAGCCGACGTCGGGATCGCCATGGGAGCCACCGGCTCCGACGCCGCGATCGAGTCCGCCGACATCGCCTTCACCGGCCAGGACCTGCGCCTCCTGCCCCAGGCCATCACCCACGCCCGACGCGGGCGGCGCATCGTCAACCAGAACATCATCCTGTCGCTGCTCATCATCGCCGCCCTGCCACCCCTGGCCATCACCGGCGTCCTGGGCCTGGCAGCCGTCGTGCTCATCCACGAGATCGCCGAGGTCCTGGTCATCCTCAACGGCCTGCGCGCCGCACGCACCCACCACGCCACCGCGCCCGGACGCTGACCCGCGGGCCAACGCGGCCCCATTGACCACCGCCGGCGGTTCGGCGCGCCCTGAAAGGCACTGATGGACCTGCTCACCCCGATCCTGCAAGCGCTCGGTCTGTTCGTGGCCACGAACATCGACGACATCATCATCCTGTCCCTCTTCTACGCCCGCGGCGCCGGCCAGCGGGGCACCACCCGCAAGATCCTCGCCGGCCAGTACCTCGGCTTCGGGGGCATCCTGCTGGCCGCCGTGGTGGTCTCCCTGGGAGCTCGCTCCTTCCTGCCCGAGGCCGCCCTGCCCTACTTCGGTCTCATCCCCCTCGCCCTGGGCCTGTACGCGGCGTGGCACGCGTGGCGCAACCGCGACGACGATGACGACGACGACGAGGCCAAGGTCGCCGACAAGCAGGTCGGAGTCCTGACGGTGGCGGCCGTGACGTTCGCTAACGGCGGGGACAACATCGGGGTCTACGTCCCCGTCTTCGCCACCGCGTCTACCACCGCGATCATCGCCTACTGCCTCGTCTTCCTCGCCCTGGTGGGCCTCCTCGTGCTCGCAGCGAAGTATGTCGCCACCCGCCGGCCGATCGCCGAGGTCCTCGAACGCTGGGAACACATCCTCTTCCCGCTGGTCCTCATCGGCCTGGGCGTCGTCATCCTCCTCGAGGGTGGGGCCTTTGGCCTATGAGGTCGCTGACGCTCGACGGCTCGTCTCACGGGGTAGCCGTGAGCCCTGACGTGCTGGAAGTTGTGCCTGCGGCGATGACCAACACACGAACGGCGTCCTCATGACCACACCGGATCTCACCTCAGCGAGGAGTGGCACCCGGGCTCGGGTCGCCCTCGTCGTCACCATCACGCTGCTGACCGCGATCGACCTGGCAGTGAAGGCGTGGGCAGGTGGAGCACTGGCCGACGGTCGCTCGGTGGACTTGGGGCCCGTCGAGCTTCGCCTCGGTTTCAACGCTGGGATGGCTTTCAGCCTCGGCGCTCGCCTGCCAGCCGGCGTCGTGCTCGCCATCACGGGGCTCATCATCGGCGCGCTGGCTGTCTTCACCTGGCGTGCCACCCGCACCGCGACGCGCTCAACGTGGCTGGCACTGGCCCTGATCCTGGCGGGTGCGGTGGCAAACCTGATCGATCGTGCCCCCGACGGCGTCGTGACCGACTACCTGCACACCGGCTGGTTCCCCACCTTCAACCTCGCTGATGTCTACATCACCGGCGGGGCGATAACCCTGGTCCTGGTAGCCCTCATCAGCGGCGACACGACCGAGAACCCGACGGCCGCAGAACGTGCGACCTGAGCCGAGGAGACCCCATGACCGCTGACGTCGCAGCCGCTGCGGCACTGACCCTGTACCTGGCCGGCCTCGTCGCCGCGTTCGGTGCGCGCTCCTGGATCCACCGGCGCCGTACCGGTTCCACCGGCTTCCGCGGCCTGAGCGGCGCCCCCGGATCGGCCGAGTGGTGGGGCGGGATCCTCTTCGCCGCCGCCCTCGCCCTCGGCGCCGCGGGCCCCGCCCTGGCCCTCACCGGCACCACGGCCCCCATCACCCCGCCCCCGGCCGTCCAGTGGGCGGGCCTGGCAGTGGCCATCGCCGGCTTCGCCGCCGTCCTGGCCGCCCAGGCCGGCATGGGCGCCTCCTGGCGGATCGGTGTCGACACCACCGAGCGCACCGGCCTGGTCACCTCCGGCATGTTCGCCGTGGTCCGCAACCCGATCTTCACCGCGATGCTGACCGCGCTGCTCGGACTGACCGTCCTGGTCCCGACGGCCCTGACCGCCGCGGCGCTGGCCTGCCTGCTCCTCGCGGTGGAGATCCAGGTCCGCCTCGTCGAGGAGCCATACCTGCTGCGCACCCACGGCCCCGCCTACGCCCGCTACGCCCAGCGGGTCGGCCGGTTCCTCCCCGGTCTCGGCACGCTCGCGCCGCACACCTCCTAGCCGCCGGGAGCCCCGGACCGCCTGGCCCGGCGCTGGGATGCGGACCTCACCCAGGGCGGCGGGAGGCCGTCGCCCGGAGTGGGGCGACGGCCTCCCTGTGGGTTTTCGTGTGGTGCGTTGGTCAGTGGGCCCGCGTGAGACGCTGGTTGCGCAGCCACAGGGCGGCGCCACCGGAGCCGAGCAGCAGGACCGCCAGCAGTGCTGCCTGTGCAGCCTCCGCGCCGGTCACTGCCAGGGGCCCGCCGGCCGAGTCTGGAGCGGCGCCGAGGCCAGAGCCACCGGTGCCATCAGGGTCTACGCCACCGCCAGCGTCCGTCCCGTTGTCGTCGGTTTCGTCGGTGTCGTCGGGCGTGGGTGTGGTCGGCGACTGGGAGACGACGAGCGAGGCGGTGAGCTCCGTGCCCGTCTGCAGGCCGGTGAGCACGACGGGGTACTCACCCGGGGTGTCGGGCGCCGTGAGGTCGAACGAGGCGACGCCGTCGATGACGTCGGCCTGGCCCACAGGCTCGTCGCCCACGGTGGCGAGGACCTGACGGTCACCGTTCAGCTCGGACGTCGATGCGGTCACGGCCTCACCGGGCGCGACCGGCGAGGGGTCGAGCGCGATCGTGGCAGAAGCGCTCAGGGACTCCAGGTCCCCGTTGAGCTCGAGGACGTTCATCGTGGTGAAGAAGGTGTCGGTGTCGTCGGTCAGCCCGGCCACGTTCGCCGCACCGGGACCGTAGGCCGCGATCGGGACGGACGCGCCGGTGTGCTGCTGGGAACCACCCGCGGGACCGACGCTCCCGCAAGGCCCGCGTCGCGGGCCCGGTGGACGATCTCGGCATAGACGGGCCGGTGGTGCCACTGGTCAGACTCCCCGACCAGGACTGTCAGCCGCAACAGCCTGCGCCCTTCGCTCATGTCTCCGTGTCCTTCCCGGTGCGCCGGGCACGGGTGGCCCAACGGGTCATGACCATGCCGACCTGTACCGCGACCAGCGCCGCGGCGAGCGTGGCGAACATGTAGACCAGTGCTGTGCCCGGCGTTCCCGCCGCGACCAGCCGATTTATATCCACGGTGTACGTCGAAAACGTGGTGAGGCCCCCGAGGATGCCGACCCCGACGAATGGACGCACGAGTCGGTGCGGGCGACCCGCACCCTCGGTCAGCATCACCATGACCACCCCGATCAGCAGGCACCCGGCCACGTTCGTCCAGAACGTCGCCCAGGGGAATCCACCTTGGTTGTGCGGCATCACGACAGTGAGCCCGTAGCGTCCGACCGCGCCGAGCGCACCCCCGGCGGCGATGACCACCGGGACGTCGAGCGATATTCGCGGCCGGATGCCAGGCTCAGCGGCGTGGAGTATCGGATCAGGATTGGGACTCATCTGGTTGCGACACCGAGGCATGCGCGTTCCTCCTTCGTGTGCCGTAGGAGCCGTTGGCGGTGGAACCGCATCTTTGGCCGTACTCGCGGCGACGCGTCGGTAGTGGGGGAAGCCTGCCTATCCGGATACTGAGCTGGCCGTTGCCTGCGCCCGGTAACTGTGAGGGTCTGCCTCGGCGGCGGCGCCGGTGACGTGTTCGGCGTGGGACAGGGACTCGGCCAGCAGGCGGTGGACGTGGGTGTCGGTGGCCGAGTAGTAGATGAAGGTGCCCTCCCGTCGTGTCCGGACCAGACCGGCCAGGCGCAGCTTGGCCAGGTGCTGGCTCACCGCGGCGGGTGTGGCCCCCACGCTCTCCGCCAGGGAGTTGACGTTCGCCTCGCTCTGGAACACGGCCCATAGGATCTTCACCCGCGTCGGGTCAGAGAGCATGCGGAAGGTGGCCGCGGCGATCTGCGCATGCTCGTCGTCGGCAACGGGGCGTACCGGCTCATCGTGCACGCCCAGATCCTACCGACCTCGCTTGCTATCTGCATAGCTGAGCAGATAGTTTGGCGACACGATGACGATCCCCTCGATGCGCCCGTCCCAGCCCACGGCCACCGCGGTGCGCCCGGCGCCCTCCGCCTCCTCCAGGACGGCGGCGAGCTCGGCCGGTAGTGGCTGGGCTGACTGCTCGGTCAGCCACCGCGCCCGACCGGCGATGACGGCATGTCCCTCGACGGTCCCGGACACTCCCAGGCCCTGGGTGTTGGCGAAGGACTCCACGGCCGGCAGGTCACCGAGGCGCTCGCGCGCTCCGGCGGCGATGGCCGCGGCGATCGGGTGTTCGGAGGCGTTCTCCAGTGCGCCGGCCAGCCGCAGTACCGTGTCCGCCTCGCCGCCGGCGGCGGGCACGACGTCCACCAGGCGCATCTGCCCGGTGGTGACGGTGCCGGTCTTGTCCAGCACGATGGTGTCCACCCGGCGGGTGGACTCCAGGATCTCTGGGCCCTTGATGAGGATGCCGAGCTGGGCGCCGCGGCCGGTGCCGACCATCAGGCCCATCGGGGTGGCCAGGCCCAACGCGCACGGGCAGGCGATGATGAGCACGGCCACCGCGGCGGTGAACGCCAGCTCAGCGCCCGCCCCGTAGCCCAGCCAGAAGCCCAGCGTCGCCACCGCCAGGGTGATGACAACCGGGACGAAGACCGCCGAGATGCGGTCGGCCAGCCGCTGGACGGGGGCCTTACCGGTCTGGGCCTCCTCCACCAGGCGGGCCATCTGCGCCAGCTGGGTGTCGGCGCCCACCCGAGTGGCGCGTACCAGGAGCCGGCCGCCGGCGTTGACGGTCGCCCCCACCACGCCGTCACCCGGTCCGACCTCGACCGGGACCGGTTCACCGGTGAGCATGGAGGCATCGACCGCGGAGGCGCCCTCGACGACGACACCGTCGGTGGCGATCTTCTCCCCCGGCCGCACGATGAACTCATCGCCCACCGCCAGCTGGCCCACCGCCACCCGCACCTCACGGCCGTCGCGGACCACGGCCACATCCTTGGCGCCCATCTCCAGCAGGGCACGCAGCGCGGCCCCGGACTGGCGCTTGGCGCGGGCCTCGAAGTAGCGGCCCAGCAAGATCGCCGTCGTCACCGCGGCGGCGACCTCGAGGTAGATCTCATTCGCGCCGCCACCCCGTTCGGGGATGAGGTGGAAGTCCATGCGCATGTCCGGGTGCCCCGCCCCGCCCCGGAACAGGGCGTACAGGGACCAGCCGAATGCTGCGGTCACCCCGATGCTGATCAGGGTGTCCATCGTCGCGGCGGCGTGTTTGGCGTTGATCCATGCGGCCCGGTGGAAGGGCCAGGCCCCCCACACCACGACCGGGGCGGCAAGGGTCAGGGAGAGCCACTGCCAGTTGTCGAACTGCAGCGGCCGGAACATGAAGGCCAGCACCGGCAACGTCAGGACCGCGCAGATGATCACCCGCCGCCGCAGCTCGGCCACGGCGTCAGGCTCGGCGTCCCGGGCCGTTTCCTCGGCCGGGGCCGTCCCGGGATCCTCACGCAGCCGCGCGGTGTACCCGGTGGCCTCGACCGTGGCCAGCGCGTCCTGGACGGAGGCACCCTCTGGTAGGGCGACCTTGGCCCGCTCGGTTGCGAAGTTCACGCTCGCCTCGACCCCGGGCATCCGATTGAGCTTCTTCTCCACCCGGGCCGCGCACGAGGAGCACGTCATCCCGCCGATCTCCAGCTCGATGACCTGCTGACTCATCGACTCACCTCCATCCCCTTGGGCCACCGACCTCAGCGGGCGGCGGCCTCCTCCAGCTCCACCACACCCGGGCCCGCGGCGGCGTCGGGCTCATCCGGGCCGAGCACCGACCCCAGCCCATAGCCGGCGCCCAGCGCCAGGGCCAGGACCAACGCGAACCCGGTCAACTTGGCACTGCTCCTCACGCAGGCGTCCCGGTGAGCTCATAGCCGGCCTCGTCCACGGCCGCTCGGACCTCATCCACCGGTACGTCGCCGGCGCTGGAGACCTTGATTGTCGACTCTCCACCGGCGACCAGGTCGACCTCGACGTTCTGGACGCCGGCGATCTTGCCGACCTCCTCGGCCACGGAGCCGACGCAATGGCCGCAAGTCATGCCGGTAACGCTGAAGGTACTGGTAGCCATGAGGGCCTCCCCTTGATCGGTGGTGCGTGCCAGGACGGCACCATCTTTTTATACCCCCTGGGGGTACGCTGGACAAGTGGCCGGGTTATGGTGCTGGCACGGCAAGCGTGCTCCGAAAACGCGTGGATCCTCGCGGTTCCCGAAGGGGTCGCCGCACCGGCGGCACCGCCTGGTGAACGGTGAAGATTCGGTTAAGAACCGGCCCGGTCGCCCCCCGGTTGGGGAACTTCCCACCAAAGCGGCGACGATGGTCGCCGGACCAGTGCAGCGATCAGTGAGCCCCGGGCGGGGTTTCGGTTGGGAAAGGTGACAAGCGTGAGACCCTCCAGGCGTCGGGCACCCCTCAGGCGCGTGCTCACGGCGGCCGCCCTGGCCACCGTCGTGGCCTTGAGCGGCTGTGCCGCCACCGCCCAGACCGACGCGGGACAAGACTCCGGCGCCGGCTACATCGCCGGAGACGGGTCCCTGGCGACCTGGGAGCCGCAGCAGCGCGACGGCGCCATCGAGCTCATCGGTCAGACCTACGACAGCGAGGAGGTCGACCTGAGCCAGTGGCGCGGGGAGGTGGTGGTGGTCAACTTCTGGTATGCCGCCTGCCCGCCGTGCCGCGCCGAGGCCGGGGACCTGCGGGCCATCCACGAGGACTACACCCCCCAGGGGGTGCAGCTGCTCGGGGTCAACCCCCGCGACGACGCCGCCACCGCCCAGGCCTTCGAGCGCACCTTCCAGGTCCCCTACCCCTCCATCCACGACCAAGGAGCCGCCGCCGTGGCCGCCTTCCAAGGACTCGTGCCACTCCAGGCCATGCCCACCACCGTGGTCCTGGACCGCCAGGGCCGGGTCGCCGCCCGCATCATGGGCCAGATCGACCCCACCACGCTGCGCGGCCTCATCGACGACACCCTCGCCGAGACGGCCTGAGCGATGGACCAGCTCGGCTCCTTCTTCGCCAGCACCGTGCTCACCGGCCCCATGCTCGCCGCGCTCCCCGTGGCCGCGATCGCCGGATTTATCTCCTTCGCCTCCCCGTGCGTGTTGCCCCTGCTGCCTGGGTACGTCGGCTACCTCAGCGGCATGGCCGGGGCCACCACCCCCGGCGCCCGCCTGCCTGGCGGGCAGCAGACCAAGGTCCGTGACGGGCGGCTCCTGGCCGGGGTACTGCTCTTCGTCGCCGGCTTCACCGCCGTGTTCGTCCTGCTCGGCGTCATCTTCGCCTGGCTCGGGATCCTGCTCGCCCCCTGGCTCGACCTCACCACCCGCATCCTCGGCGCGCTGGTCGTGCTCATGGGCCTGGCCTTCATGGGCTACGTCCCACTCATGCAACGCGACCGCCGCCTGCACCTGACCCCCCGGCAGGGCCTGTGGGGAGCGCCGCTCCTCGGTGTCGTGTTCGGGCTGGGCTGGGCGCCCTGCATGGGCCCCACCCTGGCCGCGGTCCTCAGCCTCGCCTTCAGCGAGGCCGATCCCGCCCGCGGCGGGGTCCTCGTGTTCGCCTACAGCCTCGGCCTCGGTGTCCCGTTCGTCGCCGGGGCGATGCTGCTGTCCCGCTCGACCCGCGCACTGGGCTTCCTGCGCCGCCACCGCCGCGCCTTCCAACGCCTCGGCGGCGGGCTGCTCGTCCTGCTCGGACTCGCGATGGTCACCGGGCTGTGGATCTGGGTGTCGGGCTACCTGCAGGGCCTCGTCGCCAACTTCCAGACCCTCGTCTGACCCGGGCCGGTGGTGGCCCGCAGCCAGCTGCGGGCCACCACCGCTGCTCAGCCCACCCGGATGAACGTCGGGTTGGCCTTGTAGATGTCACGCACCGACAGCGGGTTACCCGGGCTGAAGGCCGCGATGTACTGCCCCCCACCCACGTAGATCCCCACATGCCCGGGCCACCACACCAGGTCACCCGGCTGGGCCTGGGACGCCGAGACCTGCGTGCCCGCGTTGCGCTGCGCCGCCGAGGACCGCGGGATGGAGATGCCCGCCTGGGCGTAGACGTACTGGGTGAACCCCGAGCAGTCAAAGCCCGCCGGGGTCGACCCGCCCCACACGTAAGGGGTGCCGACGTACCGGTAGGCGATGTCAAGGACAGCATTGCCCGACGTGTTGGCCGGCGGGGCCTCGCTGCGGGAAGCCGAGCGCGAGGCCGAAGCAGCCTCCCGCTCAGTGACCGCCGTCGACGTCGTCGCCGACACGCTCGCCTGCCCCTGGGGGATCGTCAGCACCTCACCGACACGGATCAGCGCCTGCGCGTTCAGACCGTTGGCGGTGACGATCGCCGAGATCGTACTGTCGTAGCGCTGCGCCAGCTTCCACACGGTGTCACCGGAGACGACGGTGTGGGTGACCTCCGCGGTCTCGGTACCACTGGCCTGCGCACTCGCCGTCGGGGTATCGCTGGCCTGGGTGCCGACCACCGGCGGGTCGGGGTGGACCGGCTCCATCGCAGAGGCGGTGGTCGTGGCCATGGTCAGCACCAAACCGGAGGAAGCCGCGGCAAGCGCGGCACGACGCGCGGCCGGACCCTTCAAGCACGGACCCAGTGATGAGAAAACGGTAACGGGACGGCCCTCGGCACGGTGCCGACCACGGGTGTGGCTAGATGTCACGGGTAAACCTCTCCAGGGCGCCTACGAGGTCAGCTGTCGGGTTCGGGTAGGAGCACACCCGGCTCAGGCATCGAGCTTCACCCCAAGGACCTGCACGCAGGCCCACATCGGGTTCCCCGTCCCTGCCACGGACGATCGAGGACCACAGTGCGGTGGCAGGGCTCGGCGTCCGCACGTGAGCTTCTGCGATGAAGGGGGCAAGAAGCAGAAGCGACGCTACACACGCCAACCCCAGGATCACGGTTCGATAACGGCCCTACGGGAAGAGTTCATCAAACCTTCATCAACATCACGACTCCTGCCCAGGCACCCCCCGGGCACCCCGCGTAACGTCGCAAGCCCGCACCGACACGGGGCAAGCAATCAGAGATGGAGGAAGACAATGAGAACCGCGGAGATGATCACCACCCACCCCGGCGAGATCGGCCTCGACGTCGACCCGCTCGCGCGGGCGATCGAGGCCCTGGTGGCGTGTTCCCAGGCCTGTACCGCCTGCGCGGACGCCTGCCTCAGCGAGGACATGGTCGACCAGCTGCGCAAGTGCATCCGGACCAACCTCGACTGCGCCGATATCTGCGACACCACAGCCCGCGTGCTGTCCCGGCACACCGGCTATGACGCCAACCTCACCCGCGCCCTGCTCCAGGCCTGCATCCAGGCATGTCGCTCCTGCGGGGATGAGTGCGCTGCCCATGCCGGCCACCATGAGCACTGCCGCATCTGCGCCGAGGCCTGCCGTGCCTGCGAGCAGGCCTGCACCGAGCTCCTCGCCACCATCGGCTGACGACGCCCGCACCACAGCCCCGACCGTCGCGTCGCCACACCGAAACCGACGCATCTTAATCAAACCTTAACCGGCATTCCCGGTCTTTCAGGACGGTGGGTTAGCGTCCCCGTGTGTGCACGGGTCCCCGGTCGTCGGCTTACGTGAGGACTGTGTGATGGCTTACCGTCCCGCCGGTCTGCGAACCATGGACGAGGCGCAGGACATGCCGCCCCAGTCCCCGGCCCCCGCCGGGATCGGTGTGCGCGGCTGGCTGCGCTGGGCCTGGCGCCAGCTCACCTCCATGCGGGTGGCGCTGCTGCTGCTCATGCTGCTCGCCCTGGCCGCGCTGCCCGGCGCGTTCATCCCGCAGATCCCCCAGGACCCCGCCGGCGTGGCCACCCTGCGCGCCGACCGGCCCCAGCTCGCCACCTGGCTCGAGCGCCTTGGCCTGCTCGACATCTACGCCGCGCCCTGGTTCGCCGCCATCTACCTGCTGCTGTTCATCTCCCTCATCGGCTGCATCCTGCCCCGCACCAAGGCCCACATCACCGCGCTACGCGCGGCACCCTCCCGTGTCCCGCGCCGCCTGACCCGCTTCCCCGTCCGGGACACGCACACGACCACCGCCACCACCGAGGAGGTGACCGGGGCGGTCCGCTCGGCGCTGGGCCGCCGCTTCCGGGTGGCCGTGACCGCGGAAGGGATCAGCGCCGAACGTGGCTACCTGCGCGAGACCGGCAACATCGTCTTCCACCTGTCCCTGATCGGGGTGCTCGTCGCCCTGGGTGCCGCGCAGCTGGTCGCCTACCGCGGACAGGCCGTCGTCGTCGAAGGCCGCACCTTCGCCAACTCCCTCGTCGACTACGACACCTTCACCCCCGGGTCCATGGTCACCGGCGCCGACCTCGAGCCCTTCACCTTCTCCCTGACCGAGCTCACCTCCCGGTTCACCGTCGACGCCCAGGCCCGCGACTTCGCCGCCCGGGTCACGGTCACCGAGCCTGACGGCCGGCGCTACGAGGACACCATCCGGGTCAACTACCCGATCACCGCAGCCGGCGCGAACATCTACCTGGCCGGCAACGGCTTCGCCCCCCACCTGACCGTGCGTGACGCCGAGGGGCAGGTGGCGTTCTCCCAGCCGGTGCCCTTCCTGCCCGAGGACGACTTCTACACCTCCCGCGGCGTGGTCAAGGTCCCCGACGTCTCCCCCGGCCTGGACCAGCTCGGCTTCACCGGCTACCTGCTGCCCACTGCCATGTCCGAGGAGGACGGGCTGCGCTCGGTGCACCCCCAACCCAACGCGCCGCTCATCGTCCTGGACCTCTACACCGGTGACCTCGGCCTGGACCAGGGCATCCCGCAGAACGTCTACGAGCTCGACACCGAGGACATGACCCAGGTGATGGACGGGGAGCAGGAGGTCAAGATCCTGCTCGCACCCGGCGAGGAGGTCGAGCTGCCCGACGGGCTGGGCACGATCTCCTTCGAGTCCCTGCCCCGTTTCGCGGCCATCGACCTGCGCTACGACCCCACCCTGACCCTCCTGCTGGTCTCCTCCCTCGCGGCCATGGCCGGCCTGTCCGCCTCACTGTTCGCCCCCCGCCGCCGGCTGTGGGTCAAGACCACCCCGAACGGCACCGGCCACACCCTCGTCGAGGCCGCCGCCCTGGCCCGCGGCGACGACCCCGGCCTCGAGCGCGAGCTCGAGCGCGTCATGACCGCGGTTCGGGCCGCCACCCCCACCGCCCCGGAGGACACGTGAACGACCTCGGCCAGCTCAGCCTGCTGGTGATCTACGGCGCCATGGCCGCCTACGCCCTCGCCATGATCGCATTCGGCATCGACCTGTCCGCGCTGCGCGACCGCGGCCCCGCAGGCCGGCCCCGCCGAGCCGCCCGCACCGCGATGACCACGACGACCGCCGGCCTGGCCCTGCACGCCACTGGCGTGGTCACCCGCGGTATCGCCGCCGGGCGGGTGCCCTGGGCGAACATGTACGAGTTCACCCTCGTCTTCACCCTCGTCGCGGTCGGCACGTTCCTGGCCATCCAGCGTTGGCGCGACCTGCGCTACCTCGGCGCAATGGTCATCACGCCCACGCTGCTCGCCCTCGGGCTAGCGGTGTCCGTGTTCTACGTCAAGGCCGACGGCGTCAGTCCCGCCCTGGACCACTACTGGCTCGTCATCCACGTCTCCGTCGCAACGATGGCGATCGGCGTCTTCGCCGTGGCCGCCGTACTGTCGGTGGTCCAGCTGGTCAAGCAGCGCGGGGAGCAGACCGCCCTGGAGAGCCACAAGCAGCGTGAGCCCGCCGTCGCCCGCGCCGGCGGGCTCACCGGGACAAGCGGCGCCGCAACCTCCGGTGACCACGCCGAAACAGCGGACCGCGGGTTCTGGGGGCGGCTGGCTGACGTGCTCCCGGGCTCCGGCGAGCTCGAGCGCTACGCCTACCGGCTCAACGCCGTCGGCTTCCTGCTGTGGACCTTCACCCTCATCGCCGGCGCGATCTGGGCGGAGCACGCCTGGGGCCGCCCGTGGGACTGGGACCCCAAGGAGGTCGGCACCTTCGTCGTCTGGGTTACCTACGCCGCCTACCTCCACGCCCGCGCCACCCGCGGCTGGGACGGCCGCAAAGCCGCCTACCTCGGCCTGTCCGGCTTCGTGCTCGTGCTCATCAACTACTTCGTGGTCAACCTCTTCACCGAGACCGTCCACGGCTACGCCTTCTAACCAGCGTCAGCCAATCCCACCCCGACCGCGCAACCCCCACCTCATCCCGTTCCGAATGCCCCTGCGAACCGCCGGGACAACCACACAGGAGCAGAACGTGAAACGACTCGCCGTAGCCATCGGGGCACTCGTGCTCGTCCTTGCCGGGTGCTCAACCACGGACACCCCCGCCGAGCAGGCAGCCACCGGCGCCCAGGCCGAGTTCCTCGACGCCCACGGCCTGGCGGGGATGGACGTCACCGAGATCATCGACCACCTCGACCGGCTCGGCGGCACCGACCGGCCCACCGACCTCATGGCCTCCATCCGCCCCGACGAACTGGTCTTCTCCGACGGGCAGCAGGAGCTGGCCCTGGACATGCCCGAAGACCGCTTCTACCTGTCCGTGGCCCCCTACGTCGACCAGACCCACGAGTGCTTCTACCACAGCCTCACCACCTGCCAAGGTGAGCTCACCGGCCAGGACCTCGACGTGCGGATCGTCAACGACGACGGAGAGGTCCTCCTCGAAGAGGAGATGACCACCTTCGACAACGGCTTCGTCGGACTCTGGCTGCCCCGCGACGTCCAGGGCACCGTCGAGGTCAGCTACGACGGGCGGACCGGTGCCACGGACTTCACCACCACCGACGAGGGCGCCACCTGCCTGACCACCCTCCAGCTCACCTGACCACCGGCCGCTCATCCCACACGGGCACGTCCGGGCCCGCCAGGAACAGCATCGGGTCGGTGTACCCACCACGGTCGTAGACCCCGAAGTGCAAGTGACAGCCGGTGAAGTTGCGGTCGTTTCCCACGGCCGTGATCACCTGTCCGTGAACCGTCACGGCTTCTCTGCCGCTTCTATGCGGGTTGCGGCTCTTGGTTGACTGCAGCGTAGTGGGCTTGCTCG